>JBOHCK010000656.1:0-1503 GCA_050698755.1 Streptosporangiaceae bacterium | reverse complement strand
TGCGCGGCGGCGATCATCGTCTTGGTCTGCTCGGTCCCGGTTCCGACGTGCATCAAGAAGATGGCCTCGGCGCGGTGGGCCGCTTTGGCCACGCTTGCGGGGTCGTCAAGATCACCGGCGGCGAGCTCGATTCCCGCGGGCAGGCCGGCCGCCCGGGAAGGGTCGCGCACCAGTGCGCGGACGCTGTGGCCTTGTTGGTGTAGCTGCCGCGCGACGGGGCCGCCGACGTTGCCTGTTGCTCCAGTGACCAGATACATTTCCTCTTCTTTCGGGTTGGCGGGGATTACCAGGGCACAGTGCCATCGCGGTCGGCGAAGGTGCAGGTCGGGCCGCCGGGGGCGGCGAGGGCGTAGGCGATGATGGCGTCGGTGCCGTCATGGACTGAATGGCCCTGTCCGCCGCTGAGGTCGGTCGCGGTCAGCCCGGGGTTGGCGACGTTGATGCGGATATTAGGCAGCAGGTGCGCGATCCTGCGGGCTATCAGCCGCATGAATGGTGCTCCCTTCTTCGGTCAGCACTGGTCTCAGCGTCGGATCCGGCTGGGTGAGCAGGCGTCACCTTGTCCGCGTGATTGCGGCGGCCGTGAGCGAGCCGATCCGGTCAGGCTGACCACGGCCCGCCAGGGGGTCCGGGCGGGTTCCGACCGGAACGCACCGCCGTCTGGTGTTCCGGCTGTGCGCCAGAAAGGCGCGCCGCGACCGGACGGGTGAGCCTCGATCACGCGATTCACGTGATCCGGCCTCACCCGGCCACGCGCGATTGTTGGCGGAACGGAGTCCATCGAGCAGGTGCTCGGATGAGGCGGCGGATGGACCGGCCTGGCCTACCTGCCGTTCGTCCCGGTGGTCCTGGTGATGACCGTGGTCACGCAGCAGGCGGTGACCCGGATCGGCGCCCGGCCGCTGCTGATCGCCGGCAGCGCGATCGCGGCCGGCGGGATGTTCTGGCTGTCCCGGATCACCGAGCACAGCAGCTACGCTGGCGGGATGCTCGGGCCGATACTGGTCCTCGGGGCCGGCCTGGGCCCGCTGTTCGTGCTGATCTTCCTGGTCGGGCTGACCAAGGTGAGCGACAAAGACGCCGGGGTGGCGTCCAGCCTGGTCAACGTCGGGCTGCAGGTCGGCGGCTCGATCAGGCTCGCGGCCGTCGGCACCGTGGCCTGGAGCGCGGTAGCCGGCAGCCTGCGATCCCAGGCCGCCGCGACGGCAAGGGCGGGGGTGCACGCCTCCGCCGCGGCGCAGACGCGGATGTACGATCACGCGCTGGCGACCGGGTTCTCCACGGGCTACCTGGTCTCGGCGGGCGTCATGGTGCTGGCGGTGATCATCGCGCTGGCCGTGATCCGGGTCACCCGCCAGGACCTGTCCGGCGCGACGCCGGAGCCGACCGGTGACACCACCTCACCAAGCCAATCGCCTGAGTTGGGTGCTGCCTGATCACCCTCCACGCCGGCAGCCTGGACATGTGCGGGGGCGCAGGACCGAAGAAGAGCACCTCAGGGTT
>JBOHCK010000655.1:0-1505 GCA_050698755.1 Streptosporangiaceae bacterium | reverse complement strand
GCCGTGCCTGACGTTAACAGAGCGGCCGCCCCGGTTAGTGGAGAAGTTTAAATAATCTAGTTTTTTAGTCGTTCTGGTCTAGGGTTCTGCTATGAGCGTGAGCTTGCGGACCATGCCGGGGCCTGAGCGGGAGCAGCGCGAGGCCGAGATCGCGGGCAAGTGGGCGGATGCGTCGCCGCACCTGGACGAGCGGGCCCGCCGGATATGGCTCGGCACCGAGGCGAGGCAGCTGGGCTACGGCGGGATCAAGTTCGTGGCCGAGGCGGCCGGCGCGGCGATCGAGACTGTCCGCAGCGGGATCGCCGACCTGGGCAAAGACCCGGAAGAGGGCCGCGTCCGGCGGGCGGGCGGCGGCCGGAAGAAGGCCGAGGACAAGGACCCGGAACTGCCCGCCGCCCTCGACGCCCTGCTCGGCGACGACAAGAGCGAGGCAGGGGACCCGATGACCCCGCGCCTGCGGTGGACGTCGAAGTCCCTGGTGAACCTGTCGGACGAGCTGGGCCGGCAGGGGCACGAGGCGTCGCCGTCGAAGGTGCGGCGGCTGATGTACCAGGGTGGATGGCGGCTGCAGTCCAACAACAAGTCCATGGCGAAAAGCCTCCCGCACCCGGACCGGAACCCCCAGTTCGGCTACATCAGCGAGTGCGCCGCGGAGTTCACCGCCGCCGGGCAGCCCGTGGTCAGCGTGGACGCCAAGAAGAAGGAGCTCGTCGGGAACTTCGCCAACGGCGGCCGGGAATGGGCCCGCGCAGGACAGGCGCCGCAGGTCCTGGACCATGACTTCCCGGGCTGGGCCGAGGGGAAGGCCATCCCCTACGGCGTCTATGACCTGGGGGAGAACGAGGGGTTCGTCAGCGTCGGCGACGACCACGACACTCCCGCGTTCGCCGTCGCCTCGCTGGAATCGTGGTGGGTCACCCTCGGCCGCCTCCGCTACCCGGGCGCGACGAGGCTGCTGGTCACCGCCGACTCGGGCGGCTCCAACGCCGCCCGGTCCCGCGCGTACAAGAAGCACCTCGCCGCGTTCGCCGGGCGCCATCACCTGGACGTGACCCTTCTCCACTACCCCTCGGGAACCTCAAAATGGAATAAAATCGAACATAGATTGTTCTCCTTCATCTCCGTCAACTGGCGCGGCAAGCCCCTGGCCAGCTACGAGACCATCGTGGAACTCATCGGCGCGACCACCACCAGAACCGGCCTCACCGTCACCGCCAGCCGCGACGCCGGCATCTACCCCACCGGGGAGAAGATCAGCGGCAAGGACATGCGGCAGCTGGAGAAGACCCGCGTCACCAGGCATGACTGGCATCCCGACTGGAACTACACCATCCACGCAGCAGACAAACCAGAAGACTAAGTTATTTAAATCTCTCTCCTAAGCCTCGATCCACCGACCAATGCCGGTAGATCATTTCCGGCCTGATTCCTGCCTGAGGAGTTTTCCGGGGTGATTCCGGGCGTGGGCGTCCTGCCGTTCGCCTGTTGTGCGGCTTGTCCGGGGT
>JBOHCK010000654.1:0-1540 GCA_050698755.1 Streptosporangiaceae bacterium | reverse complement strand
GAGCTGGTGGCGTTCGGCGAGGCGTTCGTGCCGGGGTTCCCGATCTGGAACGGCGTGCTGGCACCGGTGGACCAGCACCCGTTCCATGGGCGGCTGGTGCGCCAGTCGGTCGTGGTTCCGGGAGCCGGGACCGGGCGGCTGGGCCGGGTGGCCGCGCGGTGCGGAGTCGTGCTCTCGATCGGGGTCAACGAACGCAGCGACGCCAGCCTGGGCCAGCTGTGGAACTCGAATCTGGTCTTCGACCGGGCCGGGCGGCTGGTGAATCACCGCCGCAAGCTGGTCGCCACCTGGTATGAGCGGCTGACCTGGTCGCACGGCGATGCCCATGATCTGGTCCCGGCCGAGCTGGACGGATGGCGGCTGGGGGCGTTGATCTGCGGGGAGAACACCAACACCTTGGCCCGGTTCTGCCTGCTCGCCCAGGGGGAGCGGCTGCACGTGGCCGGTTACCCGCCGTGCTGGCCGTTCGGCGCCGCACTGCCCGGCAACGACTATGACCTCGCCGAGGCCATCCGGATCCGCGGCGCGGCGCATGCGTTCGAAGGCAAGGTGTTCAACGTGATCGCCTCGTGCGCGCTGGATGAGCGGGCGGTGGCCGAAGTCGCCGGGGAGGACGGCAGGATCCGTAAGCTGCTGACCGCCAATCCCGCCGCCTCGATGATCCTCAACCCGCAGGGCCAGGCGGTCGCGGGTCCGCTGCTGGGCCGCGAGGGCATCTTGTACGCGGATTGTGATCTGGGACAGGAGATCGTGGCCAAGCAGATCCACGACATCGTCGGCGCCTACCAGCGGTCCGATATCTTCCAGCTCCTGGTGGACACCCGCCGGCACACGCCGCTGCGGGCCGGCCCCGGTACGGGCCGTGACCGGTGAGACCCGCGCGGCCGGACCGGTGATGGATCCGGCCGTCACCACCAAGCGCGCGCCGCCGCCCGGCAGGCTCGGCTCACGGGTCACCCAGACCCCCGACGCCTACGTGATCGGGCATTTCGGCATCGCGCGGGTCGCCGCCCCGGATTGGTCGCTGCGGGTCGACGGCCTGGCCGGCAGCGTGTTGCGGATCAGCTTGCCGCAGCTCCGCGCGCTGCCCTCGGTGACGGTGACCGCGGTACTGGAGTGCTTCGGTAACCCGCTGCAGCCCACGATCCCGGTCCGGCGGGTCGCGAACGTGCGCTGGCAGGGAGTCCCGGTGCGGGCGCTGCTGGACGCCGCCGGGGTGCGATCCCGCGCGAGCATCCTCTGGGCGCGAGGACCTGATTCCGACGGCACCCACTGCGCCTGCTACCTCAAGGACCTGCCGCTGGCCACGGCGGCCGAACGCGGGATCATCGCCTATGAGATGAACGGCGAACCGCTCACCAGCGAGCACGGCTTCCCGGCCCGGCTGTTCGTGCCCGGCTACTTCGGCACCAACAACGTCAAGTGGCTCACCGCGCTCACGCTGGCCGACCGGCGTCCCGGGCACCTGTTCACCACCCGGCTCTACCAGCGCGTCGAACCGGGCGCGGACGTGCCGGTCCCGGTCCGCGACCTCGACGTC
>JBOHCK010000653.1:0-1543 GCA_050698755.1 Streptosporangiaceae bacterium | reverse complement strand
GCCCCCGCAGGCGTGGGCCGACCATCAGCTGGCCATGCCCGGCTTCGAGTTCGACGGCGCGCCCGGGAGCGCCGACGCTTTCCACCGCGATCCGTTCCCGGCCAGTTCAGGCTTCGTCTACCTCTCCAGCCCCCACCCGTGGGCCGACGATCCTCCGCACGGCGATCCCGGCCGGCCTGGGCCCGCGCAGATACGGCCAGGGCCCGACTCCGTGCCTCGGGCGCGGTTCGCCAGGACGGCGGCGCCCCCGCGGCGCGACGCGCGATCGGCCCGCGCCGAGTGGGTCGGGCTGCTCCGCTCCTTCGTGCCCCAGCCCGTCAGGCCAAGCTGGTTCTCCCGCTTCGCGGCCGCGCTGGAGTTCCGGGGTGCGATGGTGCGGGTGGTGCTCCCGGTCCTGGCCATGATCGTCATCGGCGTCGCCGCCGTGGTCCTAGTGGGCGCGGACAGCGGCCGCTCGACCCCGCCCCCCGCCGTGTCCTCCGTCGGGTTTCCCCCGGCCGCGCTGGCGGGCGGTGACTTCGCCGTCACGGACGACAGCCGCGGTATCGACCAGACCCTCGGCCGGGTCGCCAGCGACGGCGACGAGATCGTCGCGGTGGGGTCCCAGACCGGTGCGCGCATCGCACGCGCGCAGTTCTTTTTTTCCCCGAACGACGGTGGTTCGTGGTCGATGGCCGCGGTGCGCACGATGGCCGGCGGGCCGCCGCCTCCGGGCTACGCGGCCCGGCTCGTGGCCGGGGGCCACGGCGCCTGGGTGGCCCTGGGCCCCAGTGCGATCTGGACCAGCCCGGACGGCCGGACGTGGACGCTGGCGTCCACGTCCGGGCTCCCGCTGCGGCCCGGTGACCAGATCAGCGTCCTGAAGCGGACGGCGGGCGGCTTCATCGCCGCCGGGTCGAACGTTCCAGGCGGAGACGCGGCGAAGGCTAGCCCGGTGGTCTTCCTCTCGGCCAACGGGATCGCATGGCAGCGCCTCGACGCCGCGCAACTAGGCCTGGCCGCGGGCGCAGGCCACGTCACCGGCATCAGGTACGCGGCGGCGTACGGGAACGCGATCCTGATCGCGGGCGACGTGGTCACCACCGTCACAGCCAGAGGGAAGTCCGGGCGCACGCAGAGTATTGAGTCCAGCGCCGCCTGGCTGAGCGGCAACGGCGGCACGACCTGGACGCTGGTCGTCCGGCCCGCCGCGCAGGGCCAGATCAGCGGCGAGGCCGTCACCCGCGACGGGTTCATCCTGGTCAGGCCGAGCACGGTGGGCGGCAGGCCGGCCGTGGCCGTGTACCGCTCGCCGGATGGCCGGGTCTGGACGCGCGAGGCCACGCTGAGCACCCCGGCCGGCTTCCAGCCCGGGTTCGTCAGCGGCGGCCCCGACGGCGCGGTCGTGTCCGGGCAGGCGGGCCGGGTCCTGACCGCCTTCGTCTCCGCGAACGGCGCCTCGTGGGAGCAGACGCCGGCGCTCGGCACCGCGGCCTCCGAGGCGGTTTCTGGCGTCACCCTGGCCGCGGGCGGCACCGTCGTGGTGACCGGGACCAGCGCTCCT
>JBOHCK010000652.1:0-1557 GCA_050698755.1 Streptosporangiaceae bacterium | reverse complement strand
CTGTGAGCACACCGACCTGCCTCGACCTGCCCGATGGAGTCGAGCGGACCACGATCCACACCGCCCGCGGCTCGTTCGCGGCGCTCGAAGCAGTTCCGGTACCCGGGGCCTGCGAACGGGACGCGGCGCTGCTGATACCCGGCTACACCGGCAGCAAGGAGGACTTCCTCGCGATCCTCGGCCAGCTTGCCGCGGGCGGCCGGCGGGTGTTCGCGATCGACATGCGCGGGCAGTACGAGACGCCGGGGACCGACGACCCGGATGGGTACTCGGTCTCGGCGGTCGGCGCCGACATCCTGGCCGTCATCCGCGCGGCCGGCGCGCGGCACGTGCTCGGTCATTCATACGGCGGCCTGATCGCGCGTGAGGCGGTGTTGGCCAACGCGGGGCTGGCCAACACGGGGCTGGCCAACACGGGGCTGGCCAACACGGGGCTGGCCAACACGGACGACGTCGGCTCGCTGACGCTGATGAGCTCTGGTCCGGGCACCCTGGCCCGCCGGGACCATCCTGCGTAAAAACAACGGTTAGGGTCACGGCCAGGTAACGAGATCGAAGTTTCCCCATTTAGCTGTACGTGATCATCCATGTCGGATAGGTGTTCCCTGTCGGGGTCTGCTCTGCGGGGAAGGGACGCCATTGGCGACCAGGGAAGTGTTCTCAGCGGATGAGCTGGCGCAGCTGCGGGGGTTCCCGGAGCCCGCGCGGGCGGAGCTGATCCGGTACTTCACGCTCACGGCGGCGGACGAGGCGTTCGTCCGGAAGTTCCGGGGCCGGGAGAACGTGCTCGGCGTGGCCGTCCAGCTGTGCACGCTGCCGTGGCTCGGGTTCGTCCCGGACGACGTGCCCGCGGCCCCGGCCGCCGCGGTGGCCCGGCGCCGAGGCCGTGTACGAACAGCGCGGCCGGCCCCGAGCCGAACTCGGTGCAGGCGATCTCGCCGGACGGGGTGGCCAGGGACCGGCGGTGGGAGAGGAACGTGTTGACGTCCACGAGAGGGTCTCCTATCTTTTACATACCGACTGTCGGTATGTATGGCTGATGGGTCTGCTTACGGTCGGTCTAAGCGGCTGGTCCGACGCCAGTCGGCTGGCGGAGCGGTCCGGCCGAGATCAGCTCGGCAGGCTCCACGTGCAGCCGGGGCAGGGCCCGGTCCAGCCACGCGGGCAGCCACCAGTTGGCCCGCCCGAGCATGTGCATCACCGCGGGCACGAGGACCGTGCGGATGACGTAGGCGTCGACGAAGATGGCGGCGGCGAAACCGAGGCCTATCTGCATGATGGCCAGCTGGCCGGTCAGGATGAACGCCGCGAACACCAGGATCATGATCAGCGAGGCGGCGGTGATGACCCGGCCGGTCTCGGCCTGGCCCCGGATCACCGCGCGCTTGCTGTCGCCTGTCAGCGTCCATTCTTCGTGCATGCGGCTGATGAGGAAGACCTCGTAGTCGGTGGACAGGCCGAAGAGGACGGCGAACATTATCGGCGGGATCCACGACGTGATCGGCCCCGCCGTGCCGAACCCGAGCAGCGACTTGCCCCAGCCGAACTGGAACGCGG
>JBOHCK010000651.1:0-1577 GCA_050698755.1 Streptosporangiaceae bacterium | reverse complement strand
TCCGGCGAAGCGCTCGCGGTGGCATTGCGGAAGTCCGCCACCACGGCGGTCTCCGCCGCGGAGTCGACCAGCAGCGCGTCGCCGCTGATCGCGCCGTGAGCGATCCGGGCCCCCCGGAGAGTCAGCAGCTGGCGGTACAGGTGGTCAAGAGTGGCATCGGTAATGTCGCCAGGGTCAGCCTCGGACAGCGCGGTCCCAGCCGGAAACCGGCAGACCAGCAGCGCGTCCTTGGACGGTCCCGCCGTTCCTGCCTCGACGATGTCCGGCACGGCGACGCCCGCCTGGCCGGCCCGCAAGGTGAGGTAAGCCTCATGTTCGACCTGCTGAAGCCGGGTAAGCATGAGGCTCGGCCCGGAGTCCCGGTACAGCAGGAACCGCCCCGCCTTGGTGAGGAGCCTGGCATCGGCCGCGTCCCGGCCATAGACCGCTATTCCGATGCGCTGACCGGACGACTCCGTTCGGCCCATCTCGGTTGCTTCGTACTTTGCCATCCCCCAGACCTGCCGCGCCGCCGCCTGCACGGTGCTCGAGTGGATGCCGAGCTCATCGAGCAGCAACTGCACGTCATCGGCCGAGGGCAGGCCGAGCGGTGAGCCGAAGATCAGCCGGACCACCGCGGTCACCCCCCAGCCGATGGCCAGGCTCCCCAGGACATTAACCGGCAGCCCGTGACCTCCGACCGCTGAGGCCAGAGCCACCAAGGCGATGAAGATCTCGATGAGGCGTTGCAGGCTTCGCGCCAGGTACGGCAGGGTGGCCGTCGCGACCGTCATGAACAGAGCGATCTGCAGGACCGGGAAACGCATGAAGTAGCCGTTGATCAGGATTCCGTTTGGTCTTCCGCCGTTGCTTCCGACCAAGAGAACCAAGATCCCGCTGACCACCGCCGTGCCGGCCGCACTCAGCCCGATGTCGCGCGCGATCACCCAGCGGCGCGCGACCAGGGCCAGTGCCACCAAGACGATCGTGACGCCGACCGAACCAGCCTGGTAAACCACCGTGACCAGCCAGGTGATGCTCCGCGGCGGCGGATGGATCACCTGGGTGATAGCCCGGTCGATCCGGGAGTCATACCGGATGATGAGCAGGCAGCACACCAGGGCGAGGGCGGCACCGGCCAGGCGCAACCCGTCGCTTCCGCGCCGTCGTCGCTGGCCGTCGCCGACCGGGGCGAACATGACCGAACGCCAGTCGCGCAGCAGATGGCGTTCGGGAACAGAGCTCGCACTCTCTACGAGGTCTTCAGCCACACAGGACCAACTGCCTTTCGAGCCGGACCGGCGGTCCGGGGCTCAGCCGACGTGTGGCACGGTGATCTTGGATCCATGCGGCCGGCCTTATGTGGCCAGGATCCTGGCCTTCTCGGTGGCGAACTCTTCGTCCGTCAGCAGGCCCTGCGATCTCATCTCGCCAAGTTCCCTGATCTTGGCCATGCGGTCCTCCGGCGCCGCTGCGGGCGGAGCCGCCGGTTGTGCTGCTGCCTGCTGCACCTGGACCTGGGCCGCCGCCTGGGCGGCGGCCTGCGCCGCCGCCTGGTCGATCATCGCCTGCTGCTCGGCCGCAGCCGCCTGCTGCTG
>JBOHCK010000650.1:0-1589 GCA_050698755.1 Streptosporangiaceae bacterium | reverse complement strand
CAGGAACGCCGCCGCTCGCCGCCATGCACCCATTTCCGGGCCCCTGGCTTCGTGCCGGTGTGCCCAGGTGTTCTTGCGGAACGCCTCGGTCAGCTCAGCGATCAGGATGTCGGCGCGCTCCACCGCAGCGCGCGCCGTCACCTGCCCGGCCCATGGATCAGCCGCCCGCAGGCCGAGCAGATACCGGACGCACAGCATGACCGAGCGTTCGTGAACCAGCGGCGATCCGGGCCCGGCACGGACGCCATCAACTGCGCGCCGTTCAGCGCCGCCCCGGGCCCGGCACACGGCGCAGTCAGCCGGGTTCCCTGTACGGCGGCGTGCCGCCCGCAGCCAGGCGACCGGAAGGCCGACCTTCCTCCCAGCCGCCGGCACCGACATCCGGGACGAACTGGCGGCATGGCTGTCCCCCTGCCACATAAGCAACGACCGCACGCCGCCACGGCCCGCGAGCCCGGCGACGTCTATGAGATGGTCGGCGCATAGCAGCCCGCCGTCCTCCTGACCATGGCCGGCGCTGGCGCGGGACATCTGCGCCAGGTGGTCGCGCTCAGCTCGTGCCGCCGCCAGGCAGGCCATGCAGACACCGGAATCGGGCCGCACGGTCATCAGGCGACACACCTGACGCTGAGCACCTAACCTTCTGCGAGTAGCCGGGCGCAGGCGCCGAACAGGTGCAGGTCGGCCGAGATCTTGGCCTGGCGGCTGAATGCCGCCATGTCACCGCAGGACAGCGAGTTCCAACACAGGCCGTCGGCCAGCGCGAGCGCCCGCGCCACCGCCGGAGCCAGCCCGGCCAGCGTCCCTGTCTCCACCTGAAGGCGCAGGCGCGCCACGTCCCGTGCCGCGTCATTCGCCGCGGCCGCCTGAAGCTGCTCGAGGCGCACCGATAGCTCTCCGATAAGATATTGCTGGGTCATCGGCACCTCCGGGCCGGGTTACCGAGCAGGACCCATCGGCCACGCGGCAGGTGAGCTCGCGCGCTGGAGAACGCGCGGCTTCGGCGGGATCCACCACCGAGTGGCCTTACGCCACTGTGATGATGATAGGGCACGTGTCCTGGCATCAACAGGTAGCCGACACGGTCCTGCTCCGCCCGGTGAGGCAATCTTGGGAACGGCGCGGGGGCCGCCGCAATCGCGCCAGGGCCAACGTGGCCCACGCCGCGCTGGAACCCTGCTTCGACGTCATCCAGCTGGTCACCTACGACGGCGAGCATCTCGGGCACGTGCGGCGAGAAGGACCGCCCGGACCCCGGGAACGCTGGACAGCGGTACTGAAGGGCCAGGCGCGGCCCGTCGGCAGCTACGGCACCGCCGGGGCCGCCGCGCAGGCCCTCGCCCAGGCGCTCGGAAAGAAGATCTGGAAAGACGGCTGTCCTCCTCCCGCCGCGGGCACCACCGAGCCCGAGGACGTGCCCTGTGGCAACGTGGGGTCGGCCGCCAGTACGCGGAACCGGGTCCTAAGTGGGCGACCCCGTTAATTCGTCGGGGGTGTCAGGCGGCCTCCGGTAGTGTTTGCGGCTGCTGGGTTTCGTTGTGGTGTTCGCTGATGCGTGCCAGGAGCGCGGTGAGGTCGCTGGCGGTGAA
>JBOHCK010000649.1:0-1593 GCA_050698755.1 Streptosporangiaceae bacterium | reverse complement strand
CAATGCCGCTTAGCTTAAGTTGATCTTGATTTGTCCAGCGTGTCGCTGCGGCGTGTTTGGGCTGGTTGTCGGCATGATCGCGGGTTATGACGCAGACTGGCAGTGTGGCCGGCGACCGCTTGAGCGACTGGATTTCCCTGGGCGTGCTGGCGTCCTGGGTGCCTCGCGACGCGGTCGACGAGGCGGTGCAGGTCACGGGCAGGACCGCGAAGCGGAAGGGCGGCAAGCTCCCGCCGCACGTCATGGTGTATTTCGCGATGGCGCTGGCCCTGCTGGCCGAGGAGGACTACGAGGAAGTCTGGGCGCGCCTGACTGAAACCCTCGCAGAGTGGGGCTGCTGGGAGGATGAGCAGGCCTCGGTGACGACGGGCGGGATCACCCAGGCGCGGCAGCGGCTCGGCGAGGAGCCGGTGCGGGAGACGTTCACGCAGGTCGCGGCGCCGGTGGCGACGGAGGACACGCCGGGGGCGTTCCTCGGGGCATGGCGGCTGATGAGCATCGACGGGCTGGAATGGGACGTCCCGGACACGGAGGCGAACGCCGCGGCGTTCGGGTACCCCGGTGCCGGGAAGGACGGCGCGGCGGCGGCGTTTCCCAAGGCCAGGGCCGTGACCATCTCCGAGTGCGCGTCGCACGCGCCGGTGCTGGCCGCGATCGGGCCGTGCGTGTCCAAGGGCAGCGGCGAGCAGTCCCTGGCCAGGACCCTGTACTCGAGGCTGGAAGAAAACTGGCTGCTGATCGCCGACCGGAACTTCTATAACTGGCAGGACTGGTGCACAGCCGCGGACACCGGCGCGGCGCTGCTGTGGCGGGTGAAATCGGACCTGATCCTGGAGCCGCTGGAGTTCTTCCCGGACGGCTCCTACCGGTCGGCGGTGGTGAATCCCAAGGTCACGGGCAAGGCGCGGGAGAAGATCCGGGCCGCCGCCCGCGCCGGGGACGACCTGGATCCGGGAAAGGCCCGGTACGTGCGGGCCGTAGAGTACGAGGTCCCGGACCGGGAGGGTGACGGCAAGGACGAGATCATCGCCCTGATCACCACCATCACCGAGTTCCCGGATGCCCCGGCCGGCATCCTGGCCCGCACGTACCATGAGCGCTGGGAGCACGAGACCGGGAACCGGCAGCTCAAGACCTACCTGCGCGGGCCGGGAAAGATCCTGCGCTCGCAGTCCCCGGACCTGGTCAAGCAGGAGATCTGGGGATACTTCCTGACCCATTACGCGATCAGCGCCCTGATCTGCACCGCCGCCACCGCGGCCGGGATCGACCCGGACCGGGTCAAGTTCAAGCGCACCGTCCGCATCATCCGCCGCCGGGTCGACGACCCGGCTTTTCCCCCCTAACCAGCAGCAGCGCGTCCTCGACCGGGTCATGGCCGCGATCACCAGCCCGAAGCACCTCAACAAGAAACGCGAGCGCAGCTACCCCCGCGTCGTCAAGCGCGCCCGTCATAACTCCTACCGCGTCAAGAAACCCGGCCAGCACGGCACCCGCCACGACGCCCCGCCCACCGTCAAACTCGTGAATCCTGCCCTCACCAGGGAAAATACCGGCGTCGCGGCATTACCTAAAACAAGCTAAGCGGCATTG
>JBOHCK010000648.1:0-1607 GCA_050698755.1 Streptosporangiaceae bacterium | reverse complement strand
CCCGGAAAAGGAAACGAGGAGACTTTATCCACATTACATCCGGCGTGTCGCCTGTGGAAATGTGGACATCTAACGACCGACTTCTTAAATTAACGGCATTGCGTCTGGGGCGCGCTTTATTTACGTATAGTGCAAAGTTTACGTCGAAATCTTAATTTCACGTTAAGTAGGCGTGGTTGCGCCTGCGGGCGCCGCTTGCCGTTATCAGGAAGGCGGTCAGCCGGTGGCCTCGTCCTGGGAGGCCTGGATGGTGATTTCGAACTGACGCACCTGATCTCCGGCGAGCGCTAACGGGGCATTGAGGCTGAGGGTCGGGCGGCCGGTGTGAAGCAGGACCGGAGGTGTTTGCCGCGGCCTGTAGCTGGTCTCGTCTTTCCGAGTTTCCTCGTGACCTGAGGCTTTCTGGCTGACGCGTGCGGCGGCGTGGGCGGGTGATGTGAATGGCGTGCCGACGGGCGCGTGATACGGCAGCATCGGCGGTGCTTACCACTTCACCGATTTGCCGGGAGTGCCGCCGATGCTGCCGCCACAAAGGCTACTACCCGTGCCCGGGCAGTGGCGTGAGCTGCTGGAAGAGCTCGCGCCGGTGTTCGCGCGCCGGTCCACGCACCGCCTGTTCATGCTGCTGGCGTGCGGGCTGATCCTGGCGGACCGGGGCACGGTGACCGGGATGGCGTCCGCGGCCGGGATCGGCCGGCAGTGGCGCCGGGCGTGCTGGTTCTTCGCCTCGGCGCGGTGGGACCCGGACAAGCTGGGGATCGCGGTGGCACGGCTGATCGCGAAGTACCTGCTCAGCGACGGTGACCCGCTGACCGTGGCCATCGACGGAACCTTCTTCAAGAGGTTCGGCAGGCACGTGGCCGAAGCCCGGTGGGCCTATGACGGGTCCGCGCAGGGCGGGAAGAAGACCGCGTTCGGGAATACCTGGGTCATTGCCGCGATCGTCGTGAAGCTGCCCTGCTGTCCCTC
The DNA here is from genome assembly GCA_050698755.1 of Streptosporangiaceae bacterium. Classification (GTDB taxonomy): domain Bacteria; phylum Actinomycetota; class Actinomycetes; order Streptosporangiales; family Streptosporangiaceae; genus Palsa-504. The sequence continues at coordinate 638 of JBOHCK010000648.1, read as the reverse complement.
GCCGGTGGCGTTGCCGGCGCTATTCCGGCTGTGGCGCGGCAAGGGCACCGCTTCCCAGGTGCAGCTGGCCGCGGAGCTGACGGAGCTCCTGGTGAAGGCGTTTCCCGGCCGGGAGGTGCACGGCACCGGGGACGCCGCGTTCCACGGGGCGCCCCTGGTCATCGAGGGGGCGACATGGACCACGCGGCTGCCGGCCAGTGCGGTGATCCACGGGCCGAAGCCCCCGCCGACGGGGAAGCGCGGCCGCCCGCGGAAGAAGGGAGACCGGATCGGCAAGTGCAAGGAGGCCGCGGCCATCGCGGACTGGAAGGAAGTGACCGTCCGGATCTACGGGCAGGTCAAGCGCGTGCAGGCCGCCGTGTGGCCCGGCCTGTGGCACGGGTGCTTCGGGGATACTCCCGGACTGTTCGTCCTGATGCGCGAGCTTGATTCGGAAAAGCTGTATGACCTGGGTCTGTTCACCCTGGACACCGCGCTGTCCGCCGCGGCCGTGATCGAGCGGTACTCCTGGCGGTGGCCCATCGAGCCGTCCAACGCCACGGGCAAGCAGGTCACCGGCGCCGGCGACGCGTGCAGCCGCACCATGCGGGCCGTCGAGCGAGCCGTCCCGTTCGCGTTCCTGGTCCAGTCGCTGATGA
>JBOHCK010000647.1:0-1622 GCA_050698755.1 Streptosporangiaceae bacterium | reverse complement strand
GGTTCCGCACCGGGGACATGGCCAGGACCGACTCCGACGGCTACTACTACATCGTCGACCGCAAGAAGGACCTGATCATCCGGGGCGGCTACAACGTGTACCCGCGGGAGATCGAGGAGGTCCTGCATGAGCACCCGGCGGTCGCCGAGGTGGCCGTGATCGGGATCCCGCACCCGGAGCTGGGCGAGGAGGTCGGCGCCGCGGTAGCGCTCAAGCCGGGGGCCAGCGCGACGCCGGAGGAGCTGCGGGCGTTCGCCAAGGACCGGGTGGCCGCGTACAAGTACCCGCGGCACGTCTGGCTGGTGGATGCGCTGCCCAAGGGCCCGACCGGGAAGATCCTGCGCCGCGAGGTGCAGCCCCCAGGGGAGGCCGGGTGACCGCCGGCTCGGAGCCCGGCGCGGGCCAGGCGTGGGCGGAGGAGGCGGTCGAGGCCGCGGGCGGGCTCGACCTGCTGCTGTCCGACGCCGCGCTCGGCGTGCTGCGCCGGTTCCGGCCGGACAGCTCGATGCTGCGGCTGGCCGCGGAGCTGGTCCGCCACCCGGACCTGGTCGCCGGGCAGGCGGTGCAGCTGAGCGCCGAGCTCGGCCGGATCGCGGCCGGGCGGTCGCAGGTCGAGGCCGACCCGCGCGACCGCCGCTTCTCCGACCCGGCCTGGAAGGACAACCCCTTCCTGCGGCGCGCCGTCCAGGCGTACCTGGCCGCGGGCCAGTCCGCCGAGGACCTGGTGGCCGGCGCCGGCCTCGGCTGGCGCGACGACACGCGGATGAGGTTCCTGCTCACCAACCTGGTCGCGGCCGCCGCGCCGAGCAACAATCCCCTGCTCAGCCCGGCCGGATGGAAGGCCTTCATCGATACCGGCGGCGGCAGCGTGGTCCGCGGCCTGCGTGCCCTCGCCTCTGACCTGGCCCTCTCGCCCCGGGTGCCGTCGATGGTGCCCCCCGGCGCGTTCGAGGTGGGTAAGGACCTGGCCGTCACGCCGGGTGCCGTGGTCCACGCCAGCGAGCAGTTCGAGCTCCTCCAGTACACGCCGGCCACCGAGATGGTCCACCGCCACCCGCTGCTGATCGTGCCCCCGATGATCAACAAGTACTACATCGTCGACCTGGCTCCCGGGCGGAGCATGGTCGAGTACCTGACCGGGCAGGGCCACCAGGTGTTCGTCATGTCGTGGCGCAACCCCGACGCGCGGCACCGGGACTGGAACCTGGACAGCTACGGCGGCGCGCTGGTGCAGGCGCTGGCGGTGGTGCGGGAGATCACCCGGTCGGCCAAGGTGCACGTCTGCGCGCTGTGCTCGGGCGGGATCATGGCGTCCATGGTGGCCGCGCACCTGGCGGTGACCGGGCAGCTCGACCAGCTGGCCACCCTGTGCCTGGGCGTGGCCGTGCTCGACCAGACGCAGGCGGGCACCGCCGGGGCGATGATCGACGAGGCCACCGCCGAAGCCGCGATGGCCGTGTCCGGCGCGCGCGGGTACCTGGACGGGCGGGCCCTGGCCGAGGTGTTCGTGTGGCTGCGGCCCGACGACCTGATCTGGAACTACTGGGTCAACAACTACCTGCAGGGCAAACCGCCGCCCGCCTTCGACATCCTGTACTGGAACGCCGACGTCACCCGGCTGC
>JBOHCK010000646.1:0-1626 GCA_050698755.1 Streptosporangiaceae bacterium | reverse complement strand
CCGCCTTCGGCGGCGAGACGATCAGGCCGCGCTGGCCCTTGCCGATGGGGCAGATCAGGTCGATGATCCGGGTGGTCATGTTGCCGGCATCGGTCTCCAGGCGGAGCCTGTCCTGCGGGTACAGCGGCACCAGCTTGGAGAACTCGGGCCGGTCCAGGGACTTCTCGGGGTCGAGCCCGTTGACCTTGTCCAGCCGGACCAGCGCGTTGAACTTCTCCCTGCGCTCTCCGTCGCGCGGCTGGCGGACTGCGCCCTCGATGACGTCGCCCTTGCGCAGGCCGTGCTTGCGCACCTGGGACAGGGAGACGTACACGTCGTTCGGCCCGGGCAGGTACCCGGTGGTGCGGACGAAGGCGTAACCCTGGACCTCGAGCACGTCGAGGATGCCGGCGATCGGGATGAGCACGTCATCCTCGGCGATCACGGGCTCCGGGTCGGCCTGGCGCTCACGCCGGCGGTTCCTGTTGCGGAACCGGTCACGGCTGCGGCCCCGGGGGCCTCCGTCGTCGTCACGGAACGAGTCTCCCGAGGGTCCACGGCCCGCCGCCGCAGGCTCCCTGCGGTCACCCTGGTCGCGGCCGCCGTTGTCCCGGGCGCCCTGATCACGCCCGCCGTTGTCCCGGCTTCCCTGGTCACGGCCGCCGTTGTCGCGCCCGCCCTGGTCACGACTGCCTTGGTCACGACTGCCTTGGTCACGGCTGCCCTGGTCGCGGCTGCCCTGGTCGCGGCCGCCGTTGTCCCGGCCTGACTGCTCGCGTACGCCCTGGCCACGCGACGGCTGCCCGTTACGGCGCCGCCGGTCGCCGCGCGGCGCGTCGCCCTGCGTGGCTTCGCCCGGCTGCCCCCCGCCCTGGACCGCGCCGTCGCGCCGGGCCGGCCGCTCGGCCGTCCTGCCCTCGGTCTCCTCGTAGAAGCTGAGCTGCTGCTGGGCGGGCCCGTCCGCGCCGAGGCCACCTCGGGCTCTGGCGTCTCCGTCGCCCAGGCCCGGCGCCGCGCTATCTCCGATGCCCGCGTGCGGGCCTGTTCCTGGTTCCATGGCGTCCTGCTTCAGCGGGCGAGTCGCGTCAGCTCCCGCGGACGCGGCGCGCTGGTCCGAACCTCGGCGGGCGGGCCCGCCTTCCTGCCGGGGACCGCCGCCCTGCCGGGCCTCGATCGCCTCGACGAGCTGACCCTTTCGCATCCGGCCAGCACCGGGTATGCCCAGGCCCTGCGCCATCTGCTGCAATTCGGGCATGAGCTTCGAGGAAAGGCCAGTACCACCGCGACCGGGCGACTTGGACGTCGATGCCGTCGCTCCTTGTGACCCCAGGTCCGCCAGGTTCCCCGCAGGCGATCCGCCGGTGGCGTGGTGCGCCGGGCTACCGGCTGGGGCATCCTCAGGCGCGGTGGATGCGCCGCCGAGGATTTCGGTTGTGTCGCTCACTAATGGTCCTTCCCATTATTCTCGGCCGCCTGGGGCGAACCCGCTCGGCCCGTCGACCCGGTAAGCGGCCCCCCTCGGGGCCAGAGTTGATCAGCGCTGGTTTTGATGCCGCTCTCGTAAGCCAGATGTCCGCGATTGCCGCAACCCTTTGCGTTCCTCCGTGCGTCGCCGTGTGCCCGCAAGCCAGGGAGATGAGCCGGAAG
>JBOHCK010000645.1:0-1626 GCA_050698755.1 Streptosporangiaceae bacterium | reverse complement strand
CTCTTCGCCCCGCCCCGGACCCCTCCGTGTTCGCGGAAGTCGTTTCCGGGGGCTGTGATCCGGCTTCGCCCGTGTTCTCGGAAGTCACTCCGGGAGTTTACTTCCGGGAACGGGTCATTCCCGGAACCACGCCGGGAGGCGGGCCTGCCATCCCGGCGATGATCTCGGCGCCGCCCGCGAGCGCGTCGGCGGCCTGGCGCAGCTTGTCAGCCCGGGTGGTGTCGTCGTCGATGCCGGCGGCCATCACCATCAGCTGGGATGCCAGCCGCTGGGCCTGCACCCGGATCAGGGTGAACTTGGTGTCGTAGTCGCTTTCGCAGCCGGCGCCGGTGCAGGCGAACGTGGCGGCCCGGGTGCTCTTGGCCGGGTCCGCGCCGGCGCCGGCGGCTGCCCCGGCGGCCATCAGCACCTGCATCTCGGCGGCGCCCGCGAGCGCGTGCAGCCGGTGCAGCTCCGTCCCGCCGGCCCGGCGGGTCTCAGCGGCGCTCTCGGCGGCGGTGAAGCCGCGGCGCAGCAGCCCGATCGCCGCCATCGCCGCGACCAGCTCGGCCGGGTCAGCCATCGTGCCCAGGCCCTCGCGTACCTCACCCACGGGGTTACTCCTCCTCCTCCTCCTCCTCCTCCTCCTCTTCGCCGTCGGCGGCGCTGGGGTCGCGCAGGTCACGGAGCCCGCCGCCCAGTTCGGGACGGTGAAACGGGTAGGAACCGTGGACAAGTTGATGTGCTCGAACACCAGCGGGGACAGGCGGGCCCGGATCTCGGGACTGATGCCCAGCCCGTCAGCCGCCAGCCTCTTCACGGCCGCGTCGATATAAAGGGAGTTCCACCAGGTGATCGCGTTGAGGCCGAGGCCCAGCGCGCCGAGCTGGTTTTCCATGCCCCGTTCATAACCCCTGGTCAGGCGGCCCAGGTTGCCGAAGAACACGCGGCGGGCCAGGTTGTGGCGGGACTCGCCGATGTTGAGCTGGGCCCCGATCATCCTGCGGTACTCCTCGACGTGAATGACCTGCAGCAGGTGCAGCGTCTTGAAGATCCGCCCGTAATGCGCGAACGCGTTCCCCAGGCCGGTGAGGCGGCCGTCGGCCGTCATCATGCGGATCAGGTCGTAGGCGCGGACCTGGCCGGTGGCCAGCGACCCGGCCACCCGCACCATATCGTCCCAGTTCGACACGATGGCCGGCAGCGACACCCGGCGCAGGCCCAGGGTGTTGAACTGGCCCCAGCCGTTGGCCTGCTTGCTGTCCCTGGTGAGGGTGCCATCCAGCATCGCGGTGCCGGCCCGCCACAGCTGGGTGTCGGTAATGTCAGCGTGCCGCGGCGCGAACTGGTAGCCGCAGATCGCGAACATCCCGTACACGATGTCGCTGTAGCTGCCCTGATCGGTGGTGATCACCTCGGGGTGCTCGGCGGCGTCGAGGCGGTGGATGGCGTCCAGGATGAACAGCGAGTCCCGCAGCGTGCCGGGAACCAGCAGGCCGCCGAGCCCCATCACCTTGTCCGACGACGTTCAGCCAGGTTGCGCCCCGCGGCCGCTTGCCGGTCCCGAAGTACAGCGGTGAGGGCCTGGCGTACAGGGAGCGGACCGGCACCACGAACCGCATCCCGTCGGCGGAGGCGACCAGGCCG
>JBOHCK010000644.1:0-1630 GCA_050698755.1 Streptosporangiaceae bacterium | reverse complement strand
AGCGCGTGCGCGTCTGGGGCGTGGCGGCGCGAGAATGACTGTCGCCTTGTTCCATCATCTGATCCGTAGTGATGTACGAGAGCACCCGTCACTGGCCCATACGCCAGTTGACCTGCTGGAACGCTGCTCAGCGATGCGCACCGAGTGGCGGCTTTGCGCGTTACTGCGCGGCCAAAATGCGGCCAGATGGCCCGGAGCATGATGCGACCGCTCGCGCAGTCGGCGGCACCATGTCCGCAAGTGACCCTTGGCCTCTGGCCTGGGAGGACTCCCGCATCCGGCACACTCTGTGTCTAGAACATGCCAGACTGGGGACAACCCGAGGCCGGAGGGACGCACAGCTGGCGGGCGTCGTGGCAGACGTGATGAAGAAGCTGGCCTGCCTGCCGGAGTCCGCGGCTGGCTGGAGAGCGCCGCGCGCTGCGAATGCCCGGACCTGGATCACTGCCTGCTCTTCGACGACCCAGCGCTACTGCCTGGCTGGCCGGCGGCGCGCTAGGGCTCGCCGTGCTGCCGACCGTGTCCGCGTCCCGGACCAATGCGCTGACTAACGCCAGCGGGACCAAGCCAGGGCCGGGGATTCCCCGGCCCTGGACTTGTAAAACGGGTGGGCTGTGGCTGTGCAGCACCTTGGTCTTGTCCGGATTCCAGGCGGTGGTGGTGCCGTCGGGGTTCAGGACCAGCGTCCAGCCCCACCGGTGGATCACGACCTGGTGGTGGAAGAAACAGAGCAGGACGCAGTCTTTGGTGCTGGTCTTGCCGCCGTTCTTCTTATGCTTGACGTGGTGGACCTGGCAGGCTGCGGCGGGCTGGCTGCACCGCCCGGCCCACTGGCAGTGCTTGTCCCGCAAGATGACCGCGTTGCGGATCCCGGCCGGGATGTCCTTGCTGTAGCCGATGTCCAGCGGCAGGCTCGGGCCGCCCAGCCGCGCCCCCAGTTGGCGGCGGCGCAAGAACCCCGCCAGGCCGCCCGGACCCGACAGCAGGTCGACCGCCTTGCCGATCACCGCCTGCTCCAGCGCCTCCCACGCCCGGGTGGTGCCCGGGGCGGGCGCCGCCGCGGCGGCCACGTCGGCGCCGGTATCGGTATCGCCGGCGCCGGCGTCGCCGTCGGTGCCGGTATCGTCGCCGTCGCCAGCCCGGCACCGGAGCTTGTCCAGCTGCACGCACAGCCGGACCAGGTCCTCCAGCGCGGCGGGGTCCACGTCGCCGGTCACGACCGGGGCCATCGCCGCGTCGCACGCCATCGCCTCGGCGGCATCCCCGTCCAGCCACGCCCCGCCGTCCCCGCCGCCCGCCGACGCGGCGGCCCGGTGCGCGGCCCACTGCGCGCGGACCCCCGCCGTCCACTCCTCCTGCAGCGCCGAGCTGCCCTCCAGCAGCAGCAGGTCCGCCAGCGAGATGTGCGCCCACGCCTTCACGGGCTGCCCGGCCCGCTCCGGCAGCAGCCCGCCGGCCACCAGCCGCCGCATCGCCTCGTGCAGGCCGTCGTGGTAGCGCTGCGCCCGGGTCCGGGTGTCCTCCGCGCCGGCCGGCGCCGACAGCGCGTCCAGCACCGCGCCCACCACCGCCGCGCACTCCGGCGTCAGGTCCGCGGACAGCACCCCCGCGCCGTCGAAGGTGGTTTCCA
>JBOHCK010000643.1:0-1631 GCA_050698755.1 Streptosporangiaceae bacterium | reverse complement strand
GCGCCGGCCCTGGCCGCCGCCGCGGTCGGCACCAGCCGCGTCTACCTGGGCGTGCACTGGCCCGCGGACGTGGTCGCGGGCTGGCTGTTCGCCGAGGGATGGCTGCGCCTGACCGCCGCCGACTGACTGCGGACCTGGCTGACGAGGAGAGGGAACGCTGATGAATTCGATCGATGTGCGCTGCTCGGCGATCGTGTTCCGCGACGATACCGTGCTGCTGGTTCACCGCAGCCGCAACGGCACCGACGACTGGGTGCTTCCTGGCGGCACGCCGCGTCCCGGCGAGAGCATGGCCGCGTGCGCCCGGCGGGAAACCTTGGAGGAAACCGGGCTCTCTGTCGATCCGGCACGGATCGCGTTCGTCCTGGAAGCCCTGGGACCGGGGTCCGCGCGGCGCACCGTCGATCTCGTCTTTCTTTGCCACGGCGGACGGGGCAGCGAGCCCGAGCCGCAGGAGCCTGATCTGGAAGCGCGATTCGTCTCGCTCGGCGCGCTCGCCGGGCTGGATGTCCGCCCGCCGCTCGCCGGGCACCTGCGCGCCTTGCACGCCCGCGACGGCGAGCCTACGGCCGCATACCTGGGCAATCTCTGGCGCCCGCAGCACCGGGATGGCATCCGCCGACGCGGGCCGGGCGTGGCCCCGCCCACGTGATCGGCCGGTGCCGGGAAAACTGTCCTGGGAGGTGATCGGTGAGCACAGCGCGAAGCACTGCCCACAAGCCAGCGGGTGACGACCAAGTCAGTGGCCGGCTCCCGGCCGTGAAGGCGCTGACCCTGCGGCAGCCGTGGGCCTGGGCAGTGATTTACGGCGGCAAGGACGTGGAGAACCGGCGGTGGAGAACCTCGTACCGGGGCCCGCTGCTGATTCATGTCGGCCAGAACGCCGACCCCGATCCCGAGGCTTCCCCGGCTGCTGTGGACGATAGCCGGATCTGGCCCGTAAGCCTTCGGGCAGCCGCGAGCGGCATGGCAGGCGCGGGCAGCGATCATCGGCGTTGTCTACCTGGCCGACGTCCTGACCGATTCGCCCAGCCGGTGGGCCACCGCAGGGTGGTATCACTCGGTATTCGAGTTTCCCGCACTCGTTGACCCGCTCATCCCCTGCCGCGGACGTCCGGGCCTGTGGGTCCCGCCCGCGGCCGTGATGGAGAGACTGGCCGGGGTCATCTGACCGGTCTTGCCGCAGACGATAGCGCGGACCGTGACCAGGACCAGCGGCCTGCAGGACCGCGGCGGGAGGATAATGAGAAAGTCGGCGATGGGGCTCGCCTTCGCCGCGGTACGCCGCTGACGGAAGCTGACCGGCGGAGTGGCTCCGAGCCGAGCCTGGGCGAGGTGTCACGCTTCGCGAGTCCGGCGAGCGGTAGAGCACACGACCTGGTCCGGCAGGTGGCCGGCCGCGCGCAGCCAGCGCCCCATGACGGGTACATCCCTGCCGACCGCGCCGGGCCAGCGGCCGGTCGTGGTCTGGCACATCGGGCCAGGCCGACTCGTCCTCAGCTAGCGTGTCCGGGATGAACCCGTAATCCAGCGGGTAGCGGGTAGCGGTGAATAGCATCCGGTCGAGGCGGATCCGGCCGGTGGCGTGATCCATCTCGTATTTGTTCCGCGATCCCTTCGGGATCTCGACG
>JBOHCK010000642.1:0-1641 GCA_050698755.1 Streptosporangiaceae bacterium | reverse complement strand
GTCCTGACGGCCTCTCGTGCGCCGCCGCAGAGGCCGCCTGGCATGCGGTCACGTCGGCGATTGCGGGCACTGCGCATGTCCGGGTGTCGCGGGACGGCGGCCGGACCTACCCGGCCCGGCACGCCCGCCCGCTGCCGTCTGATCCTCCCTGCCAGCCGTGCACGGTGCCTGTCTTCGACCCGGGCCCGGGAACCGGGTGCATGCTGGCGCTCGACCTGGACCCGTCCCGCGGCCGCGGCTCCGGTGATCGTGCTAGCCAGGTCAGCGCTCAGGCGGACGCGATCGCGCGCCTGGTGGCGCGGCTTGGCGGCCGGTGCCTGGCTGATATCTCCCCGGCCGGCGGCCATCACGTCTTCGTCCTGTTCGCCGCTGCGCTGCCGTGGCGCGAGCTGCGGGACCTCGTCCGTGCTCTTTCCTTCCGCTTCCCGGTGGTTGACCCGGCCCCGATGTCCTCCCTGGGCGGCCAGATCGCCAGATTCGTTCCGTTGCTAAGGCGACCCCGACCAGCGAACGCGACACGGGGGAGTGTGTTACCGCCGGGGTGCGTGCGCCAGGAGACGCCGGGTGACAGGCTGGACATTGATATGCCGCGCCGATTTTAAGGAGCCGCGTAGCGCCGTAAAAAAGAGGCCCCCCATGGGAGGGGGGCACGCGCATAACCGAATATCCCGGAGCCGCCAGCTTGAGAGGTTGCCAGCCAGAGGGCTAGCGGACTCCACCGGAACCACGACACCGGCTCGAGCCGAGCCGGGCCTTTGTTGTGTCTCCACTCGCCAGAACGGAGTGATCCCACGATAGCAGGGACCACCTCCGCGGGTGAAGTGCGCCATGATCACCAGTGCGGCGTGTCGCCTGCGGATTCCCGGCCCGCTGCCCACACCGCGGCCGCGCGGGTGCGCTGGTGCACGGCCGAGGCGCCGCCTCCGCGGCCCGCCTACAACGGCGCGGCCGTGGCCTACCCGGGCCTTGCCCGGCGGGCGTGGTGGCGGCTGTTCTGCCTGCTGTGGCACCGGGGGATGATCGAGGACCCGTGGGCCCGGCGGATGGCCCGCCACCTGGCGCGGGTGGCCGACGCGCACGGCATGATCACCGGCCTGCCGGACGTGATGCGCTCGTACGCGATCCGCGAGCACGTTTCGGTGCAGATCGGCTATGCCGACCTGCGGCGCCTGGTGCTGCGCGGCCTGGTGCGCCAGGTCCAGGCTGCCGCGCCCGGCCACCCGGCCCGCTACCGGCTATCGGCCCCCGCCGCCGTGATCCCCGCTGACCTGCCCGCTGACCTGGCCCGCGCGATCCACGGCCCCCCGGACACCGGCCCGGTCCCGCAAAGCCCCCGGGACGCCGACCGGGACGAGGTGCCGGACGAGGTGCCGGACGAGGTGCCTTGTGGAGCACTTGATACGTCACCTTTCCCCTATGAGGGGTCCCCTCCGTCCCCCTGCAGTACCGGCCCAGACGGCCCGCGCCACCGTCGCCAGCACCGGCCCGAGGGGAAAATCAGCGGCGAGGAGCGGGACCAGGCCCGGGCCGTGCTGGCGGCCAGCGCGGGGGAGTGGCGGGCGCAGCGCGGCCTCGCGGCGGTACCCGGCCCCGCCGAGCTGGCGCGCGTCGAGGCGATGACGGCGCTGGCGCTGCGGCACG
>JBOHCK010000641.1:0-1666 GCA_050698755.1 Streptosporangiaceae bacterium | reverse complement strand
GCTGGAAAGACCGCACCTACCGCAGCGCGCGCCGGGCCGGGCAGGCCATCGCCGCCCTGATCCCCGTCGCCGAACGAGCGCCGCTCATCGTCCCGCCGCAGTTCCTGCCCGATGACGAACTGGACACTGGAACCGCAGTAGGTGCCAGCCCCCGTGGCGGCCGTTATCCGTGGGATGACGACCTGGAGCACTGATGACCGCAGACATCCCGGGCGACGCGGTCGGCGCGGCACTCATCCAGCTCGCCAGCCACGGCGAACGAATCGGCCACCTGGACGCCCGCGAAGCAGCCCACTTCCAGGAGATCGCCCCCCGGCTGCATGACCTCACCGGCGAGGTCGCTTCCGTCAATGCTGCCATCAGCCGCACTAAAGAAACCCTGCGCCGGCACTCGATGATCGTGAACGGGCTTGATGGCATTGACCGCCAGGTCGAGGAGCTGACCCAGCACCTGGCTCAGCGGGGCGGCGGCAGCGATGACACGCCAGCCGGCTACCAACCGGTCCCTGCCCCCCGATGGTGGAAGCCGGGCGGCCGGGAACGGGACGCCGCGATTGACCGGCTCCGCGCCTGGGTCGAGCAGGTCTACCGTCCCGGATACGGCCAGATCGCGGCCACCCTCCCTGCCTGCTGGGAACACCACACGCTGTGCCTGTACACACTGGACTGGCTCAGCGAACTCTGGTCCTTCCTCTACCTCACCCCAGAACGGACCGGTGTCACCCTGGCCGCCCAAGCCGAATGGCAAACCCGCCTGCTGCCCGCCGCCGCCGAGCAGATGGCCCTCGACGCCACCGGATGCGCCCATGCCCGAAACCCGCCCCACCGCCAGCCTCCCCCCGGTGGCCGGGCTACCCCTCCTTCTCCCCAGCGATAAGAGCGGGCCGACGTGCGGACTAGCTGGCGGACTAGCGATCAGCGCCCGCACTGGACTGGTTACCGGACCTTCCGCCCGATTGGAGCGTGCGATCGGATAGCGACAGGAGATTGACCGCAGGCGGCCCGGGCCGGTGCGCCAACACCGGCCCGAGCCTTGATCCTCACCCTTACTGCGAAGGGCGAAGACCCATGGCGAACCCTACCGATCCGCCCGCGGGACACTTCCGGGCAGAACTGGACGACGGGCAGATCGTCGAATCGGACGGCAGCACCATCACCGACCCCGGGACGGGCGCTCCTGAAACCGCCGTCGTGCTGCGGATGACCGCTAAACGCGCGCACGTGCTGGCGCACGTCCTCGAGGACTGGTGCCGGGTCGCCCTGGTGTTCGCGACCCTGCGCTCCTCTGAGGCCACCGAGCGGGCCCTGGCCTGGACCCTCGAGGTAGGCGCCGCCGCCGCCGGTGACCCGGAGGCGGGCCGGCACGCTCTGCTGATCCCGGACATGCCCTCAGCATCGCAACGGCTGGCGGCGGTTGCCGTGCTCCGCGAGCGCGAAACCACCATCACTCCCATGCAGCGCATCGCCGTGGTCGACGCGGCGGCCCGGTGGCTCGGCGAGGACTCCGGCGAGGAGCTCGCACGGGCACTCCTGGAGGCTGTGTGCTCGGGACGCATGACCGCCAACTTCGTGTACCTCGCCCTGATCGAGCCGCCCGGGATGCTCGCGTGACCCGGCCAGTCAGGCGCGTGTTCCCGGGCCAGGAAAACCAGGTCAGGTGCGCCCG
>JBOHCK010000640.1:0-1686 GCA_050698755.1 Streptosporangiaceae bacterium | reverse complement strand
AGATCCGGCGCACGCTCGCCGCGAACGGCATGCGCGACGGCGTTCACGTCAGGCTCACCCTGACGCGCGGGGTCAAGATCACGTCCGGCATGGACCCCAGGCTCAACCGGTCCGGGCCGACCCTGATCGTGCTCGCCGAGTACAAGGAGCCCGTCTACGACGCCTCGGGCATCACGCTGATCACCGCCAGCGTGCGGCGCCCGGCGCCGGACTGCCTCGACCCGAAGATCCACCACAACAACCTGCTGCCGTCGATCCTGGCGAAGATCGAGGCCAACGTGGCGGGCGCGGACGACGCCGTGATGCTCGACCACCGCGGCTTCATCGCGGAGACCAACGCCACGCATATCTTCCTGGTGACCGGCGGGACGCTGGCCACGCCCACCACGGTGTCCTGCCCTGAGGGCATCACCAGGCGAGCCGTCCTGGACCTGGCCGCCTCGGCCGGGATCACCAGCCGGACCGGCGACTACACCCTGCCCGAGCTGTACACCGCCGACGAGGCGTTCGTGACCGGCACCATGGGCGGCCTGGTCCCGGTCGTCCGCGTCGACGGCCGCGTCATCGGCGACGGCACCCAGGGCCCGGTGACCAAGCGCCTCGTCGCCCTATTCGCCGAACTCACCGCGACGACCGGCACTCAGGTCGCGTAGGGGAGCGGGGCGCGCACCACCGCTCGTTCGGCTTAATTGGTCTTGATCTTCCCGTCCTCGAGCTCAAGGACGGAGTCGGCGATCTCGATGAGGTTGGGATCGTGGGTGGCGACCAGGGCGGTCACCCCCTCGGACTGCACCACCGCGCGCAGCAGGCGCATGATCTGCTTGGAGGTCTCGGAATCGAGCTGCCCGGTGGGCTCGTCGGCCAGGAGCACCTGCGGGCTGCCCGCCAGCGCCCGGGCGATCGCCACGCGCTGCTGCTGGCCGCCGGACAGCTCGGCCGGGCGCTGCTTGGCGTGCTCGCCGAGACCGACGATGTCCAGCATGAGGCGCACCCGGTCCTCGCGCTCCCTGGGCGGGATGCCGGCGATCCGCAGCGGCACCCCGACATTCTCCGCCGCCGACAGGATCGGGATGAGGCCGAACGACTGGAAGATGAACGCCACCGACGTGCGGCGCAGCCGCAGCCGATCGTGTTCGGACATCGCGGTCACCTCGTGGTCGGCGACCCGCACGCTGCCGCTGTCCGGCAGGTCGAGCCCGCCGACGATGTTGAGCAGCGTCGTCTTCCCCGAGCCCGACCGGCCGCGCAGGGCCACCAGCCGCCCGGCCTCCACGGCGAAGGAGACGCCGCGCAGCGCGTGGGTGGCGGTGCGCCCGCTGCCGAAGGTCCGGGTGATCCCGTCGACCTCCAGCATGGTGGTGGCCAGGGCGGGGCCCGGCAGGGTCGCGCTCACGGGGTCTCCCCTGGGGCCTCGGCGTCCTTGGGTTTCTTCGGTTCCCTGGGTTCGCGCCGGTCCGGCCAGACGCCGATATGGTCGGGCTCGGCTTCCAGCCTGACCAGGCCGCGCATGCCGAGCGGCTCGGTCATCTCGCGCGGCAACTGCAGCCGCCCGGCCCGGTCCAGCACCGCGTACTCGACGGCGTGCTGCGCCGCCTGGCTGCCGAGCACCTGCCGGTGCGTCTCGGTGCTCGTGCGCCCGTCCCTGATCGCGATGGTCCGCCGCACCACCCCCGACACGGCCGGGTC
>JBOHCK010000639.1:0-1697 GCA_050698755.1 Streptosporangiaceae bacterium | reverse complement strand
CCGCCGCGGCGGAGTTCCTGGCCGCCTACGCGGGCACCGGGGCGTTCTGGAACGCCACCACGCGCCTGCTCGACGGATTCAAGCTCCTGTCCGTGCCCGAGACCGGGATCAACATCGACAAGGTGCCGGGCCCCCGCGGCCCGGTCACCTTCCGCGACCTGTACCTGCGCCAGTTCGTGGTCACACCCGTTATCAAGGATTGACCGATTTCGCATCTTACCGGGACTGGCCTGGCCTGCCCGCCGGGCAGCCGGTCATGCCGGGTCAGCGTGAGCTTCGGCAGCAACCCAGCCCTGGTGGTGTTCGTGACGCCGACCGAGATCGCGGTGGTCGCCCCGCCGGGAACCGGCACGGTGACCGTGACCGTCACGGTGGGCGGGGTGAGCAGCCAGGCCACCGCGGCCACGGAGTTCACCTACGAGCCAGGGTTCGGCCTGTCCAGGTTCCTGCCCCTAAAGCAACGGGCTTAGCCGGTCGGCACCGCGACGTAGCTGATTGACTCCAGGGTCATCTCGTCGCCGCCGGTGATCTCTACGTCGTCGCTGGCGCAGCGCGGGCAGACGGCCAGGACGTCGGTGGTGTCGGCGGCGTAGCCGCAGCTACGGCAGGACAGCGTGGCCGGCACGGTGACGAGGTCGACGGCGGCTCCGGCCGCCTCCGTCCCCTCGGCGACAAAGCTGAAGGCCTGTGCGAGGGACTCGGCGTCGACCGCGTGCCGGACGCCGAAGCGCACCCGGATCCCGGCTACCTTCCGTCCCGCGGCGCGCTGGCGGACCGTCGCCAGCACGCCTTCGCACAGGCCGTACTCATGCATGTCGTTCCCCTAGGTTCATGATTGCGGCAGTTACGCCGCGCGGCGCTGGCGCCGCTCGATGAGTTCGTCCATCACGCTACCGATGACCGACGACCGGCTGCTGCCGTTGCTGCCCGTCCGCCCCAGGGCCGGGGCCGCCTCCTGGACCGCGGACAGGCCCTCGGCCAGCATCCGCCGGGTCTCGGGGGAGGCCCAGATCGCCTGGGCCGCGTCGATCGCCTGCAGCATGCCCTTCCGCCCCTGGCGGGTGCCGACCCAGTAGCCGAACGCGAAACCGAGTACTACTTCCACGCTCATCACGCCCTTCCTGGCCCGCGCGGGTTACATCTCACGTAGTTCGAGGTACCGCTTGATGTCCGGCAGCGAGTCGATCACCAGCGCCAGCACGGCGGCGATGATAACTGCCTTGATCAGCCTGCCGATCATGCCCGTGCACCTCCTTTCCAGGTCTAGTTCAGTCCGTCATCACTTCCTGCTCGTCCGCCACGTCCTCCGTCTGCTCGCCCACCGAATGCCCATCCGCCGCACGCGCGAGAATCTCCCGCACCGCCCGTACTGCGTGCGGCAGGGCTTCGCGTACCGGACCGGTCAGGCCCATCCCCGCGCTGACGTCCGCCGGCTCACAGGCCACGACCAGGCTCCGCCCCGGCCGGCCGCCCAGGGAGGCCAGCAGCGCGAAGATGTCGTCGGGCGCCAGGCTGTGCGCGTCCATGACCGTCCCCGGGACCGAACCCGGCTCCGGCACGTCAACCTCGAGCACGGTGACCGTTCCCGGCTCCTCGCCGCGCGCCGCCGCGTCCACCAGCACGAACAAGTCGCACCCGTCGAGTAGCTCGTAGACCAGGTGAACACCGCGGATGCCGAAGTCGCGCGCCTGCACCCC
>JBOHCK010000638.1:0-1715 GCA_050698755.1 Streptosporangiaceae bacterium | reverse complement strand
GGCGCTGGTGGCCATCTTGCAGCGGGCGGAGAAGCTGACTGACCGGGCGGCGGCCGAGGCGGTGCGGACCCGGATCGACTGGCAGTACCTGCTCGGCCTGCAGGTGGATGATCCGGGGTTCGACCACACGGTGCTGGCCGAGTTCCGGACCAAGGTGGCGGAGGCGGGGCTGGAGCAGGTGACGCTGGACGCGCTGCTGGCGAAGCTGGCCGCCGAGGGCCTGGTCAAGGCGGGCGGGAAGCAGCGCGCCGACTCCACCCACGTCACTGCCGCGGTGGCGGCGCTGAACCGGCTGGAGCTGGCCGGGGAAAGCTTGCGGGCCGCGGTGGAGGCGCTGGCGGCGGCGCACCCGGACTGGCTGGAGCAGCGGATCTGCGTGCCGGACTGGACCCGCCGCTACGGCACGCCGCTGACCGCCTGGCGGCCCCCGGCCTCGCAGGCGAAGCAGGATGAGCTGGCCATCACCTACGCCAGGGACGGGTACGCCCTGCTGGAGGCGGTCTACGACAGCGCGGCGCCGGCCTGGCTGCGGGAACTGCCCGCGGTGGACGTGCTGCGCCGGGTGCTGGTGCAGAACTACACCCGCACCATCACCGGGAACGGGCGGGAGGTGATCAAGCGGCGGGAGAAGGAGCCAGACGGCGACGGTCTCCCGCCCGGCCATGCCCGGATCGCCTCGCCGTATGATCTCGATGCCCGCTGGGGCGTCAAGCGGGACACCTTCTGGCTCGGGTACAAGCTGCACGTCACCGAGACCTGCGATGACGAGCCGCCGTGCGGCTGCCCTGCCGCCGGTGACGGCGGGACCGGCCGGCGCGGCCATGACAAGGACTGCGCGAGCCCGGCGTTCCCGAACCTGATCACCCACGTGGCCACCACCCAGGCCACGGTGCCCGACAACCAGATGACCGCTGTCATCTGCGGCGGCCTCGCCGCAAAGAACCTGGCGCCGGGGCGGGGCTACCTCGACTCGGGCTACCTCAGCGCCGCCCTGGTCGTCACCGCGCTGGCCACCTGGGGCATCGCGCTGGTCGGGCCGCTGCTGGCCGACACCTCCGCCCAGGCCCGCGCCGGGGCCGGCTACGCCCGGGCCGACTTCGCCATCGATTACGACGGCAAGACCGTCACCTGCCCGCAAGGCAAGACATCCGCATCCTGGACGCCGTGCACCCAGCGCGGCAAGGACGCGATCGTGGTGCACTTCTCCGCCGGAGACTGCGGACCCTGCCCCGCCCGCGCCCTGTGCACCACCGGGAAACGCCGCCAGCTCACCCTGCCGCCCCGCGACCTGGCCGAAGCCCAGGCCGCCGCCCGGGCCGCCGAGAAGACCATGCCGTTCCAGGCCGACTACGCCCGCCGCGCCGGCGTCGAGGGCACCATGCACCAGGCCGCCAGCCACGGCGCGCGCCGCGCCCGATACCGCGGCCTGCCCAAAACCCGCCTCGACCACGTCTACATGGCCTGCGCGCTCAACCTCTTCCGCCTGGAAGCCTTCTGGAACGGAACCCCGCTAGACCGGCAGCGAACCAGCCACCTGGCACGCCTGGAACTCAGCCTCGCCGCATGACCGCGAATTAACCACCGGGATCGCCTTTGAGCCACTTCTCGTAGTGGGCCTGGTAGCCGGCCGCGTCGAGCGGCTGCCTGTTCAGCACCTGGAAGGAGACGAGGTGGACATGCATCGGGTGGGCGTCGTGGTTGGGATTGATGTACTC
>JBOHCK010000637.1:0-1729 GCA_050698755.1 Streptosporangiaceae bacterium | reverse complement strand
TATTACAGTTGCTGTTTCACGCTGAGTGTCTGAGTCCTGTTGGTTGCGTGATGGCTGCGGCCGCGGCTGATGTGACTCTAGGTGACAACGGCGGCGGGGTGACAGACGCGCAATACGGGGCGGCCGTGGGTCGTTCCCGTGTTTGTGCAGACACAAGACGATCCCACGGCCGCTTCGGCCAGCATAGAAGATGTCCTGGAGTCCGGTTCGAGGGCGGATGCGCTGGTCAGCGCTGCGCTGGCCCGGGTGATGAAGCAGCGGCGCAGCACGCGGTGGCGCTGGATTACGTGAAGGCGCTGTCGCGGGACACGCGGGCGAACTGCTGGGACCTGGCCGAGAAGGCCGGGCACGCGGGGCCGCACCGGATGCAGGCCCTGCTCACGCGCTACAAGTGGCCGTGGCACAAGCTCCGCGGGCAGCTGCCCGCGCTGGCGGCGCAGTGCCTGCCGGACGACCCGGATGACGAGATCGGGCCGGGCCTGGCGATCGACGAGACCGCCGATCTTAAAAAGGGAAAGGCCACTGCCTGCGTCTCGCCGCAGCACGCGGGCGTCACCGGCACGGTGGAAAACTGCCTGACCTGGGTGTTCGCCGCGCTGGTCACCGCGTCCGGGCAGGCGTGGGCCTGGTTCGACCTGTACATGCCGGAAAGATGGGCCACGGACCAGCGGCGCCGCCGCGAGGCCGGCATCCCGGGCAGCCTGGCGTTCGCCACCAAGCCGGCCCTGGCGATCGCGCAGGTGAAACACCTGGCCGCGGCCGGGCTGCGGTTCTTGTGGGTCGCGGCCGACGAAGTGTACGGGCGCAGCCGGGAGTTCCGGGACGCGTGCCGGGCGCTGAAGCTCGCCTACGTCGTCATCATCCCCTGCGACTACCAGGTCACCCCCGCCGCCGGGACCGCCGCCGTCCGCGCTGACCAGGCCGTATCCGGCGCGGTGTTCGAGCGGCGCTCGTGCGGGGACGGGACGAAAGGACCCCGCTACAGCGACTGGGCCCTGCTCGCCACCGAAGACCCGCGGGAGTTCCTGCTCATCCGCCGCGCCGACCGCGAGCAGAACGAGTACACCTTCTACCTGTGCTACGCGCCGGAAGGCCGCCCGGCGACGCTGACCTATTTCATCATCATCGCCGGGCGCAGGTGGCCGGTAGAGACTACTTTCAAGACCGGAAAAGACTCCTTCGGCTGGGACCAGTCCCAGGCCCGCACCTACCACGCGCTCAACAGGCACACCGTCCTCACCGCCCTCGCCCAACTCAGGGCCATCGCCGTCCGCGGCGCCATCGCCGGCACCCTCACCCTCCCGGACGCACCCGCCGCAAACGCCGTCACCGGCCCGGGACCCGCCGAAGACCACGCCAGCGACGCTGACCTGCGCATTCCCGCCGGCGGCGCGCCGGTTCCCGCCCGCGGCGGCCAGTCCTGCCCGCCGGGCATCCCGCCGATCAGGCTGTCCGTCGCCGAAGCCGTCCGCCTTGAGGAACTCACCAGGGATTATGCCGCCGGGCTCCTGTCCCGCGCCCGCCTCGCCTTCCACTACCGCTGGTCAGCCTGGCGCAGGCGCCACCAGGCCCGCGCCCGCTGGCACCACTACAGCACCCGCCTGCAGGCCATCGCCACCTGAACCAAGCCGACCGGAAGGAGGTGACCCAATGTAACCGAAAAGCCCTTAACCACGCACCACGCTGAGCTGCCGCCCGGTCACACGCCGAAAAACAGCAACTGTAATAC
>JBOHCK010000636.1:0-1745 GCA_050698755.1 Streptosporangiaceae bacterium | reverse complement strand
AGTCCCGTCGGCCTGTGACGAGGATCGGTACAGGATCCTGAGCGTCACGTGACTTGATGCTGGTGTTACGTGTCGGCCGCTGTGAGCGCCGGATGTCACTCACGGTGAACGTCGGCTGCTGGCTTGCCCTGCTAATGGGCATCCACGCTACGCTCATGCTGGCGCCGGGGCCGACATGCGGCGCGCGCGTACCCGCCGATATGCACGGCTCCGTTGAGCGGGCTTCGGAGTCGCGGGACGGCGCCTAAGAGAGGTTGATCTGTGCTGCCTGTGCCGGGGCGTGGCAGGCGAGCCAGCGCGTGGCTGCCGGGCCTGCGCCGCCGTTCCCCGGCTTGGAGGATGGGGGTGCCCGGCTTTCGGGCCGCTGGTGGGCCAGCGCACGACCCAGTGGGTGGTGGTGTGCGCTTGCGGCGTGAGGGAGCTCAGGTCCGCGGCTGCTTGACGTCGGTGATCTTCATGATGGTGTGGCGGCGGCGGGCTGGCCTGTGAGGTGATGGCCCAGACGGACGTGATCTTGACGCGGGCCTGGACGATGACCGGAGGCGTCTGCGCTGTTGGCTATGACAGCGGCGTGGGCGGGCCGATCAGGGGGGTCTGCAGCGGTCCGGCGACACCGATGTAGACGACCATCTGGTAGCCCCCGGGGTTGTCGCGGGGCAGCGGGAAGGTCTTCCAGTTGTTGGTGATCCACACGTTGCCGGAGGGGTCGATCTGCAGGCTGGTGTTGCGGACCAGCCCGTCGAACCCGTATCCGGTGGCCGGTGATATCGGCTGGCCGGTGCGGGCGCCCGGCGGGCAGTTCGCGGGTTTGATCCCGCACAGCTCCGACACGCGCATGCCGGCGAAGTTCGCGACCCAGACGTTGTCGTTGCCGTCAACGGCGATGCCCCAGGGGGCGGTCAGCCCGCCGCCGGTGAACTGTTCCGTCCTGGCGCCGTTGCTGCTGATGAAGGTGACCGAGCCCTGCCCGGTGCGGTGGAGGCCGCCGCTGGGGCACGGGATGGCGACGAGCGCGGAGTTGGCGACCCACATGTTGCCCTGGGTGTCGGCCGCTATGCCCAGCGGCCGGTTGAGGCCGCCGGTGCTGATCGGCGGCCGGGCCGGGGTCCCGTCGGGGTTCAGCATCGCCACCGTGTTGCTGGCGTTGCCGGTGACGAACGCCTGCCCCTGGCCGTTGAACGCGATGTCGAACGGCTTTTGGATGCCCAGGCCGCTCAGGCTGGTGTACGCGTCCGGGTCGCCGTCCGCGTACCGGGTGACGGTATTGTTGCCGCAGTTGGCAATCCAGATGTTGCCCTGCCGGTCAGAGACGGTTCCCTGCGGCCAGAAGATCCCGCCCTGGGTGAACCCGCCTGGCGAGGTGGCGGTCTGGTCCGGGGATAGCGGCTGCCCGCTGGGGGTGAACTCCGAGACACTCAGGTGCGCCGGCGGGCTGGTGCACGCGGCGGAGGAGAAGCCGAAGTTGCCCACCCAGATGTTGCCGTGCGGGTCCAGCGTGACCCCGTAGCCGTCGCCGCTGAGCCCTCCGCCGCTGTACGGGGAGCCGGGCGCATAACGGCCCGCGGGCGTGAACTTGAACAACAGCTGGCCGGCACATACCGCCGCGCGCACGGCACTAGCATGTTCGCCAGCGAGTTGAACGTCCGCAGCGTCGAGGTCTGGGTCCCATTCGGCGCGGTCTCCAGGACGGTGCTCAGCCCGCCGGTCCGCACGTCCGCCAGGTTGCCCGCCATCGCCGCCGCGTT
>JBOHCK010000635.1:0-1760 GCA_050698755.1 Streptosporangiaceae bacterium | reverse complement strand
GCGGTCATCGGCTGCGGCGGCGTGGGCGACGGCGCGATCCTCGGGGCCCGGCTGGCCGGCGCCCGGACCATCATCGCGGTCGACGTCGACGACTCCAAGCTGGAGTGGGCGCGCGGATTCGGCGCCACCGACGTGGTCAACTCGCGCACGGCCGACCCGGTCGAGCGGATCAGGGAACTGACCGGCGGGTTCGGCGCGGACGTGGTGATCGAGGCGATCGGCCGACCCGAGACCTACGAGCAGGCCTTCTACGCGCGCGACCTGGCCGGGACGGTGGTCCTGGTGGGTGTCCCGACGCCGGAGATGCGGCTGGACCTGCCGCTGCTCGACGTGTTCGGGCGCGGCGGCGCGCTGAAGTCATCCTGGTACGGGGACTGCCTGCCCAGCCGCGACTTCCCGATGCTCGTCGACCTGCACCTGGCCGGGCGCCTGCCGCTGGACAAGTTCGTATCGGAGACGATCTCGCTCGGCGACGTGGAGGAGGCCTTCGCCAAGATGGGCCGCGGCGAGGTGCTGCGGAGCGTCGTCGTCTTGTGAGCGAGCCAAAGGGGCGCGGTGCTGCCTGGACTCTGCTTTCTCCCCCAAGCCCACCCCAGGAGCGACAAAGGAGCGACGAGGGAAGGAAGCACCTTAAAAGCGCCCCGGAGGCGAGCTCGGAGAACAGAGCCACCCGCGTCGCGATGTGGTCGGGGCCGCGGACCGTGTCGACGGCGCTCATGCGCGCGTGGGAGAACCGGCCCGACACGGCGGTCACCGACGAGCCGCTGTACGCCTTCTACCTGGACCGCACCGGCCTGGACCACCCGGGGCGGGCGGAGGTGATCGCGAGCCAGCCCACCGACTGGCGGGTCGCGCTGGCCGGGGTGACCGGTGCCCCGCTGCCGCCCGGGGTGACGATCGGCTACGCCAAGCACATGACGCACCACCTGCTGCCCGAGGTGGACCGCGCCGCGCTCGCCCCGCTACGGCACGCGCACCTGATCAGGGACCCGCGCGAACTGCTCGCCTCGTACGCCAGGGTCCGCACCGAACCCACCCTGGACGACCTGGGCGTGCGGCAGCAGGCGGAGATCTTCGAGGCGTTCGGCGGCCCCGTCGTGGATTCCCGTGACCTGCTCACAGACCCGGAACCGATCCTGCGCGCCCTGTGCCAGGCGCTGGGCGTGCCGTTCGACGCCAGGATGCTGTCCTGGCCGGCCGGCCCGCGGGACAGTGACGGGGTGTGGGCGCCGCACTGGTACGCCAGCGTGCACGCCTCCACCGGCTTCGCGCCGTACCGGCCGCCGGCCGAGCCGCTGCCCGCGCGCCTCGAGCCGCTCGCGCAGCGGTGCCTGCCGTATTTCGAGCGGCTGCACCAGTACCGCATCTCTCCCCTGGGAGGCACCCGTGCTGCAGGTCTTCGACGAGCGTAACCGCGACCTCATCGTCAGCGTGGCCGGCAAGCTCACCCACCGCGACCGGGCGGCGGTGAGCCCCTTCGATTCGGCCGTCCAGGGCGGTGACGCGGTCTGGGAGGGGCTACGGGTCTACGACGGGA
Source organism: Streptosporangiaceae bacterium (assembly GCA_050698755.1). Classification (GTDB taxonomy): domain Bacteria; phylum Actinomycetota; class Actinomycetes; order Streptosporangiales; family Streptosporangiaceae; genus Palsa-504. The sequence goes on along the minus strand of JBOHCK010000635.1, from coordinate 223 downwards.
AGGTCTTCCGGCTGGACGCGCACCTGGCCCGCCTGCGCGCCTCGGCCAAGGCGCTGGCGTTCGAGCGGATCCCCTCCGATGAGGAGATCGCCGATGAGATCCGGCGCACGCTCGCCGCGAACGGCATGCGCGACGGCGTTCACGTCAGGCTCACCCTGACGCGCGGGGTCAAGATCACGTCCGGCATGGACCCCAGGCTCAACCGGTCCGGGCCGACCCTGAT
>JBOHCK010000634.1:0-1767 GCA_050698755.1 Streptosporangiaceae bacterium | reverse complement strand
AGGTCGTCGGTGGCCATGTCCCACGGGCCGTTAATGCCGTGGCCGGTGAACGTCTCGCGCACGTGGCCCCAGTGGTCCAGGACGATCAGGCAGCCGGCGCCGGAGATGCTGCCACCCCTGGTGGGCAGCGAACCGACGATCACCCAGCCGCTTTCCAGCGCGGTCAGGGCCGTGGTCAGGCCCACGCCGCCTGGGCAGCCGGGGAGGTTCTGGTTGATCTTAGCGAACACCCGGGCCTTGCCGGACGGGGTGACCTCCGTGATCGTGGTACCGGTGCCCTGCACGTTCCCCTTGTCGTTGAAGTTGCTGACCAGGACGCTGCCCTGGGACAGGTCGCCGGTGCTGCTCGGGATGACCGCCACGCCGTAGGGGTTGACGTCGCCGTTGCCTGGCACCGTCGAGGCGATCTTCGAGATGTGATGCAAGGGGCCGACGAAGGCACTGGCGCCCTGCGCGTTGGCGTTCCCGGCCACCAGACCCGTCCCGGCGAGCAAGCCGGCCGTGACAGTGACGACCGCGGCCAGGCCCGCAGCGTACCGTCTTCTTGCCTTCCTCTCCATACCGCTCCCTTTCCGATTGAATATGCCTACTGTGCCCAGGGTTCGACGCGGGCGACGGATTGGTAATAGTACCGTCGGCGCGGCTGATCAAACGGGCGGGGTTCGGCCAGGGAAACGGCCTGGGTTCGGCAGGGTCACGCTGTAGTCCCGCAAGGCCGGAAGCGGGACTACGGCGTGACGGTCCGGTCAGGCGTGAAGCAGGTCCAGCTGGTTGGTGGCGTCGTCGACGTAGTAGACGGCGTCGCGGAAGGGCACGACCGCCAGGCCGAACAGGGCGCCCGCACCCGGCGGGGAACCGCTGCTGTCGAGCCTGCGGGTGATCTGCGCCCCGAACGGAGTGACTTCGACCAGGTTCCCGTTCCCGCTGTTGACAGTCAGGATGTCACCGTTGGGCGCGGTGACCAGGCCGAGCGGGCCGGCCAGGGCCACGGATCGTCTTGTTGCCTTCCTTTCCATAACGCTCCCTTCCGGTGGACTAGGTATCCACCCATGTCCACGTGGCGGAAAGCGAGATGGTTTGGCTCACGCCAAAACCCGGCGGGCCCTGGACCGCGCCGGTGAGATCTACCGGCGACCAGTGCCCGCGGCCGTGCGCAAAGAAAGGACACGGCTCACCGGGCCAGTAATCAACACCGATCATGATCAAGAGCCCGGTGATCTTTCCCGCGGCGGCCGCGGGCACTGGCTCCACCCTGATCTACGTCCGGCCGCGTGCCCCGGCTCAATGCCGGGACAGCCGTAACCGTTATGTAATAACTCGGTCACGATGAGCCAGCATCCCTGGCCAGGCTCACGATGACGACGCCGTCGCCGGTCGGCTGCGGGTCGCCGCCCACCTCACCGGCGGGCCGCAGGTCCAGGCTCACGGCCAGGGTCTCGGCGGTGACCAGCCCGGCGTGCGCGCGGATCGCGTCGCCCGCCGCGCCGTCGGCGCCGATGGTCAACCGGATCCGGTCCGATACGTCCAGGCCGGCGTCCCGGCGGGCCTGCTGCACGATCCGGACCACGTCCCGCGCGGTCCCCTCGGCGGCCAGTTCCGGCGTCACCCGCGTGTCGAGCGCGATCAGCCCCAGGTTGCCTGGCAGGGCCGAGGTCGAGTCCGGGTCGGTGGCGGCCAGCCTCAGCTCGTACTCGCCCGGTTCGAGCTCGACCCCGGCGGCGGTGATCCGGTCACCGGATCGGGCCCAGGCGCCCGCCTTGACCGCGC
>JBOHCK010000633.1:0-1771 GCA_050698755.1 Streptosporangiaceae bacterium | reverse complement strand
TCTGCGCCGCCGTGGCCGCGGCGTGCCTCGGCCTCGGCGCCGTCCGGCCGACGCCGCTCATCCTCGGGCTCGCGCTCGTCGTCCTGTTCGCCATCCCATGGGGATACGCCGTGGCGCGCCGCCTGGCCAGCGAGACCGATTCATCCGCCCGATAAGCTGCGCGCGATCTGGGTGGCACCGGAGGCAGTCCGGCCAGGATCTTCCTGGAGGACCCATGCTGATCCGGGTAGCGTGACCGGTCCGTGGCTGGCCGAGCATCTGGGCCAGCCATAGCGCCGCGAGGGCAGGGACCTCGTGGGACACTCTTACCAGCATGATTTACGCGCGCACCCCCGCCGGGGAAACCCTGGGCGAGACCGAGTTCCGGCTGACCGTGAACGGCACCGAGCGCAGCGTGACCTGCCAGCCCGACACACCGCTGCTCGACGTGCTCCGCCATGACCTGGGCCTGGCCGGGCCGAAGTTTGGCTGCGGGCTGGGGCTGTGCGGGGCGTGCTCGGTGCTTATCGAGGGGCGCGCCCGCTCGTCCTGCGACCTGCCGGTGTCGGCCGTCGCCGGCCCGGTCACCACCCTGGAGGGGCTGCCGGGTAGCGACGGCCAGCTCCATCCGGTCCAGCAGGCGTTCATCGATGAGCAGGCCGCCCAGTGCGGCTACTGCACCTCCGGCATGGTGATGGCCGCGGCAGGCCTGCTGTGCGACCGTCCCGCCCCGACCGAGCAGGAGGTGCGAGAGGCTCTCGACGGCAACCTGTGCCGCTGCGGGACGCACGGCCGCATCGTCCGCGCCGTGCTGAAGGCAGCCGGGCAACTCCCCGCCCGCCGGGCCACACCCGGGATTCCCGCTAGCGACACCCAGGCCGGAGAGGGCCCGGGGCCCGTACCGCCGTCCGGTTCACCTGGACCCGTGGCGGCTGCGTCTGCGGTACCGCCGGGTGTCTCCCCGCTTCCGAAAGACCTGGCGGCCAATCCGGTCCTGGCCCGGTGGCTGGATTTCAGCCGGGACGGGGAGGTCACGATCCGGACTGGGAAGGTGGAGTATGGCCAGGGCATCTGGACCGCGCTGGCACAGGTGGCCGCGGAGGAACTCCAGGTCACCATGGCCCGGGTGCGGGTCGCCCCGGTGTCCACCAGCACCAGCCCGGACGAAGGCGTGACGTCGGGCAGCCTGTCGGTCCAGGATTCCGGTTCGGCGCTCAGGCAGGCCTGCGCGCAGGCCCGTGACCTGCTGCTTGACGCTGCCGCGGCCAAGCTCGGGGTCGACCAGGCGGCGCTGGCCGTCGCCGACGGGCACATCCTGGCCCCGGACGGTCCGACCGCCCTGAGCTACTGGACGCTGGCGCAGCCGGGAACGCTGGACCGGCCCGCTGACGTGCCGGTGCCGTCCCGGACCCCTGGGCAGTGGTCCGTCGCCGGGCACAGCGCCCCGCGGCTCGACATCCCGGACAAGGTGACGGGGCGTCCCCGCTTCCTGCACGATCTGGTCCTGCCGGGCATGGCCTACGGCCGGGTGGTGCGGCCGCCCGCGCGGGCCGCCGACCTGACCGGACTCGCTGAGGTGGATCTGGGCCGCGAGGTGGTGCTGGTGCAGGATGGCTCGTTCCTCGGCGTGGTGGCTCCTGCCGACCGGGCCGCGCTGCGGGCCGCCCGGCGGGTCGCCCGTGCGGCGCGCTGGCAGACGTCCCCGTCACTGCCCGATCCGCGCAACGTACGGGGGTTCCTGCTAGCGGCGCCGTCGGAGGAGGAGACGGTGGTCGACCAGCCGGGTGGAGAC
>JBOHCK010000632.1:0-1778 GCA_050698755.1 Streptosporangiaceae bacterium | reverse complement strand
GCGTACCGCTCAGGCATCTCGGTGTTCGACGTGATCGCGGGCCTGCATACCGCCATCGCCATCCTCGCCGCGCTGAACCACCGGGCCGCGACCGGCCAGGGCCAGCTCGTGGAGGCCAGCCTGATGGCCTCGGCCCTGTCCGGGATGGTGAACCAGACGAGCGCGTACGCCGCGGGCGGGGTGGTCCCGTTCCGGATGGGCAACGCCCACCCCAGCGTGTACCCCTACGAGCCGTTCCCCACCGGCGACGGCGACCTGGTCATCGCGGTCGGCAACGACGCCCAGTTCCGCAAGCTGTGCGAGGCGCTCGGCGAGCCGAACCTCGGTCAGGACCCCCTGTTCGCCACCAACCCGGCCCGCACGGGAAACCGCGAGCAGTTGCGCGCGCTCCTGATCGGGCTGCTGGCCGAGCGCCCGGCGGCCGAGTGGTTCGGAATCCTCATCGCCGCGGGCGTGCCGTGCGGCCCGATCAACACGGTCGACGCGGGCATCGCCTTCGCGAGCCGGATCGGCCTGGACCCGATCGTGACTGCGGGGGAGGGGACGGCCGCCCGTCCGGGCATCCGCCACCCGGTGACCTTCTCCGCCACCCCGCCCAGCTACCCGCTCCCGCCGCCCATGCTCGACGAACACGGCGACGAGGTCCGCGCCTGGCTAGCCAGCCCCTTATCCCGAACGAACTGTGTGTTACCCCTCATAACCCCACGGCGTCCGCGGTTTGCGGCATGGCCGCGACCAGCGCGAGCAGCAGGTCGGTCAGGCGTTCGGCGGCGTCGGGGCTGCCGGTCAGGCGCAGGTCACCGGAGGCGATCGCGTCGGCGACCGGACGCTGCCCGAGGACCAGGGGGAAGAACGCGTCGGGATCGATGGTGGCGGTCGCGTCGGGCTGGTCGGCGGTCCCGCGCCGGATGCGGACCGAGCCGGACGTCCCGTCGATGGCGAAGGTGTCGGCGCCGATGCGCAGTTGGTACCGGCCGGTCACGCGGGCCGCGTCGGCGGTCGCCTGGAGGGCCACCAGCACCGAGTCCAGGCCGGCGTGGGCGCCCTCGGGGAGCGGTGCGCGACCGCCCCACCGTCCCAGGTGCACCAGGACCGGCTCGAGTTCACGACCCCAGTCGGTCAGTTCGTAGACGCGCACCCGGGCCGGCGGGGGAAGCTCGCGCTGAGCGATGACCCCGTCCTCGACCAGTTCCCGCAGCCGCTGGCTGACCACGTTCGGGCTCGCCCCGGGCAGCCCGGCGAGCAGGTCGTTGAAGCGCTTGGGGCCCAGCAGCAGCTCGCGCACGATGAGCAGCGCCCAGCGCTCGCCGATCACGTCGAGGCTGCGGGCCACCCCGCACTGCTCGCCGTAGCTCCGGTTCCCTGCCATAGCGCCATGATAGCACGTTCAATCCTTATTTAGGAGTAGGACTTGACTGTGAGGAGTTAAGCTCCTAAGTTAGGAGTAATCGACCACGCAGAAAGGGAAGACATGGAAGCACGGATGAAGAACCCGGCGATGGTCCTGCCCGGCGTCTGGAAGCCGATCCAGGCCCTGAACGAGGCCGTCGGCCGGGGCGGCGTGCCGCCGACGACGCTGGAACTGGTCCACCTGCGCGTCAGCCAGGTCAACGGCTGCAGCGCCTGCGTCGACGCCGGCGCGCGCACCGCCAAGAAGGGCGGCGAGACCGACGAGCGCCTGTTCGCGGTGGCGGCCTGGCGCGAGGCGCCCTACTTCACCGACGCCGAGCGCGCCGCGCTGGCGCTGGCCGAGGCCGCCACCCGGCTGGCCGACCGCC
>JBOHCK010000631.1:0-1789 GCA_050698755.1 Streptosporangiaceae bacterium | reverse complement strand
TCGCCGGGCTGAGGCGGCTCCAGGGCGTCGAACTGGGTGCCGAGCAGCTGGCCGGGGAAGAAGTGATCGCGCCTGGCGGCCAGCCGCCGGGTCAGCACCTCGCGATCCACGGCCAGGAAGACCATCCGGGCTTCAGGGCGGCCGCCGAGCAGCAGGTCCCGGTAGGAGCGCCTGAGCGCCGAGCAGCCGATCACGGCCGGCTCGCCCCGCGCGATACGCTCATCCATCCAGGCGGCGACAGCCCGCAGCCACGGCCAGCGATCCTCGTCGGTCAGCGAGATCCCGGCCCGCATCTTCTCGATGTTCGCGGCCGGGTGGAAGTCGTCGGCGTCGGCGAACCGCCAGCCCAGGCGGCCGGCGAGCATGGCGCCCACCGTCGTCTTGCCGCTACCGGACACCCCGGCCACGATCAGGATCATCATGTTCCGCAGATTCTGAGGCTGTTGAGAGGATGCTGAGAAAGTCCGGGTGGATACCCGGCGGGCGGCCTGAAGTCCGGGGCCGGGTTCCGCCCAGAGAAAGATACTGCCATGCCGTTCACGAGGCCGCGTCACTGGCTGATCCTGGGCCAGTTCCAGGACAGGAAGGGATCCGGCGAGTTCGTCTCGACGAACTGCGCGAGCGCGCCCGGCTGCGGGTCGAGGATCTGGGGAGGCCGGGCAGGATAAGGCGCAGCTGTACCTGAACGACCCGGGCGGACGGCATCGGCGGCGGCGGGGCGTTCTTCCTGCTGCTCGATGAGCCCGAGGTGTACGGGCTGCCGCCCGATCCGGTCGTCACCACCGCGACCTGCCGGGCATGTGGAAGCATGTCGCCATCGCCGCGGCCGGGCTGGCCGCCAGGGCGGTCGCGCTTGGCCTCGGCAGGCGAAGGTGAGGATCTGAGGTGAACGTACCGGTATCGGTCCGCCGGGTGGCCTGGCACGCGGGCTACCGGGAGATGCCGTACGTGTTGGCCGGCTCGGCGGCCAGCGCGGCGGGCGGCTTCGGCCTGCTCGCGACTCGCCCCGCCGACGCGGAGCCCGCCCGGAACCTGGCCGTTCTCGGCGCCGCGGTCGAGCTCATCGCCAAGCGGCAGCTGATCCGCCGTCTCGCCGGATCCCGCGAGCCCGGGTCCGCTGAGCCTGAATCCGATGGGCCGATTGCTGAGCGCCCGAGACCGCGGCGGAATGAACTGGTGCCCGCAGGCCCCCGCCGCCATCCCGGTGTCCTCCCATCGTCGACATAGCGGACGGCCACGCCTTCGTACGTACCTCCGGCTACCGGCGCGGCCCGGCCGACGTGTACGTCTCCGCCGGGCAGATCCGGCAGTACGGGCTCAGGAAGGGCGACCAGACCCGTACGGGGTCACGCTGACCGAGGAGCGCCGCGCCAGCGTGCACGTGCGGCCGGTGGCCGGCCTGCTCGGGCGGATGATGGCCGAGGACAGCCGAGCCGTCCTGAACCGCACCGAGCCGGCGCTCGACGACGATCGTTGGCCGTCTCGGTAGACGTCAGGTCGTCCAGGGAGTTGGCGGTAGTGTCGACGCCGGGTCTCACGTGCCACCGGGGCCGCGTTGGAGCAGAGATCCGGAGCGGCCGTGGCGTTGCGATGGCGGGGGCGTCCGGGACTGGTACGGGGAGGGCCGGACGCTGCTGATGACCGCGCCGCTCTACGCTGGGTTCGGGCGGGTTCCCGTCCAGCGGGTGCCCCTGCAGAAGGCGGGTCGTTGACTGGGCGGACGGCACGGCGGAGGGTACTGCGGATCGCGCTGCGCGGTGAGGCCGGCCAGGCCGGGGCGGAGAGGGGC
>JBOHCK010000630.1:0-1805 GCA_050698755.1 Streptosporangiaceae bacterium | reverse complement strand
CCGGCAGGCCCGCCTGCCGGGAGCAGAACGGCAGCCGGACCACGATGGCCGCGGTGACGAAGCAGTTGCCGTAGCTGAGCTTGTCCCGGCCCGGTGAGCTGCCGTCATGCTGCCACCCGGCCCCGTGGACCGTGCGGCCGGCCCGGCGGAACACCGAATCGTCGACCGCCACGCGCAGCCCGTCGCCCGGCGGCACGAGCAGCAGCACCGCCAGCTGCGCGACGGCCAGGCCGAGCTGGCCAGGCTCCCAGCGGGCCCGGGCGAAGAAGTAATGCGCCCGGTCATGCGGCCACCCATGCTGGAGGGCGGCACCCAGCAGCATCCCGGCAACGGTCCGGCGCCGCACCCGCCCGGCCAGCCCGGCGACCAGGCCGCAGAACGTGACAAACCCCGGCGCGGTGAAACACGGCCGAAGCTCAGACAGCAGCTCCAGCAGCGAAGCGGGTAGATTCAAGCCCGGAAGCATCGGCGGGTTCCCTCGGCATGAGGCGGACAGAAGCACCGCCGATGCTTCCGTGTTCAGCCCGCCAGATCACGCACCAGAGCCCCGCAAACCCGCCGTGTCATGACATCCGCCGGGCTACCCGGTCGGCAGCCGCCGATCCATGCGGCCATCAAAAGTGCGAAACTCCAGCTGTCGCCTTCGGCCAGGTCGCCGTGATAGCGCCGGGCAGGCCGTTAAGCCCGTCGCAGCAGACGAAAAGGACGTCCTTGATGCCGCGGTTGCGGAGCTCGGCGAGCACGCCCGCCCAGAACCGCGATCCCCCGGCCCCGCCCAGCCAGATGCCCAGCACGTGCTTGAACCCGTCCGCACCGGCACCCGCGACCAGGCAGGCGGCCTTGTTCTCCACCGCGCCGCCGTCCCGGACCTTCACCACCAGGGCGTCGATGTAAAGAATGGCGTAAAAGGCATCCAGCAGCCGGTCCTGCCATCCGGTGATCTCATCGGCAACCACGCCGGTCACCGCCGGCACCAGCGCCGGGGAAACCTGCGCCCCGTAAACCTCCGCCAGGTGCGAGTGAATATCGCGCGTCGTCATCCCGCGCGAGTAAAGCGACAGGATCATGTCGTCAACGGCACCAGCGCACCGCTGCCCTTTCGCCACTATCTGCGGCACGAACTCCGCCTTCCGGTCCCGCGGCACCGAAATCCGCGCCGGCCCCGATACCGTGGTAACCGACTCCCCGAACGAGCCGTTCCGGGAATTCCCCGACCCGCTCCCCGCCGGGTCGCCTTTCACGTAACCGAGGTGCTCGTCCATTTCCGCGCCCAGCGCCCGCTCGATCACCCGGGCCGTCAACTGGCCGATCAGCCCGCCCGGCCCGTCCAGCAACGGCATTCCCGTCTCTTTCGCGTCGGCGATCATCTTGTCGATCGCCGTGTCGCTGACGAAATCAGCGAGCCTTCTCGCCGCGGCCTCCTCAGCGGGGAGCACCAATTCCTGCAAACCCTCGCGCGCCACGCCCTCGGCGATGACCGCCTGCACCTTCGCCGCTTCTTCCGTGCTCACTCAGAGTGTCCTCTCCGCCAGCGCAACATCCGTCACACCGGGATATTTGGCCCCTGCTCACACAATTGATTAAACAGGCTCGTCGATCCCGCTGACCACGGCGAGCGGAGCCCTGCTGCCGCGGCGCGACCTGATCCTGGTGCTCGCCACCGCGGTCATCGTGGTCTCGCTCGTCGTGCAAGGGCTCGCCCTCGAACCGCTGGTCCGGCGGGCCGGGATTAGCTCGCGCGCAATAATTAGTTCCCTTCATTCGGGCGTGTCGTGTCGCCGGGCGGGTCTGCTGGGATGGTGTAG
>JBOHCK010000629.1:0-1822 GCA_050698755.1 Streptosporangiaceae bacterium | reverse complement strand
GTCCCGCAGCGCCTTCTCCGACGGCCGGGGCAGGCCCGGCTCCTCCAGCGCGGCGGTCATCTTGTCCCAGACCTTCAGGTACCCGATCCCGGGGAACAGCGTCATCGCGAGGACGAAGTACATCCCGGCGCGGGAGGGCAGCTCCCGCAGCCGCTTCTGCACCGTGCCGGTCCTCTCCAGCACGTCACCGGCCAGCTCGAATGGCAGGTACCGGGTCAGCTCGCCCAGGTGACCCGGGGCGAACACTCCCGCGGCGACCGTCACCAGGCACGGCACGGTCACCATGGCAGACTGATTCAACGGAGCTCCTGTTCAAGATCGAAGGTTTGTCGCAATTCCTTGATCTACAAGAGCTCCGCCACGCTCACGGAACACCAGACATTCCGTGATGAAAAGGTGACTGGAACCGGTTGACACTCACCTGCCGGGCTTAACGACGCGGCATTGCGCTGCGCGGGCGCTACGCGCCCCTTGACCCGGCCCGGCCGCTCGCACGAACCAGCAGCGATCGGGAACAGGGAGCAGACTGGATCACGCCCCGGACCAGGCCGCCACGACCGTCATACCAGGGAAACGACCACTTGCGGTACCGGACCGGTGCAGGTAAGTCCGTGGTGTTGACCCCAGGCCCTGTCGTCGATTGCCCATTTCGGTATAGCCGGAGCAGGATGATCAGTCATAGCGGCTGTAGCGATCTTGGACACCTCGGCATAACTGAGTTCGCCGCGTTCTAGAATGTCATTTGCCAGCAGCATGGGACCAGGGTGTTGCCACGACCTAGGGACCACCTTGGGCTTGCCGTGTCATCTTGGGGTGTGTGGCGTGGTTCGTCAAGTGTTACCGGAGACTTCTGGATTTCTTGTGGGTGGAAAGCGGGATTGCTACGGGGGGTGACGGGGAAGCGGCGCGGCAGCCTTCTTGAAGGTGAGCGGCGGCGAAGCCGCCTCCTTCCCGGAGCCCCGGGCCGGGGGTTCACGCGGCCTGCTGCCCGGTGCTGCGGGCCAGTTCGCAGGCCACCGGGGACATCAGCCGCACCCTGAGGGCCGATGTGCCCCGCTAGGAGGGGAAGCCCAGGCTGGGGCGCTGGCGCTTGCGGTAGGAGTCGCCTTCGATGACGAGCTCGTGGCAGGTGGAGGTGAGCCGGTCGACGACGGACTGTGCGAGGAGCTGGTCGTGCATGAGGCCGGGCCATTCATCGGGGGTCCGGTTGGAGGTGACGATGGTGGCGTTGTGGCGGTGCCGGGCGACGGTCAGCTCGTAGAAGTCGCTGGTGGCGGTCTCGTCCAGCGGCGTGAGCGCGAGATCATCGATGATCAGCACGTTGACGGCGGCGAGGCGGCGGTGCCCGGCTTCGGTGGTGTTGTCCAGCCGGGCGGCCTTGAGCCGTTTGAACAGGTGGCCGGCGCGGGCCATGTGCACGGTGAGGCGGCGGCGGACGGCGATGTGGCCCAGCGCGGTGGCCAGGTGGGTCTTGCCCACGCCCGGCCCGGGCAGCAGGGCGCCGCAGTCGGCTTCGGCGAACCGCAGGCTGACCAGCTCGTTCCAGAGCTGCTGGTCGTAGCGGACGGCGGCGGTGGTGTCCCAGGTGTCCAGCCGCATGTCGGGGCCGGGCCCGGCGGCGCGGGCGCGGCGGGCGGCGGAGCCGTTCTCGCGGCGGGTGACTTCGTCGGATAGCAGCAGCCCGGGGAAGTCGGCGTGCGGGAGTTTGTTCTGCCGGGCGAGGGTGAGCCGGTCGGGGAGGGTGGCCAGGAGCTGGCCGAGCTTGAGGGTGCGCAGGTGCCGTTTGAGGTCGGGGCTGACCGGGTCGGTCAGGGTCATCGGC
>JBOHCK010000628.1:0-1830 GCA_050698755.1 Streptosporangiaceae bacterium | reverse complement strand
CGGGGCCCAGACGCTACCCTGCGCGGTCACCAGCTGCGTATACGGGCTGGCCACGCCGAACCGGTCCGATTGCGGCGGGATCCACCCAGGCGGTATGTGCCCGTCGTAACGCTGTGCGAGATGGCGCACGGTGGCGCCGCGCGCGAGCAGTTCCTGCTTGACCTGGTTCTGCAGGTCGGCGCGGAGCACGAGGAACGCCACGGCAGTGATCGCCAGCGTGACCGCGGCGACGGCCAGCGCCACGGCGACGGTGAAGCGGGTGCGCAGCATGAGCGGACGCCACCGGCGCAGCCGGCGCAGCCGGCGCAGCCGGCGCACGGGACGGAGGGCCGCCTCCTGGGGGCCCGGTGCGGTCACGGCGTGGCCCGGACGACGTAGCCGACGCCGCGGACGTTGTGCACCAGCCGCTGGCGGCCGCCCTCCTCGAGCTTGCGGCGGAGCAGGCCGACGAAGACCTGCAGGGCGTTGGACGCGGGGGCCTCCTCGTAACCCCACACCCGGGCCCTGATCACGTCGTAGCTGAGCACCTGCTCGGCGTTGCGCAGCAGCAGTTCCAGCAGGGCGAACTCGATCCTGGTCAGCTCGATCACCTGGCCGTCGCGGGTCACCCGCCGGGCCGTGGCGTCCAGCGTCAGGTCGGCGTAGCCGAGCACGTCGCGGCGGGACTGGGCGCGCCGCAGCAGGGCCTGGACCCGGGCCAGCAGCTCACGCAACGCGAACGGCTTGACCAGGTAGTCATCCGCCCCCAGCGCAAGCCCGGTTACCCGGTCATCGATGCTGTCCCTGGCGGTCAGGAGGAGGATCGGGGTGGCGTCTCCCCGCTCGCGGAGCCTGCGGCAGGTGTCGAACCCGTCCACCATCGGCATCAGGACGTCGAGCACGATCAGGTCCACCGGAGCCTGGGCCAGGCAGTCGAGGGCGGCCGCGCCGTGCACGGCCATGGTTACCGAGTATCCGGCACAGCGCAGCGCGCGCTTGAGCGAGAGCCTGATGTCGGGATCGTCGTCCACGACGAGCAGCCTGGCTCCGCCGCCCGGCGCGGGCGCCAGCGGCATAGGCGACGTTTGGGTGATCATCTCGGTTTATCGAATCAGCCCAGGCTGAGAAGTTCCTGGAATGTTACCGGGTGCGGCCATAATTTCATCGGTCTTTCATTAATGCCCCCGACGCTGCCGGTCATGGTTCACGGCACTGTCACCGGCGACGCCGTCGGCAACGTCGCGGACGCCCACCGGGTCGTCTGGCTGATCCGGCACGGCGAGAGCACGTGGAACGCCGCCGGCCTGGCGCAGGGGCACGATGACCAGGCGCGGCTGACCCCGCGCGGCGTGCGCCAGGCCTGGGCCGTCGTCGGCCGGCTCTGCGACCGCCCGATCGGCGCGCTGTACTCCAGCGACCTGCACCGCGCCCTGGCCACCGCGGCCCCGCTGGCCTCGGTGCTCGGGCTGGCCGTGGCCCGCGACACCAGGCTGCGCGAACGCTGCCTCGGCGAGCTGGAGGGGGCTGCCACCGCGGCGGTCACCCCTGCGGTCAGCGGGATCAGCGCGAACCGAGTCGTCGATCCCGACGCACGGCCTCCAGGAGGCGAGTCCCTCCGCGACTTCTACCGGCGCGTGGCCAGATTCGTCGCCGACCTGACCGAACAGCGCCTGCCTGGCCTGTCCCGCGGCCCAGGCGAGGCGGCGGAAATCGTGATCTTCGCGCACGGCGGCACGCTCCGGATGCTGAGCGCCTGCCTGCGCGGTGTCCCGGTCGAGCAGATGGCCTGGGAACCGCTCGGCAATGCCTGCATCCTGCGCTCTTGCGCTCAGTTGACCAACTCCTAAGAAG
>JBOHCK010000627.1:0-1856 GCA_050698755.1 Streptosporangiaceae bacterium | reverse complement strand
TCCAGGGCCACCTTGGCCGCATTCGCGGCCCGCCGGGTGCCGTGGCTCGCCTCCGGCTGGCGGCCGGCCGCGGTCGTCATGTCCGCCGGCCTGCTGGCCGTGCTGCCGATCTTGCCCTCGCCGCTGCCCGCGGCCGCCGCGACTCCCGTCCCGCCCGGCTGGTCGGCGGTGTTCGCCTCGCTGCGCCTGCCCGCCTCGGCGCCGGTCCTGGTCGTCCCGATCCCCATGTCGACCTTCACCGAGCCGCTGCGCTGGCAGGCCGACACCGGCGAGCCCGGCTCCCTGGTGGGCGGGTACTTCATGGGCCCGGCCTGGGACGGGCGGGCCTACATCGACGGCAACGGCAACCCGCCGGCCGGCCGGTACCTGAACTTCCTGTGGGCCGAGTCGGGGACCGGGCTGCCCGCGTGGCTGGGCGCCGGGATACCGCCCAGCGCGTACACGCGCCCTGGGACCCTGGCGCCGGTCAAGGCGGTGAGCCTGGAGCAGATGCGCGCCCAGATCGTGGCCTGGCGGGTCGGGGCCATCGTCGCCATCGCCAAGCCGAACTCGGTGCTCGGCGACTACCTCACCGTGCTGCTCGGGCCGCCGCAGGTCACCGCGGGCGACGTCCTCGCCTGGCGGCGCGGCGGCGCGGCCTAGGTTCCCGCGGATTCATAGCTCCGGCAGAGGCCGGTCAGCAGGTTCCCAGAGGCGCGTCGCACATCGTGGTCACGTAAGCCGATGACGACCACGAGGAGCTCATGATGAACTGGCTGCTGATCAACGTGCTGCTGACGATTCCCTTCGTCGCGCTCTGGATAGGCGTTCCGGCCTGGCTGGTGCTGCGGCACCCGGACACCGGGCCCGAGCCTGCCGCCACGCCGGGGGTGTGAGACCCTGCCGGGATGGCGGTGCTGGGGGCCGGGTGCGTAGCGGCCGCGGTGGCGTGGGCGTTCCTGGTCCTCGGGCACGGCCGGTACTGGCAGACCGGCGAGCGCCTGCCGCAGGCTGGAGGCGCGCCCGCCCGGTGGCCGGCGGTGGCAGCGGTCATCCCGGCCAGGAACGAGGCCGCGATGCTGCCGGCCACGCTGCCGACGCTGCTCGCGCAGGACTACCCGGGTGCGCTCACCGTCATCCTGGTCGACGACTGCAGCTCGGACGGCACCGCCGAGGTCGCGACCAAGCTCGGGCGCGAGGCGGGCCGCGACGGGCGGGACCTGCGGGATCTGCGCGTGGTGGCGGGCGCGCCGCCGCCCTCCGGCTGGGCCGGGAAGGTGTGGGCCATGGCCCAGGGCCTGCAGGCGGCCGGGGGAGTCCCGGGGCCCGGGCCGGAATACGTGCTGTTCACCGACGCCGATATCGCCTGGGATCCGGGTGCGCTGCGGGGCCTGGCGGCCGCCGCGCAGGGCGATCACCGGGATCTCCTCTCGCAGATGGCGCTGCTGCGGACGGCCACCTGGTGGGAGCGCGTCATCGTCCCCGCCTTCGTGTACTTCTTCGCGCAGCTCTACCCGTTCCGCCGGGTCAACAGGGCATCGTCGCGCACCGCGGCGGCCGCCGGGGGGTGCATGCTGGTCCGCCGCGACGCGCTGGAACGAGCCGGCGGGCTGGCGCCGATCGCCGGCGCCCGCATCGACGACGTGGCGCTCGGCCGGCTCATCAAGCGGGGGCCCGGGCGGACCTGGCTCGGCCTGTCGACGGCCGTGGTCAGCGTGCGGCCCTACCCCAGGCTGGCCAGCCTGTGGCACATGGTGGCCAGGTCCGCGTACATCCAGCTGAACTACTCGCCGTGGCTGCTGGCCGGGACCATCGCCGGGCTGCTGTTCCTGTACGCGCTGCCGCCCGCCGGGGCTATCGCCGGGCTGGCGGCCGGC
>JBOHCK010000626.1:0-1869 GCA_050698755.1 Streptosporangiaceae bacterium | reverse complement strand
TCTGGGTTCGGTTCGCAGGGTCGGGGACGCCCCGGATCCCACCTGGCCCGACAGGCCGCCGAAGACGCCGGGATCAGCCGTGATCGCGTAGTCGCGGCAGATCGCCTCGAAATGCGGCCCTGCCACCGTAACCAGTCACGGGTACCTGGTTAATTGGTCATGCTGGGTGCGGTGGCATCCAGGTGTTTCCGGTGAGTGCGTCGCGTATCGCGGCGAGTGGGTGGCGGCCGTGGCTGCGGGCGGTGGTGAGGTAGGAGCGGATGTGGCAGTGGCGCTGCAAGGTTGAAAGGGTGCGCCAGCAGCCGCTGATTTTCGCGGCGAGCTTGTAGCCGCGGACGGCGTTTTCCGATCCGTTGTTCGTGGCCGGCACGTCGAAGCGGGTGGCGAACAGCCAGACCTGGGCGGCCTTGCGCTTCAGGCGCCTGGCGAGGATGAGGCCGGGATGGTTGCCCTTGTGCCAGCGGCGGGACAGGTTCACCGAGATCCCGGCCTGGACGGCCTGGTCGTAGCTGTGGCGCAGCCTGGCCAGCAGGACAGGGCCCAGTTTGGCCTGGCGGGCGGCGCGGGCGGTCCTGACCGCGGCCGATGCCGCGCGGAGCGCGTCGCCGGCCTGCCGGGTCCAGACCTGGGATACCGGGTCGATGGCGTAGGCGTCGTCGAGGTAGCGGTACAGGTGGGCCAGGCACTGCTGCACTCCGGCGAGCCCGGCGTCGTAGCTGAGGTAGCCGCCGTAGTCGTCGCGGACCAGGACCCCGGCGAAGCCGTCCAGGATCCCGAACCCGGTGATGGAGGCCTTGGTGCGGTTCCCGGCGGCGCCGTACCAGATGAGGTCCGGCCCGCCAGCGGTGTACGCGTGCATGGTCCGCACGGTGTAAACGTGCGGATTCGCGCAGCCCTCCGCGCTGGTGGCCGCGGTGGTGAGCGGGGCGGGGGTCTCGTCGGTGCCGAGGACGCCGGCCGCTTTCAGGGCGTCCTTGAGGGCGTCCTCGAACCGGGCGGCGGTCAGCGCCGCGTCGGGGCGGGCCAGGCAGCGGGAGACGAACCCGGTGGAGACCGGTGCCTTGAGCAGGGCGCCCATCAGGTCCGCTGCCCGCTCGATCCCGATCACGTCGGTGCTGGCCAGCAGCGTTGCCGCATCGGTCACGTTCGGCCCGTAGCAGACCGGGCCGCCGCTGACCCCGGCCGGCGCCGGGGCGGCCGTGACCTGCCCGCACCCGCAGGTGCGGCGCATCATCCGGTACTCCGTCACCGTCAGCGCGGCCGGTGGGATATCGAGCACCTGCACGGCAGAAGCGACCCGCCCGCCGGCGCTGGCCAGGCCCGCGCCGCAGCCCGCGCACGTGCCCGGCTCGATAACCAGGGTCTCATCCGGCCGGGCGGCCCACGCCAGGCCCGCACCCGGATGGCCCTTCTGCCCGCCCTGGGGCCGGCCCGGCCGCGCCCGCCGTGCCGCCTGCCTGCCGGCCTTCGCTTTCGCCTCAGCAGCAGGGCTGTCCTGGCTCGGGGGCTGCGAGGAGTTCGAGGAATCCCGGCCCGCCTGCCGGCGCAGCGCCGCGACCTCGGCCCGCAGCGACTCGATCAGCTTGGCCTGCTCGGCCACCACCGTCAGCAACTCCGCGACCCGGGCAGCCAGCTCCTCATACGACGGCTGCTCCGGACGCGGCACCCCCGAACCCAACCATGATCACAAACCGGACGCCAGCACCGACACGCCGCAGATCAACAGGGAGTGTGACTGGTTGCCTGCCACCTGCGCAAGGAAACGTGCCCGGGCGGCGGGCCACACTGTAGCCCCGCCACCGAGTTCGAGGCGCGCCCATTCCCGGCTCATGATGGCCTGATAAAAGGTAATGAGCGGTTCGGCGATGC
>JBOHCK010000625.1:0-1877 GCA_050698755.1 Streptosporangiaceae bacterium | reverse complement strand
GGCAGTCATGACAGGCTGGCGTATGGACCTTGATCAGTTGCGCGCGCAGACGCCCGGGTGTTTGCACCGGGTCCACCTGAACAATGCCGGGGCAGCGTTGATGTCCCGGTCAACATAAATCGCGGGAAAGCCCGGTGCACTGAAAGGTGCACGCCGGGTTTGGAGGGAGGCTGCCCCTTTCCCCGGAGTTCAGCCGGACTGAAGGTATTTCAGCGGGAACCCGGGGGCGCGTGCGCCGGATAGCGGTCGGGGGTCCCCGGGTTCGCGGTTAACCTGGCGGGCCTTCTTCGGCGGCGCTGGCGAGGAGGCGGCGTGCGGCGGTGGCGTACTTGATCGCGGTTTCGTCGCCGATGCCGAACACGGCGGCGAGGTGGAGCGGGTCGGGGCCGGCGGTGAGGGCCTCGTCGAGCTGCCGGTCGACGCGGAGCTGCTCGAGGGTGGCGCCGAGGCCGCGGAGCAGGCCGGCGAGCCAGTTCTCGCTGACGGGGCGGGTGGTCATCGCGGTCTGGTTGTTGACGAGCAGGTAGGGGCTGGATGTCTGCGGCCATCGCTCGCGCCGCCAGGCGAGCCATTGGATGATGAGCCTGCGGGTCAGGTCGTCGAGCGGGCGGGACTGGCCGGCGAGGGTGATCCTCCGGCTGCGGAGGTCGATGTCGCCGAGGGCGAGGTGCCGGATGGCCTCGGGGCGCAGGGCGTGGACGGCGGCGAGGGCGAGCGCGAGCCGGGCGGCCGGGGTGACGGCGCTCCCGGTGACGGCGCTGACGCGGGATGCCGGCAGCGGCAGGATGATCGTCTCGGGCCGTTCCGGGCCCCGGATGCGTGCGGCGGGGTCGGCGAAGATCAGGCCGTTCTTCTTGCAGTGCCGCGTCAGGGACCGCAGCGCGACCAGGACCTGGTGGCGCTTGTGGCCGCGCAGCCCGGCGATCGCCGCGGTGACGTCGGCGGCGGTGACTTCGCGCAGGTGATCGTAGCGGCCCGACCACTGTTCCAGGGCAGGGCAGGCTCCGCGGAGGTAGATCCGGACGGTGTCCTCGCTGCGGGGCAGGGACCGGGGAGTGCCGTGGCGCAGGGCGGTGACCCAGCTGCGGGCGCATTCGGCGATGCCCGGTGCCAGGGTGGCGAGCTTTCCGTCGGTCCACGTGTCGAGGGGGCGGACGCGGTCGTCGTCGAGCAGCCCGGCGACGGTCAGGACCTCGGCGGTGCGGGAGACGCTCAGGTCGCGGGGCCGGAGTGCGGGCTCGAGGGATGACCAGGGGATCTTCTCGCCTGGGACGTGAGAGGCGAGCATGACGGCCAGCGCCCGGCGGGTTTCCTCCTGGACGCGGGCGTTCCAGCCGCGGGTCTCCGCGAGCCGGGAGGCGATGGCCCGGGCCTGCTCGAGGGCGGGGCCGGCGAGCGACGCGGCGGTCCAGTGCCGGGAGTGGAACAGGCGGGCCTGGCCGGGCGCCGGCAGCTCCGGCTGCTCCCAGCGGGGATCGGCCGGGCCGGCTGCGACGGGGTTCTCGTCCGGGCGGGGCAGCCGCGGCCGGCGGTTCATCCTCGCCACGCCGGCGAACGACAGCTGGTGCCACCTGACCGCGGCGAAATCAGCTGGGCCCAGGTCAGGGGCCCTCCTCGCGGTCCCGGCGGCCTGGAGGGCGGCCTGCAGCCAGCAGCTGCGGCAGTAGCCCTCCTTCAGCGGCCGCCAGCGCCGGCAGGCCCCGCACGGGCCAGGGCCGCGGCGCCGGGCGAAGTCATAGCAGCCGCGGCACGTCCCGGAATACAGGGGACCCCAGGAACGGCACGACGGGCAGCTCCCGGAGGGACCCGCGGCGCTCACGGCGGGGGCAGGGAGCGGCCGTCGCGGCGGCGGGGCACGACGGCGGGCGCCGCGGAGG
>JBOHCK010000624.1:0-1886 GCA_050698755.1 Streptosporangiaceae bacterium | reverse complement strand
CCGATCAAGGCGCTGTCCAACCAGAAGTACGCCGACCTGGTCCGCCGGTACGACTCCGCGACCGTGGGGCTGCTCACGGGGGATAACAGCATCAACGGCGACGCGCCCGTGGTGGTGATGACCACCGAGGTACTGCGCAACATGCTCTACACCGGGTCGGCGGCGCTGGCCGGCCTCGGCTACGTCGTCCTCGACGAGGTGCACTACCTGGCGGACTCCTCCCGCGGCGCGGTCTGGGAGGAGGTCATCATCCACCTGCCCGAGTCGGTGCTGGTGGCGGCGCTGTCCGCGACGGTGAGCAACGCCGAGGAGTTCGGCGAATGGCTGGACCAGGTCCGCGGCGGCACGACCGTCATCGTGGACGAGCACCGGCCGGTGCCGCTGTGGCAGCACGTCCTGGCCGGGCACCGGCTGTACGACCTGTTCATCGACGACGAGCACACCCGGGTTAACCCCGAACTCCTGCGGGAGGCCCAGCGCGACACCTGGCGAGTGCGCCAGGCCCCCGGTCGGCCCGGCCGGGGTGGCCACCGGCCGCGCCGCCTACGGCTGCCGTACCGCCCCGACGTGATCTCGCGCCTGGACAACGCCGGTCTGCTGCCCGCGATCACCTTCATCTTCAGCCGCGCGGGCTGCGACGCGGCGGTCCAGCAGTGCCTGAGCGCCGGACTGCGGCTGACCATGCCTGAGGAAGCCGAGGCGATCAAGCAGACCGCCGAACGCCGCACCGCGGACATCCCGGACGAAGACCTCGCCGTCCTGGGCTACGGCGAATGGCTCGAGGGGCTGCGACGCGGGATCGCGGCGCACCACGCAGGGATGCTCCCTGCGTTCAAGGAGGTCGTCGAGGAACTGTTCGCCGCCGGGCTGGTCCGGGCGGTGTTCGCGACGGAGACGCTGTCCCTCGGCATCAACATGCCCGCCAGGACGGTGGTGATCGAGAAGCTCGACAAGTGGAACGGCGAGACGCACGCCAACCTGACGGCGGGGGAGTACACCCAGCTCACCGGGCGCGCCGGGCGGCGCGGCATCGACGTGGAGGGACACGCGGTCGTGCTGTGGCAGCCGGGGATGGACCCCGGAGCGGTGGCCGGCCTGGCCAGCACCCGGACCTACCCGCTGAACTCCAGTTTCCGGCCTTCCTACAACATGGCCGTCAACCTGACCGGCTGGGCCGGGCGGGCCCGGGCGTCGAGGTTGCTCGAGTCCTCGTTCGCGCAGTTCCAGGCCGACCGGGGCGTCTCGGGCCTGGCCCGGCAGGTCCGCAAGAACCGCCAGGCCATGGCCGAACTCGCCGCCAAGATGACCTGCGATAAAGGTGATTTCGCCGAATACGCAGATCTAAGAGCCATTTTGTCCGAACGAGAGAGCGATCTCTCCCGTGCTCGTGCGAGTTCCCGCCGGGCGCAAGCAGCCAGGTCGCTATCGCTCCTGCGCCCCGGAGACATCATCCGCGTCCCGGGCGGCAGGCGGGCCGGCCTGGCCGTGGTCCTCCAGCGCGGCCTGCACTCCGCCCCGCATCCCGACCCGGCGACACCCGGCGGCCCGGGTCCGCTCGTGCTGACCGAGGGCCGTCAGGTGCGGCGGCTGTCCCTGGCCGACTTCCCGGTGCCCGCCGAGGTCATCGACAAGATCAAGATTCCCGGCTCGTTCAGCCCGCGCTCGCCCCAGCACCGCAAGGACCTCGCGGCTTCCATGCGGAACCGCCTGAATAGCGCGGTGCCAGCCCGGGGGGGCGACCCCCCGGAACCCCCCGATCACGGGAGGGCTGCCCGCCCCCCCGTATCCCCCCCGGCCGACGCGGCGGGCACCGAGATAGCCGAATTGCGCCGGCAGATGCGGAAGCACCCGTGCCACGACTGCCCGGACCGGGAGGAGCACGCCAG
>JBOHCK010000623.1:0-1887 GCA_050698755.1 Streptosporangiaceae bacterium | reverse complement strand
GATCTTGACGTACCGGGCGGCTATCTCCGCGTCAGTCAGCATCCATTCGACATACCACAAACGACCAGGGGATTATTCGGACAACGCCCTGTAGTTTCTGCGCAAGAACTAACCGGAGGCTCATGGTCAGACATTTAGTCGGGCTGGCCGGATTCGAACCGGCGACCTCGTGCACCCAAAGCACGCGCGCTAGCCAAGCTGCGCTACAGCCCGTATTGAGGCGAGTGTAGCGGGCTGGGGGGTGCTTTCTGGCGCCGGCGGCGCGGGGCTTTTCTGGCGCCGGCGGCGCGGGGCCTGGGGGCCGCGAAATCTTAACTACACCTGAACTGCTTCGGAGGTGGGTCCTAGTAAGCGGTCGGGCATGATTCTTATCAAGATTCCTTGCTCGGAGCGATCAGCAACCCTGCAGCTGATGATCCGCGCGGATGGGCACCCTGCAGCCCCATCCGCGCGGATCGCTTTTTACCGGGACCGCTGCGATCAGGCGGTCAGGTCGGCGAACATCGGCCGCAGGCGGGCGGCGAGGGCGGCGTCGGTCCGGGCGATCTCCTCTGCCGCGACGGCGACTGTGGCGGTGAGGGCGCGGAGGAGCTCGGGTTCTGTGAGCTCGCGCACCAGGGTGCCGCGGAGCGGCTGCGTCAGGTCGTCTGGCAGCAGGTGGGCGCCCCTGGAGTCGGCGACGGGGAGGCCGAGCCGCGCGCAGGCCATGGTGATCACGAGGTCGCGCATGGCGGTGATCCAGTGCTCGGCCTGCCACCAGCGGCGGCGGGCGAGGCAGATGCGGGCGTGCAGCGCGTGGTGCCAGAGCAGGCCGGCCAGGTTGTCGCGGTCCGGCGCCGGATAGGGATCGAGGGGCTGGGCCTGGCCGAAGATCGTTCGCCACTGCGGGCCGCGCGGGGCGAAGGCTTTCTCTGGCGCCAAGGTCAGGTCTAGCTCGATCCAGCCGGGGAGGAGGAAGACCCGGATGAGTTTGGCGCCGATGGCGAGGTCCCAGTGGTGCTGGGCCTGGTGCTCCTCGTAGAGCCAGCCGGTCCAGCGGTCCAACGTAGGGGTCAGGTCGCCGCGAACGGCCAGCACGAGGTCGGTGTCCGACCAGCGGTCGGCCGTATCGGAGCCGAGTGAGCCGGTGTAGGCGGCACCGACGATCGCGTCGTCGGGGCGGTAGCACGGATAAGTCGAGTGTAGATCTCCCGGCGCTCGGCATCGAGCTGAGCGATGGCCTGCAAGACCAGCCGGCGCGTCTCCGCGTCCCCCAGATCCAGTGTCCCGGTCAGCACCGCTAGCACGGCCAGCTCCGCGGAAACCTGCCCGGCTCGGGGCCCGCCGGGCGGCGCAATGGTGCCCGGGCCGATCACGATCGGCGCCAGTACGAAGCCCGGATGCCCTGTGGCGATCGGCCTGACGCAGGCCCGGGCGGTCCGCTCACGCAGCGCGATCACCACCAGCGCGGCATCGCACTTGTGCTCCACCTGGGCCAGCGCGAGGTAGGCGACCCAGGCGCGGCGCTTATCGCCGTCGGGCGGGTCCTTCTGCACCTCGGTAACGATGACGAAATTACTCAAGTGGTTCCGGCGATCCCGTACAGTGACGCGACAGCGGTCATGCAGGCACGTCATAGGCATTATTCGAAAATCACCTCTTCCTCTGTGCGGGACCTGTCCTGTACCTATTTATGTGCTAATGTCCGGTTTATCGGCCGGGGTTCCCTGACTCTGTCCTGACTCTGCTGACTGGTACTGCGTGCCTGGTCTGGGGTTTCGC
Organism: Streptosporangiaceae bacterium; assembly: GCA_050698755.1. Taxonomy (GTDB): domain Bacteria; phylum Actinomycetota; class Actinomycetes; order Streptosporangiales; family Streptosporangiaceae; genus Palsa-504. The sequence continues at coordinate 126 of JBOHCK010000623.1, read as the reverse complement.
CCAGGTGCTCCTGGCTTTGGGGACGGTCTGGCCTTTCCGCTCACGTGCCAGGGGTGCGGGCCCGGCCGGGGGGCCGTAAGCCGTCATCCCCTCCCCCCGTCAACCCCCACCCTCCTGGCCCGGTGG
>JBOHCK010000622.1:0-1901 GCA_050698755.1 Streptosporangiaceae bacterium | reverse complement strand
CTAGGCACCGGCCCGTCTGCCCAGGCCGGCGGCCTGCTCGTCCGGTCCATGTTCCGCGCCATGCCCGCCAAGCTGGGCGACAAGGTCACGGCCGACGCCATGGTGCTCGGCGCCGACGGCACGGTCTTCCACGCGGGCCCGCTCACCAACGGCCCGCTCAGCCCCGCCCGCCGCACCGTCGGCCTCGACGCCTACCGCCGGCGGCTGTTCCCCGCCAGGGTCAGCCGGGCAACCGTGGCCGCCGCCATGCTCGACGAAGCCGAATCCCCCCGCCACACCGGCACGATAGCGATCCCCCTCGAACGCTGACAGCCGGCTCGTTCTTCTTCCGGCCCCGCTACTGGGCGGGACCACCGTTGCCGGGCTGGGGCGCTAGCTCTCAGCCTGGGGACTGTTTCGGGATCCAGCAGTCGCCGCGTTTCTCGAATGTCCGCTTGAACTCGACGTATGCGGCGCGAAGGGCCTGGTCTGCTTCCCCGTAGACTTGCACGGCGCTGGCGAGCGCTCTGGCGAACGTCTCCTGGGCCTCCTTCGATGAGCGCTTGATGGTGCCCGGCAGCTCGCCACCTGGCGCCTGGCCGCGGCTGGGGTTCGGCACGAAATCTCCTTTCTCCCGCCGGTGGTCACCGTTCGCGGCGGCGGTGGTTCGGATCAGGGCCTCGGGCAGGCTGGCGAAATTGGGGATCAGGCGGTCCGCGCCGGTGATCGCGAAGACCCGCAGGACGGCGGCGCTGGGAACGACCAGCAGCACCTCACGGCCCTCGGCTTGGGCCCGCTTGTGCGCGGCGAGCAGGACATGCAGCCCGGACGAATCGCAGAACCGGGTCCGAGTCATGTCCACCACGAGCGTGTCGCGCCCGTCCGTGGCCGCCTTGAGCAGAGCCGACCGGAGCATCTCAGCGTTCGTGACGTCGATCTCCTCGGGCGCGACCACCACCGGCACGCCCTCTACCACCTCAACCGGGAAACTGCCGTAAGACATCTGCGCACCTCCCGTGGTTGCGGTCACCGCTGCGTTGCCGGGCACGGGTAGCACAGCGGGCGACCGCGTCTCCGGACCGGGTATGACCTTCCCGCCCTCGCCCAGGCGCGACCGCGATCGGGCACTACCAGGATCACTTCTCCGGCGGTTGCATGTCAATATAACCGCGAGAAAAATCTCGTGTTCTTTGTCTCGCGGTTATCTTCACGCGAGTTGTAGACTCGGTGAGTATGAGTGATCCTGACTGCGACATCGGCCGCGATCGCGGTGCCTGGACGCTCCTGACCGGGCACGGGCACGTGCTGGTGGAAATCGCCCGCAATCCAAGGGGTCGGATCAGGGACATCAGTCCGGTCGTTGGCCTGACCGAGCGCACCGTGCAGGCCATCGTGGCCGACCTGGAGGCCGATGGGTATATCACCCGCGCCCGTACCGGGCGGCGCGTTGTATACACCGTGAACAGGGACAACCTGTTCCGGCACTCCGCCCAGGATGGACACCGGATCGGCCCGTTCCTCGACCTGCTCGCCGCCACCGGGACCGACGCCGTACCCGGCCCGGATGACGATTGAGACTAACGCGAGATCGAGCGGCAGCATGCCCCTCCTACGGACGGGAAACCTGGCTGCGGGCGCACTTGCGTGGAAGAATCCCGTCATGGGCGATGTCGCTATCGGGGGCGTCAACAACGTGCTGCTGACCGGCCGTGAGGACGGGCCGGTGGTGATGCTGGCTCACGGGTTCGGCTGTGATCAGAACATGTGGCGCCTGGTCGCGCCGGGGCTCGCGCGGGACTTCCGGGTGGTGCTGTTCGACCATGTCGGGTCAGGTCGGTCAGATCTGTCGGCCTGGCGGGCCGAGCGGTACGCGACCCTGGACGGATACGCCGATGACGTGCTGCGGATCTGCGCTGAGCTGG
>JBOHCK010000621.1:0-1944 GCA_050698755.1 Streptosporangiaceae bacterium | reverse complement strand
ACCAGGCCCCGCGTTTCCCCTGTTCACGGACTTCACCGTTGTTCTCCCCCCAGTTCGCCGGGTGTCCTCACCCGTCATATGATTACCCTGAGTGACTCCTTTACACACCTAGAGTGATACCCTCGACGCCCGCCCTCACATGCATGCCTCGTCGGGTTGGGGCGAAGCCCCGGTGAACATTCACGTCCCGCAGGTGCGGTCACATTGGTGTAGCTATGCGTGATGGGCTTCGGGTGCAGTTCAAGCGTCTGCGGGGATGGGGGGTATCCAGGCGTTCCCGGCGAGCGCGTCGTAGATGGCGGTGAAGATGGCGATACCGTGCTTGGCGGCGGTCGAGGCGTAGCCGCGGATGGCGCACCGGTCGCGGGTGGCCGGCTCTGAGCGGAGCCGGCCACTGATCTTCTGCTGGGTCTTGGCCGGCCGCAGGTCACGTTCGGCCTGGTTGGAGGTCGCCGGTATCGCGGTATCGGTGAGGAACCGCAGCACGTCAGCTTCCCGGTGCTTGGGGCATTCCAGTAGCAGCCTGGCGGGCGGCTGCCTGGCCTTGGCGCCGGGGATGCGGCTGACCTGGGCGAGCCCGACATTGACGCCGTTGCGGAACAGCCGCAGGTGCTCCGCGGCAGCTTCGTCCGGGACGGTGGCCAGGCCCTGGTCGCGGGCCGCGTTGGCTTGGTGGATGAGGGCGCGCAGCTCACGGGCGATCTGGGCCGGCCAGTGCTCGCCGGGGTAGGACTGGGCGGCGTCCTCGATGTCCCTGAGCAGATGCGCTGTGCAGAGCTGGTGGCTGATGCCGGTGAAGTGGTCATAGCAGGCGTACCGGTCGTGCACGATGACGGTGCCGTGCAGGTCGCTGTAGACGAAGTCCTTGAAGCTGGGCAGGTCCCGGTCGCCGAGGAAGTAATAGGTGAGCAGGTTCGTGCAGGCGACCTGCAGGTACTTCTTCTTCGCCGTCCCCGGCCCCGGCCCCGCCCGGATGGGCGTCTCGTCGCCGCAGACGACGCGGGCCAAGATGATCAGCGCGCGGATCGTCTTGTTCGCCGCGGCCACCGCCCCGGCCGCGCGCGCGAGGAGGCCGTGGACCCAGCCGTCGCTGGGCCGGGTGCCGGACATGGACTCCAGGATGTCCGCGCACCGCTCGACCGGGACGTGGTGCATCACCATCAGGAATACGCACCAGGCCTGGAAGTTCAGCCCGTACGTCACCGTGCCCGGCGCGCCCGCGGCTTCCGGCGGTGCGTCCGCGACATGCCGCCGCCCGCAGGCGCACTGCACTTCGTGCCGGTCGTGCTGGATGGTCTCCGCGCGAGCTTCGGGCAGGTCGGTGACCTGGTGGGAGTACCGCACCCCGAGATCAGCGGCCCCGGCGAGGTCCCGGCCGCACCCGCAGGCGCCCTCCGGAAACCGCGGGATCGTATCGTCTGGATGATCGTTCCACGGCAGATACGCCCCCGGCGCACCAGGCTGCTTGCCCGGTTTCCGCTTCCTCCCGCCCTGCCGCTGCCGTGGCCGCGGCGGTTTCTTCCCCGGCCGGTCATCACTGCTCGGCGGCATCGAGGAGTTCCCGCTGTTACGCGAGATCAGCCGCTCCAGCCGTGCCATCTTCTCCGCCAGCTCCGCGTTCTGCGCCCGCAGCTCGGCGATCACCGCGTCCTTGTCCTCGTTCAGCAGCCCCAGCCGCTCCACCTGATCCCGCAGCCGCGCGTTCTCCGCGCGCAGCTCATCAGCGTCAGGAGTGCCGGGCACGCCGGCACTTCATCACAGTCAGCCACCAGTAAGCAAATCGACACCGTCAGCCTGCCAGCGTCACGCTCAACCCGCATATTGGAAGGCGACCTGAATGTTCACCGGGGCTTCGCCCCAACCCGACGAGGCATGCATGTGAGGGCGGGCGTCGAGGGTATCACTCTAGGTGTGTAAAGGAGTCACTCAGGGTAATCATATGAC
>JBOHCK010000620.1:0-1970 GCA_050698755.1 Streptosporangiaceae bacterium | reverse complement strand
GCTCCTAGCCGGACTTTCCGACGATCATGAGATTTTGAGGTCGGAAGCGTTACCGGCCGCTGAGTCTGCGCAGGCAGAAGGCGGTGCCCGGCTTGACTTCCGGCCGGGAAGGGCGTATTACCCATATATGGCTTCCATCGTCGGGAAGAAGCGCGGCGGTGCCACGTACTACTACCTGGTCGAGTCCGCGCGGGTCGGCGGCAAGCCCCGGATCGTCTCCCAGGAGTACCTCGGGACCGCCGACGAACTGGCGGCCGCGATGCGCGGCGGCGGCCTCGGCCTGCCCGACGGGACCCTGAACAGGGACTTCGGCGCGGTCGCGGCAGCGTGGGGAGTCCTGGAAGACCTCGGCGCCGCCCGGATCATCGACGAGGCGGCAGGCCCGGCGCCGGCGGGGCAGCCGCTGTCCACGGGAACCTACCTGGTCCTGGCCGCGCTGAACCGCCTGGTGGATCCCTGCTCGAAGTCGGGGTTCGCCCGCTGGTGGAAGACCACCGCGGCGGGCCGGTTCACCAAGATCCCGGCCACGGCGCTGGACCACCGCCGGTTCTGGGACGCGATGCACGCCGTCACCCCGGAACAGCTGGACAAGGCCTCGGAGCAGATCGCCGCGGAGCTCATCCGGTCCTCCGGCATCGACGTGTCCAGCGTGGCGCTGGACATGACGAACTTCGCGACGTTCATCGCCACCGCGAACGGCAGGGCGCCGATCGCGCAGCGGGGGAAGGCCAAGCAGCACCGCGCGGATCTGCGCCTGGTCGGCCTGGGCCTGGTCGTCACCCGGGACGGCGGGATCCCGCTGACCTGGCACGCCTACCCCGGTGACCGGCCCGACGTCACCCAGTTCCCGGTCATGACCCGCCAGCTGAAGGACCGGTACGAGGCGGTCTGCGCCGCGGCCGGCCTGGACCTGGCCGCCCCGGACATCACCGTCGTGTTCGACGCCGGGCAGAACAGCGAGGACAACCTCGCGGACTTCACGGCCACCGGCATGCACTACATCGGGTCCGTGCCCGCCTCGGACTGCCAGGATCTCCTCGCGCTGCCCGCCGCGAAGCGGGCCATCGTGGACAGGAAGCGGTTCGGCGGCCTGACTGCCTTCGACGCCCGCCGCACCGCCTACGGCGCCGAGCGGCGCGCCATCCTCACCCACTCCCCGGAACTGCACGCCGCGCAGGCCGCAGGGTTCGACGGCGCCACCCTGCTCAAGGCCGGGAGGAAACTCGACGAGCTCGCCGCCCGGCTCGCCCGCGGGAAGACCCGCAGGCCCCGGGACAAGGTCGAAGCCGAGATCGCCTCGGCCACCTCAGCTGCCTGGGTCCGCCGCGTCGTCCGCTGGGAACTGGCCGGGGACGCGCCGAAGGACTTCCGCCTGTCCTGGCACGTCGACGAGCAGGCCCGCGCGGACCTGGAAGAGGAGATCTTCGGCAAGCACGTCCTGATCACCAGCCACGACGACTGGCCCGTGCCCGAGGTCGTCGCCGGCTACCGCTCCCAGTCCGAAGCCGAATTCGGGTTCCGCCAGCTCAAGGACCCGCACGCCGTCTCGTTCTCGCCCATGCACCACTGGACCGAGCACAACATCCGGGTCCACGTCTTCACCTGCGTCCTCGCCCTCCAGGCCGCCCACCTCATGCGCCACCGCGCACGCCAGCACGGCATCAGCCTGTCCGTCCGGGAACTCCTGCGCGAACTCGCCGGCATCAGCGAGACCGCCCTGCTCTACCGCGCCGACCGCGGACGGCCCCGCGCCCACCGCATGCTCACCGAAACCAGCCCCGTCCAGGACAAGCTCGCAGGCATCTTCGGCCTCGACCGCTACGCCCCGAGACGCTGACGTGGGTAATACGCCAAATCGGCACTCGAAACCCTAACTGACCAGCCAAAACTTCTGGCCAGGACGTCAATTCTCGGAAACTCCGGCTAGGGGCGATGCCCGCGCAGGTGCTCGTAGGAGGCAGGGACGAAGG
>JBOHCK010000619.1:0-1977 GCA_050698755.1 Streptosporangiaceae bacterium | reverse complement strand
GCCGAGCCCGGCCCGGACTTCACCGATGAAACCTGGCAGCTGCCCGCCGGGCCGGTACTGCCCGGCCAGACCCTCACCGACGCCCTGCACCCCGCCGTCGCGGCCATCGGGCTGACCATCGACGAGATAACCGGATACCTCGGCCACCACGACCACGCCGGCGGCCGGGTGACCACCCGGGTGTTCCGCTTCGCCGTCACCGTCACCGATCCCGGCGCCATCTGCCGCCACGCCGGGACCGGCCACCGCTGGACAGAGGACCCGGACTGCCCGGCCGGCCCTCCCGCGACGATGAGCACGCCCGCATCCGCCGAGCCGCCGCTCGCCGGCCCGCTGCGCGCATGGGCCAGCGGGATCTACCCCGACGAGGCCGGCGTCGAGCTGCTCATCGGCCATGGCGTGTTCTTGCACCGCGCCGACTTCACCAGCGGCTTCATCACCATCCCCGGCAACGGCGCCGCCCTGGCCGCCATCGACTGGCCCGCCGCCATCGCCGCCCTGGACGACAGCCTGCCCTGCTCCGGCGGCGAGAACAGGATGCTCCGCCTGGCAGCCAGCCTGGCCGCCGGCATACCCGTGAACCTCCGCGACGCCCTCACCGGCATCGACGGCCACGGCATCCAGCTCGTAATCAACGCCGTCCGGCACGCTTCAGGACACCGGCCGCCACCGGGATTTCATGATCATCCTTAGTTCAGGGAATACCTGCGCCAGTCCTCGATGGCCCAGGTCCGCGAGCACACCGAGTCCACGATGCGGCAGTACGCGCTGGCGGACACCGCGGTCCAGCTGGGCTGGGCACCGCGGGACGTGGAGGTCATCGACCGGGACCTGGGCCTGTCCGGGACGTCGGCGGCGCACCGGCAGGGGTTCCGCGACCTGATGTCGCGGGTCTGCCTGGGCGAGGTCGGGGCGGTGCTCGGCCTGGAGGTCTCCCGGCTGGCCCGCTCCAACGCGGACCTGGCCCGCCTGCTGGAGCTGGCCCGCCTGACGGCCACCCTGGTCATCGACAACGATGGCGTCTATGACCTGTCCGACATCAACGACAGGCTCCTGCTGGGCCTCAAGAGCCAGATGAGCGAGGCAGAGCTCCACTGGCTGACCAGCCGGATGAACGAGGCCAAGCGGGCCGCCGCCCGCCGCGGCGAGCTGCGCGTCCCGCTGCCGGTCGGGCTCGTCCGCGACGATGACGACGGCGTGGTCATCGACCCTGATGAGGAGGTCGCCGCCGCGATTAGCGACGTGTTCGCCGCGTTCACCGCCACCGGGTCGGCCTACGGGGTGGCCGGGACGTTCACCGGCCGGCGTTTCCCGCGCCGCGCCTATGGCGGGACGTGGGCCGGGCAGCTGCGGTGGGGCCGGCTCACCCACGCCCGCGCTGCCGGGATCTTGCGCAACCCCGCCTACGCAGGGGCGTACGTGTTCGGGCGGCGCCGCTCCCGCCAGGTCGTCGACCCGGACGGGTCAGTGCGCTCCTCGGTCACCGAACTGCCCCGTGACCAGTGGGAAGTGCTGATCCCTGACCACCACCAGGGCTACATCACCTGGGAGGCCTACCTGGCCAACCAGGACAAGCTGGCCGCCAACCGGACCAACGCCGGGGCCCGCCCGCCCAGGGAAGGCAGCGCACTGTGCCAGGGGATCGTGTTCTGCGGCGCCTGCGGCCGCTCGATGCAGGTCCGCTACCAGGACCGCTACCCCCGCTATGAGTGCTCCCACTCCCGCGCCGACCACGTCGCCACGCCGCTATGCGGGTCGGTCCGCGCCGACACCATCGATGAGGCCGTGGCCCCCGCGCTGCTGGCCGCGGTCGAGCCCGCGCAGGTCGCGCTGGCGCTGGCCGCCGCCGAGGAGGTCACCACCCGGCGGCAGCGGTCGGTCCGCGCCGCCGAGCTGGCCGTCGAACGGGCGCGCTACGACGCCGACCGGGCCGAGCGGGCCTTCAGCCAGGTCGAGCCGGAGAACCGGCTGGTCGCC
>JBOHCK010000618.1:0-1984 GCA_050698755.1 Streptosporangiaceae bacterium | reverse complement strand
CTACGCAGCGAAGGAAGGGGTGACTGCGGTCGTGAGCGCTGCCAACTCCGCAGCGCGGAATCGCCCCAGGACGCCGGGCCAGCAGCCCAGAGCCGTCGAGGACGAGGCGGTTCAGGCGGCAGGCGGGCCCGCGAGCCCTGAACCTGGTGTGCCGGACGATTCCGCGGCGCACGCCGACTCTGATGCTGACGCCAGCCGGGCCCTAGGAGACCGCGACCCGGCCGCTGCGGGGGCCGGTGACGCGATCGACCCGGAGACCGGCGAACCCGGCAGCCCTGACGAATTCGACGAGTTCGGTGAGGACGACGAGGACGACGCCGACCTGGAGGCCGCGCTGGCCGGGGGCGAGCTGGAAGAGCCCGACGTCGCCGAGCTGGCCGAAGGCGACCTGGTCGGCGAGGACCTGGCCGTCGAAGAGCCGGAGGGGCCCGACGGGATCGAGGCGCTGGACAGCCCGGAGCCGGACCAGGCGGCCGGGGACGCCGAGGCCGAAGGGCCCGAGGCGGCCGGCGCGCTGGTGGTGAACATCGCCCTGGCCGGCAGCGGCGAGGACGAGGAGATCCTGGTCTTCGGCGACGACGACGATGACCTGCCCGCCGCGCAGGTCGCGGTGGCGGGCGCGACCGCGGACCCGGTCAAGGACTACCTCAAGCAGATCGGCAAGGTCCCGCTGCTCAACGCCGAGCAGGAGGTCGAGCTGGCCAAGCGGATCGAGGCGGGCCTGTTCGCCGAGGAGAAGCTCAACGAACCCACCCGGCACCTGTCCACCGACCAGCGCTTCGACCTGGAGTGGATCGCCGAAGACGGCACGCGGGCCAAGAACCACCTGCTCGAGGCGAACCTGCGCCTGGTGGTCTCGCTGGCCAAGCGGTACACCGGCCGCGGCATGCTGTTCCTCGACCTGATCCAGGAGGGCAACCTGGGCCTGATCAGGGCGGTGGAGAAGTTCGACTACACCAAGGGCTACAAGTTCTCCACCTACGCCACCTGGTGGATCCGGCAGGCCATCACCCGGGCGATGGCCGACCAGGCCCGCACCATCCGCATCCCGGTGCACATGGTCGAGGTCATCAACAAGCTCGCCCGGGTGCAGCGGCAGATGCTCCAGGACCTCGGGCGCGAGCCGACCCCCGAGGAACTGGCGATCGAGCTGGACATGACCCCGGAGAAGGTCATCGAGGTGCAGAAGTACGGCCGCGAGCCGATCTCCCTGCACACCCCGCTCGGCGAGGACGGCGACAGCGAGTTCGGCGACCTCATCGAGGACTCCGAGGCGATCCAGCCCGGTGAGGCGGTCAGCTTCACGCTCCTGCAGGAGCAGTTGCACTCGGTCCTCGACACCTTGTCCGAGCGCGAGGCCGGGGTGGTCTCGATGCGGTTCGGCCTGACCGACGGCCAGCCGAAGACCCTGGACGAGATCGGCAAGGTCTACGGCGTGACCCGGGAGCGCATCCGCCAGATCGAGTCCAAGACCATGTCCAAGCTCCGCCACCCCTCCCGCTCCCAGGTCCTCCGGGACTACCTGGACTTATCTCGACCGGCCGCGTCCCGGTGAGGCATGGATCTATGACATCGAGGTCAACGAGGAGCACCGGGGCCAGGGCTACGGTCGTGCTCTGCTCCAAGCCGCCGAGCAGGAGGCGGCCCGGGGCGGCAGCCAGGCCATCGGCCTGAACGTCTTCGGTACGAATACCGTCGCGCGGCGGTTGTACGAGTCAGCGGGCTACGAGATCACCGCGATGAACATGCGCAAGCGACTCGGCGCCCCCTAGCCCAGCCGCCCCGCGTGGTCTCACCACTCCCCGTGCCCCTGCGCTCCGCAAACCCCGGACCCCGTGACCCCGTGACCCCGTGGCCGGGCCGGCCCGCCCTCGCCGGCCCGGCCGCTGCCGCGGGTTAGTGCGGCAGCGGCTCTGACAGCCTGTTGCTCTCGTCCTGGATGTCCACGGCGACCTTGGCCAGCGCCTCAGCGTGCAGGCGACCG
>JBOHCK010000617.1:0-1984 GCA_050698755.1 Streptosporangiaceae bacterium | reverse complement strand
GGCGGACGCCACGCCGCGGCCAGGCACCCCGCCCGCCGCCGCCCGCAGTAGCCGCCCGGCCGCGCGGGTGAGCCCCGCCATGAGCGACCAGGCGCTCACGGCCGACGCAGCCCGCATGTGACTGTGACCGATAGTTGGCCCCTGTGATCGGTAGCTGGCCCCAAGGGTGCGAACGAGACATGTTGAAGTGGGGCTGTCCGGGCTCAGTGGATGTGCCGGATTCTCGCTTGATGTGCAGGTGAACTGGCGTTTCTCATTGATCCTGGCGGGGCTCCCGTGGCGTGACATAGTGCGACTTAATTGTCTTCTCATTGACTGTCCTGTCTCATGCGAGCTGGCGCGTCCGTCACCCGGTGGTGTCAGCCTGCTGTCGAGGTCGTTTATCAGCGGGGGGCCCAACCAGCGGGGAACGACCGCTGTCGGCTTAAGGAGAAGAATGAAGGAGCAGTTCATCTACACCTGTGGCGATGTGCTGCGCATGCTCGATGCTCTCCTGGCGGGCACCGGCACCGCCTGGTGGGACCAGTTCTTCGCGGATCAGTCCAGGCCGTGCCCGTTCTTTACCGACCGGCCCGATGAGAGCCTCGGCGCCTGGTTCGGCGACGGCCAGTTCGCCCCAGGGCGGGTGCTGGAGCTGGGGTGCGGGAACGGGAGGAACGCCGCCTACCTGGCGAGCCTGGGATGCGACGTCCTAGCCGTGGACTTCTCCGCCGAGGCGATCGAATGGGCCCGGAAGCGCGCCAGGCCAGTCCGGGGCTCGGCGGAATACCGGTGCTGCTCCATCTTCGATGCTGAGTTCGCCGAAGAGTCTTACGATCTGGTCTACGACTCGGGCTGCTTCCACCACGTCGCACCGCACCGCCGCAGGGACTACGTCGATCTGGTGCGCACGGCCCTGAAGCCTGGCGGCAGCTACGGGCTGGTCTGCTTCCGGTCCGAGGGCGGCAGCGGCTACACGGACCTGCAGGTCTACCAGCGGGCGAGCCTCGGCGGCGGCCTGGGCTATTCAGCAGACCGCCTGCGCGCCTTGTGGGATAAGCCGCCCTTCTCCCTGCGCGAGCTCCGGCAGATGAACAAGACCAGCGGGCAGGAGCCTTACTTCGGCGAGGACTACTTGTGGGTCCTGCTCGCCGCGAGGGAAGGTGCCGCTTGACGGCTGCACTGCTGGCCGGGCTGATCAGGTGATCTGCGTGGCAGATTTCAGCGCCCGCACGCTCCGCCTGCCGTCGGCGCCGGTGCACGGAACCCTCTTCGTTCCTGCTGTGGCTGAACCATCCGCGGCCGTCTTGCTGATCGGCGGTTCGGGCGGCCGCGTACTTCGCGCGACCGGGCCTGCCAGGCCAGCTTCACGGCATCCCTCTGGAGTACTTCTTCGCCGCCCTGCAGGTCCTGCACGACGAGCTGCCGTCACCAGGCACACCGCTGGCCGTCCTTGGCATGTCCCGGGGAAGCGAAGCGGCGATGCTGACCGCGATCCACTCGCCTTTCCGCGTCTGCGGGGTGGCGGCGACGGTTCCCGGCAACGTCGTGGCCGGCAGCTTGCCGCCGGGCGGGCCGGCATGGCTCCTCGGCGGCCGGCCGCTGCCATGCGTGAACCATTCCGGCCTGGAGTGCGAGGACCCCGATGCCCTGATCCCTGTCGAGCTGGTTCCCGGGCCACTCCTGCTGGTGGCCGCCGGGGCGGATCAAGCGTGGCCGTCAGCCGCCATGTTCCGGGCGCTGTCGAGGCGGCTGCGTGAGCGGGGTGACCCGCATGGCCACGCGGTCCTGGAGTACCCCGAAGCCGGGCACTCGCTCGGCTACGTTCTCCCGCAGCTACCGCCCGGTCTCGTGCCGCAGGAGATCATCGATGGAGCGCCGGACAAGGCGGCGCGCGCCGACGCGTGGCCTAAGGTCATCGCGTTCATCCGGCAGCTGCGAACAGCACAGTGAACCGGCGGACCCGGATTACGCGCCATTTTGCCAGTGAATCTTTGCTCGTCCG
>JBOHCK010000616.1:0-1991 GCA_050698755.1 Streptosporangiaceae bacterium | reverse complement strand
CCCGGGCAGCCCTGCCTGCATCCAGTACACGGTCGCCGCGATCGGGACGCCGAGTGCGAGCAGGGCGAGCGCGGCGAACAGGGCAAGCGCCGGCCAGCGCGTCCAGCCGAGCTGCTGGGGCGGGTTTATCCGCTGGGCCATCGGGCCGGACCTGCTGACCCGGCCGCGGCCCCGGAGCATGCCTTCCCCGGCCAGGACGAGCAGGCTGAGCACCACAAGCACCAGGGAGAGCGCACAGGAGGCGGCGAAGCTGTACCCGTTGAGCTCGGTGAAGATCTCGGTCGTGAAGGTCTGGTAACCGAGGATCTCGAACGCACCGTACTCGGCCAGCAGGACGAGGGCGACCAGCAGGCAGCCGCCGAGGATGGCGCCCTTGGCCTGGCCGAGCGTGATCCGGACGAAGGTGCGGACGCGGCCCGAGCCCAGGCTTCGCGCGACCTCCTCCTGAGCGGGGTCGGCCATCCGCAGGCTGGCCGCCACCGGCAGGTAGACCAGCGGGTAGACGGCGAGGGTCATCACGATGGCCGCGCCGCGGAAGCCATGCGCCCAGGTCCACAGCGAGTTCCAGCCGAAGCTCACCACGAAGTCCGGGATCGCGAGCGGCACCACCACCAGCACGGCCCAGACCCGGCGGCCCGGCAGGTCGGTCCGCTCGACGCACCACGCGGCGGCGGTCCCGATCACGGCGCACGCCACCGTGACCACGACGGTGAGCCGGACCGTGTTCCACAGCAGCGACCGGGTCAGCGGCCGGAAGATCAGGTGTGCCACCTCGGAGGCCCCGGAGCCGTGGGCCTCGATCAGCAGGAACACCAGCGGCAGCGCGAGGACCGCAGCCACCAGGGAGCTGATCGTGAACAAGGCGACCGGGCGATGAGGCCGCCGCGGGCTGGCAATGCCCTCCTCGGTCTGGCGATCGGCCCGCGTTCCCGCGGCGGCCATCAGCGGTCGTGGTCCGTCGGGAGGCTCACAGCAGGCCCGCCTGGCGAAGCAGGGCGATCGCCGCCGAGCCGTCGCCCAGATCGGCGATCGTGATCGAGTTCGGCTGAAGCTGACCGAACGGCGTCTCCGGCGCCGACGTCGTCACCCCGGACCCGAGCGGGTACTCGTAGCTCTGTTCGTTACCTGACGCACGCGCGATGATCTCCTGCCCCTGCTTGCTGACCAGGAACGAGAGGAACTTTTGCGCCGTCGCCTGATGCTTGCTCGACTTCAGCACCGCCGCGCCGGAGACGTCGATCACGTATCCGGGGTCATGCGGGGCGAAGTGGGTGATCTGCGAGTGCATCGCCGACGCGCCGATCTCGGCCCTGAGCCGGTACCAGTAGTACTCGTTGATGACGCCGAAGGCCACCTGGCCGCGGTTCACCTCATTGGCGATCGTCTCGTTGTCCGGGACGGTGTGGCTCGCGGCGTTCGACTTGATGCCCTCGAGCCAGCTGAGCGCGGCCGCCTGGCCATAGGTCCTCAGCACCGAGGTGACGATCGGCTGGAAGTCGGTCTCCCCGGCGGCGAAGGCGATCTTGCCCTGGTACTTCGGGTCGGCGAGCTGCATCACGCTGGTCGGAAGCTGGCTCTCGGCGATCAGCGACGGGTTGTAGATGAGCACGCTGACCCGCGCGGAAACCCCCGCCCAGTCCCCGCCTGGCGAGTTGTACCTGGCCGTGGCGTCCGACAGCGTGGCCTGGTCCACCGGGGACAGCAGGCCCTTTTCCTGCAGGAACTCCAGCGGAGGCGAGTTTTCTGTGTAGAAGACATCGGCGGGTGAGTGGCCGCCTTGCACGGCTATCAGGTTGGCCAGCGTGTCCTCGTCGTCATTGCGGACGTTGACGGTAATCCCGGTCTGCTTCTCGAACGCGGTCACCAGCCCGTCGACGGTCTGTTCATGCTGGCCGCTGTACAAGGTGATCGACTGGGCCTGCCCCGGCGGGTCTGATGTGTTCGACGGCGCCGCTGAGCCGCAGCCGGCCAGCAGGCCGCAGGCCGCGAGC
>JBOHCK010000615.1:0-1998 GCA_050698755.1 Streptosporangiaceae bacterium | reverse complement strand
GGCCCGTTACCGGCGTCAGCCCGAGCCAGGCCTGTGTCGCCTGGCCGCCCGCCAACGACGGCGACCCCGTCGTCCAGGACTTCGTCCGCTGCTGCCTGGAAAACAAGCCTTCGCACTGATCCCCTGCTTCCGCGATCCGGCTCTGTACCCTGGGCGGAATGAGGCGGAGCGCAGATCGCATCATCACCACCCATGTCGGCAGCTTGCCGCGGCCCGAGCCGTTGCTCGACCAGATGAAGGGCGGTGAGCGCGGTCCCGAGCTGGACGGCGCGATCGCGGCGGCCGTGGCCGCGGCCGTGGACCAGCAGGTCACGCACGGCGTCGACGTCGTGACCGATGGAGAACAGGGCAAGACGGGGTTCTTCGCGTACATCGGCGAGCGGCTGACCGGGTTCGAGCCGCGGCCGGATGCCCGCGGCGAGGTCTGGAGCGCGGAGATCAGCGCCTTCCCCGAGTACTACGCCGAGTACTTCCGCCGGGCCATGGTGGGCGGGTCCGTCGTGACCCCGCAGCCCCTGGTCTGCGTTGGCCCGGTCTCCTACCGGGGGCACGAGGCGATCGCCCGGGATATCGCGAACCTGAAGGCCGCCCTGCAGCGGCACCCTGACGCCGAGGCCTTCCTGCCCGCGACCGCACCGAGCGGCCTGGGCATCATGACCGGCAGTGCCGACACCGCCAACGAGTACTACCCGTCCTACGCGGACTACCTGTTCGCGGTGGCCGACGCGCTTCGCGAGGAGTATCGGGCCATCGTGGATGCGGGTCTCCTGCTCCAGGTCGACGACCCGTCCCTGACCGACATCCTCGGCGACTCCAGGCTCAGCCCCGGCGAGGCCAGCGAGCGCGCGGACTTGTTCGTCGAGGCGACCAACCGGGCGCTGCACGGCATCCCGCCGGACCGGGTCAGATTCCACACGTGTTACGGGATCAACGAGGGGCCGCGCGTGCACGACGTGGACCTGGCCGTGGTGATCCCGTGGGTGCTCAAGGTCCGGGCGGCGGGCCTGTCGTTCGAGGGCGCGAACGCGCGCCACGAGCACGAATACCACGTCTGGGAGAGCGTGCGGCTCCCCGGCGACCGCGTGCTGCTGCCCGGGGTGATCACCCACGCCAGCAACATCGTCGAGCACCCGGAGCTCATCGCCGAGCGGATCACGCGCTACGCCGCGATCGTGGGCCGGGAGAACGTCATCGCCAGCACGGACTGCGGCTTCTCCTCCCAGGCGACCTACCGGCCCGAGGTCGATCCCCGGGTCATGTGGGCCAAGTTCGACGCGCTGGCAGAAGGCGCGGCGCTCGCCTCACAGCGGCTGTGGGCGTGAACAGGCCGGCGGTGAATACCCGGCCGCAGGCCGTAAGGCCGTGAGCGCCCGCAAGGTAATGGTAAAGGGATCATGAGTTACTCATCCACCGTCTCCCCATCTCAGTGAGCCGGTGAACCAAAGCCTTTCCGGCTCCCAGTCCAGCGCACGAGGTAATGGCGGCTGGCCTGCGGGATAACCCCGTGTGAGGTAGCCTTCAGCGGGCCGTTTGCCCGGGCGGCGCGGTGGGAGGACGTAACAGGTGACACAGGAAACGCACGGGTCGTCGGATGCGACGGGGTCGGCCGCGCTCCAGGCGGGATGGTCGCACGGGCACCGGGATGTCTCGGGGGGCTGGTTGCGGCCCACGGTGTTCGGCGCGGTGGATGGGCTGGTCACGAACGCGTCGCTGATTTCCGGGCTGGCCGGCGGTGGGGTATCCGCGCACACCGTGGTACTGACTGGCGCGGCGGCGCTGGTGGCTGGCGCGTTCTCGATGGGGACCGGGGAGTACGTCTCGGTGACCAACCAGAATGAGCTGGTCCATGCCGAGGTCTCGCTGGAGCGGCGGATGCTGGCCCGGTTCCCGGCCGCCGAGCAGGAAGAGCTGGCGGGTTACTTCCGGGACTACGGCGCCGACGCGGAGACGGCGGCCCGGATGGCGGCGGCGGTATCGGTCGACCCGGGATCGGCACTG
>JBOHCK010000614.1:0-2048 GCA_050698755.1 Streptosporangiaceae bacterium | reverse complement strand
GGGGAACCCGCCAGCCCGTTGCTGGTGCCGTAACGAGCGCATCCGGCTAGCGTGGCCGCGCACGCGGCGCAGGCACCAGCTAGGACGGCGCGACGGCTTGACGATCGGGTCATGACTGCCTCCTCAACGGTGGACCCCGAAGTTCGAGAAGAACCAGAAGGCAGAGGTGAACCACAAGCCGACCAGCACGGTGAACACCAAGGCGCCCGCCAGCGGGAGCGTCCAGTTCGGCAGCCCGCGCTTGGGCAGGATCAGCATCTTGATGGTGAAGAAACCGAAGAACGCGCAGCCGAGGATCGAGTGGATCAGGACCCGGGTGCTGTAGGTCTGGAATCCGAGCCCGTAGAGGCAGTCAATGGCTACCGGCACCGCCGCCAGGAAGGCGATCCGGCCGGACCACTGGTGCAATCTGCCGATCCACGAGGGGGCACGGACCCGAGGGATCTTGCCGTACATCATCAGGGCCGAGGTCACCTGGACGATCGCGAAGAAGGTGGCGATCGTGGCGAGCCACGATTTCACGTATCCCGCGCTCGTGAACCCCGCGATATTGACTACGACACCAGTCGGATGGTGGAGGCGTCCGTAGACGCCGAGGGTCAGTGCCACCAGCCCGCCGATCAGGCTGGGCACGACCAGCTTGCCTATGCCCAGGGAATAGCGGTCGGGCGCCGGCGAGGACACATCAGATTGTGCGGTCATGTCCGTTCCAAGTCGTCTTCAAGATTGCGGCTGATCAGAATCCGCTGCCGGTCAGGCCGCTGATCAGGCTGGCCACGAGGGTGACCCCGTCGTACTGGGCAGTGCCCGTCGTCAGGTTGAGCAACGGGGCCTGGGCCGTCGGCGGGATAGCGGAGTTTGCGAAGTACTCGACCGAGCCCAGCTGGCTGCCGTCTGGCAGGACTATCCAGCCGGCCTTGATCGTGACTCCGTGCACGGTCGCGGTGGCCTCGTAGAGACCTGCCGGCCGGTGTCCCGTGGGCACCGTCCCGTGCACCATGGGCGCAGAGAAGCTGTAGTGGACGCCGTCCGCCGTGACCGAACCCGCCGCCTTCCCGGAGCCGTAGTTCACGGTCAGATGACCGCCGTTCTTGCCGGTCAGGTTGAGCTTCCCGTTGGTCGCGGTGCCCCGGTACCAGCCCGCGACCGCATGGCCGTTGCAGACGTAAGCGACCGCCTTGCCGTCGTGCACCGAGATCGCGACCGCTGCGCCACCGCCTTTTACGCGGGTCACGTAGTCCGCCTTGGGCGGGACGTACGACTTGCCGGTTGATGCGGTCGCGGCCGCGGTGGTCGCCGGTGCGGGGGCCGACGCGCTGGTCGGTGTCACCGCCGGCGCCGAGGCCGGAGCGCTGGTCGCTGTCGTGGCCGGTGCGCTGGTCGGTGCTGTGGCGGGTGCGCTTGTCGGTGTCGTGGCCGGCGCGGTGCCCGAGGCAGGCGACGCCGGTGGCGCGGTAAACGTGAACGCCGGTGATGACGGCGACGTCGCGCCGTTGCTGCTGGCCGACGCGGTGCTGGAGGGCGACAGCGTGCTGGCCACCAGGACGCCCACGCCGAGCGCGGCGCCGCTCAGCAGCGTGACGAGGGGCATGTTGACTTTCATGCCGAGTAGTACGCAATCCAGGCGGTTCCCGGTTCGTTCCCACCCCAGGATCGGCGGACCACATCGTGGTCGTGAGCCTTCATAGCGCGGATAGTAGCGTAAAGGCCAGTACAACAGCAGGTACAGAAACCGTAACGACATTAAGTCGGGCCCCGTGGTCGGATGAGTCTTCGAATCAGGCGTGTCCAGGGAGCATTAGTGACCGAGCAGCGAGTCGTGGTGACCATCACCGATGGGGTGGCGGATGTCCGCCTGGCCCGGCCGGAAAAACGGAATGCCCTGGACGGGGCGATGTTCGCCGGCCTGGTCACGACAGGTGAGCGCCTCAAGTCCGAACCGGGGGTCCGGGCGGTCGTGCTGTCTGGCGAAGGACCGGACTTCTGCGCGGGCCTGGACTTCGACATGTTCCTGGCCATGCGCGACGGCGAGCGGCGCAGCGCTCAGG
>JBOHCK010000613.1:0-2073 GCA_050698755.1 Streptosporangiaceae bacterium | reverse complement strand
AGTACGTGCTGCGCAAGGCGCCCGGCCCGGTCCTCATCGTCCCAGACGCGGACCCAAGGCTGCTGCCCTCGTAAAGTCCGAAGGACGATGAGCGGCCCGAGCGCGCACCACCGTCGTTCGGTATGAATGAGTGTTTCCGGGTTTAGGAACCCGGCATCCCCGGTAGCTCCTGTGCGTAGCGAGTGCCCGACGCGAGGGAGCGGCACATCATGGACGACCAGCCGACCCGGCCGAAGACGGCCGCCACGGCCGACATGTTCGACCTCATCGAGGCCGATCTGCTGCGCATCCTGAGATGGCGGGCCCGGCTGGGCGATCTGCGGCAGCCTAAGCCAGGCCGGCCCTGTGGTCCGCAGCCGACTAGCCGTCCGTCCCCGGGGCCGCGTTCCGCTCGAACAGGCCGATGATCTCGTCGACGGAAGGGCCCCCGGAATTAAACGCCGGGCGCAGGGTAGCGGTGCTTCGTGGCTGTACAAGGGCCACACCGGGCCGCGCTGGGAGGTAAGAACTCATGACCATGCCGTCGGGAGCGAGTCCGTGGCCGGACGGCAGCGGATCAGATGCGGTCCCGGGCGGCGCGGACTGGGATCCCGGCGGCGACGAGGTGCTGGTGGCGGGCCGGTACCAGCTGGCCGAGCGGCTCGGCGTGCAGGACGGGTCATCAACCTGGCGGGCCACCGACGTAGCGCTGAAGCGCCCGGTGATGTTGTGGACGTTCGCGCCTGGTTTCCGCCGGGCCGACGCGGTGATCGCTGCCGCCCGGGCGGCGGGTCACCTGGCTGATTCCCGCCTGGCGCTGGTCCTTGATGCCGACGACGAGGGTGACTTCCCTTACGTGGTGGCCGAGTGGCCGCCGGGCAGGCCGCTGGGCGAGCTGCTCGCGGGCGGCGGGCCGGACGAGCCGGCCAGCGCCGCGGCCATGGTCGCCGAGGCGGCGGGGGCGCTCGCGGTGGCGCACGCGTCCGGGCTGGCCCACTTGTGCCTGGGGCCTTCGTCGCTCTGGCGGCGTCCCACGGGTGAGGTGAAGATCAGCGGTCTCGGCGTGGGCGCCGCGATCGCCGGGATCGAAAGTACCGAACCAGTCCTGGCCGACACCCGCGGCCTGGGCCAGCTCCTGTACGCCGCGCTGACCGGCTACTGGCCCGGCACCGAGCAGACACCGCTGCCGGCGGCCCCGCGTCACGGTGCCGAGGTATACAGCCCCCGCCAGATACTGGCCGGGATACCGAGCCAGCTCGACGTGGTCGCCCGCAGGGCGCTTTCTGACGCCGCCAGCCCGCTGATTGTCGAACCAGCGCAACTGGCGGACGAGCTTTTGGAAGCGAGCCGGGCATGCTCGCCGCGGCGCGGGCGCGGGCGCGGCGCCGCCGGCGAAGGCTTGCCGTGGCGCGAGCGCGGTGTGGCCAGCCACGCCGCCGCCACGCGTCCGGAACCTGCACTGGTGGCCCCGGCTGGGTGGTCGGGCCCGTCCGTCCCGCCCGTCTCGTCCCCGGAGCTGATGGCCTGGACGCCTGCGCCGCAGCCCGTGACCGCCGAATTGCCGCATGTTCCGGTTCCGCGCCAGCCGGTCACGTCCCTGCCACCTGAACCCGTCTGGCGCCCGCGAGACGGCGCGGATCGGGGAGGTCGGGGAGATCCGGGAGGCCGGGAGGGCCGGGGGCGCCGGGGGCGCCGCGCGAAGGTGGTGCTGGCCGGCACGCTCGCGCTCGCTGCCGTGGCCTGGCTGGTCGCCGGAGGCTGGTCCCGCGCCCACCACGGGATCACCGAACAGTCGGCCGGGATCGGCAGCGCTGGCATCGCCAACCCGGCTGAGCGCTCCGCGGCCGTGGCGCGTACAGCCCGGTCGCTGCAGCCGCGCAGCGCGTCGGCCTTCGACCCCTACGGGCAGGGCGACAACAACCAGCTCGCGCCGCTGGCGATCGATCGCAGCCTGACCACGGCCTGGCAGACCGAGTGGTATGACTCGCCGGCGTTCGGCAATCTGCAGCCCGGCACCGGCCTTCTGCTCGACATGGGCCGGGTGGTAACCATTACGGGCGCCCAGATCCTGCTCGCGGCACCCCGCGGCGCCGA
>JBOHCK010000612.1:0-2085 GCA_050698755.1 Streptosporangiaceae bacterium | reverse complement strand
TCTGCGGGACCCGAGGGTCGACGCCGGTCAGCGGCGCCGGGCAAGCCCGCTACGGCGGAAACACCTCGTGCGTCGGGCTGGCCCACGACGGCCAGCCGCCCACGATCGTCCTGGACGCCGGCACGGGGTTGCAGCAGCTGCCGCGCGCGCTGGGCGGCGAGCCGTTCCGTGGC
This sequence comes from Streptosporangiaceae bacterium, assembly GCA_050698755.1. Classification (GTDB taxonomy): domain Bacteria; phylum Actinomycetota; class Actinomycetes; order Streptosporangiales; family Streptosporangiaceae; genus Palsa-504. The sequence continues at coordinate 1,912 of JBOHCK010000612.1, read as the reverse complement.
ACGATCCTGCTCGGCCACCTGCACTGGGACCACACGCACGGCATGCCCTTCTTCCGCAGCGGCCTGCAGCCCGGCCACCGGGTCGACCTGTACCTGCCCGAGCAGGGGGAGGACGCGGAAGAGCTGCTGGCCCGGGTCATCTCGCCGCCGCACTTCCCGATCCGCCCGCGCCAGCTGGGCGAGGGGTGGACCTTCAACTCCCTCTCACCCGGGCATTACGAGTTCGAGGGTTTTTCCGTCGACGCGCGGGAGATCCCGCACAAGGGCGGCCGCACGTTCGGCTACCGGGTCAGCGACGGGACCGGCACCGTGGCCTACATGTCTGATCACAGTCCGATCTCGCTCGGCCCGGGCCCCGACGGCCTCGGCGAGTACCACGAGGCGGCCGTCGAGCTGGCCCGCGGCGCCGACCTGCTCGTGCACGACTCCCAGCACACCGCCGCGGAGCTCCCGCGCCTGGCCTTCCTCGGTCACTCCGCCATCGAGTACGTGGTGGGGCTCGCGCAGCACGCCCAGGTTAAGGCGGTCGCGCTGTACCACCACGACCCGTGGCGCACCGACGACGAGATCGACGAACTGGCGGCCAAGCAGGCGTCGGCGCCCCTGGCCGTCTTCGCAGCCTACGACGGCCTGATCGTCGACCTCCCCTAAGCCTCGACGAACGACTCGAGCGGCACGCCCGGGTCGGCGAGCCGGTCCTCATCCACGGTCCGGCCGCTGCGCACCAGGTCCTGGATCGCGGCGTTGACGTCCCAGACGTTGACGTTCATCCCGGCCTGCACCCGCCCGCCGGCCAGCCAGAACGCGACGAACTCCCGCCGCGCCACGTCGCCGCGGAAGACCACCTGGTCGTACCCGCCGGGCTCGACGTAGCCGGCGTACTCCATGCCCAGGTCGTACTGGTCGCTGAAGAAGTAAGGCACCCGGTCGTAGGCCACCTCGCGGCCGAGCATGGCCCGGGCGGCGGCCTGCGGCTGATTGAGCGCGTTGGCCCAGTGCTCGACCCGGATGTGCCGGCCAAGCCCGGGATGGTAGGCGCAGGCGACGTCCCCGGCCGCGTAGACGTCCGGGTCGGAGGAGCGCAGCCCCGCGTCGACGACGACGCCGTTGCCGACCTGCAGGCCGGCCTGTTCGGCCAGGTGGGTGTTGGGCGTGATCCCGACGCCCACGATGATCACGTCACCGCTCACCTGGCTGCCGTCGCCCAGCCGAACGCCGCTGGCTCGCCCGCCCGCGCCCGTGATCTCCGCGACCTGGACCCCGAACCGCAGGTCGACCCCGTGGTCGCGGTGCAGGTCGGCGAAGACCTGGGCCACCTCCCGCCCGAGCACCCGCAGCAGCGGCAGCTCGGCCATCTCCAGGATCGTCACCTCGACCCCCGCCGCGCGGGCCGCGGCGGCGGTCTCCAGGCCGATCCAGCCGGCCCCGATCACCACGACCCGGTTCGCGGTCACCAGGGCCGCCTTGATCCGGTCGCTGTCCTCCACCCGGCGCAGGTAGAGCACCCTGTCCAGGTCGGCGCCTGGCACGGGCAGCCGGCGCGGCGAGGAGCCGGTGGCCAGCAGCAGCTTGGCGTAGCCGAGCTGGGTCCCTTCGGCCAGCCGCACCTGGTGCGCCGCGGGATCGACGCCCGTGACCCGGACGCCCAGGCGCAGGTCGATGTCGTGCTCGGCGTACCACTGGATCGGGTGGACGTAGATCACGTCGCGTTCGGCCTTGCCCAGCAGGTAGTCCTTGGACAGCGGCGGCCGCTCGTACGGCCGTTCGGTTTCCTCGCCGATCAGGACGATCGGGTGCTGAAATCCTTCCTGGCGCAGGGTTTCCGCGGCCTTGGCCCCGGCCAGGCTCGCCCCCGCGATCACGTACGCCGGACTGTCGCTCATGCTGAGTTCTCCTGTCTTAGGGCGTAGCC
>JBOHCK010000611.1:0-2085 GCA_050698755.1 Streptosporangiaceae bacterium | reverse complement strand
CGCTGGCCGGGATGATCTTTGCGGAGTCGTACAGCTTGGCCAGCTCGGCCAGGCGCGGGTCGGGGACGCCGACCACGCCGACGTTCGGCGCGATGGTGGCGAACGCGTAGCTGGACGCGAGCGCCCCTGCCCGGGTCAGCGCGTTGAACACGGTGGATTTGCCGACGTTGGGCAGGCCGACGATGCCGATAGACAGGCTCACCCGCGCGAGTTTAGCGCCGCGCGGCCGGGCTTCTGCCGGGCGCGGAAGCGTAGCATGGAGGACACGCAGGGCGAGCCTGACGCAGGAGGCTGCCATGACGTTGCGACCGCGGCGGAACCTGGTGCTCTGGAGTCAGACCGCGCGCTCAGCCGGGCGGACCCGTACCGCGCCGGTGGCCCGGGGCAGGCGAATCCGAAGGTCGATCCGCCGGGGAGGGCGGCTTATCCTGATCGGGCTGATGGCCCTGGGCCGCGCCGGGCTGGCTCGCTGGGGGCCCCTACTGGCCGGGGTGGTGCTCACCGTGTTCGGCGTGATCCTGCACGGCGGCGCCCGTAGCACTTTCCTCCTCCCCGGGCTCATGCTGCTGATTTCCGCCCCGCTGCTGCCTGGCCGCTCCAGGGCGCGCACGAAACTGGAACGCGACCTGGCTGCCTATTCGACCCCGGCCGCCCGGCGCGACCTCCAGGCCACGCTTGACCAGTACCCCGACGACACCACGCGCGAGCTGCGGAAGATCCTCGCGAGCCAGGCCATGGCCGATGATCGCAAACAGACTCCGGCCTTCGGGCGGCGCTGACGAGGGTCGCCGGTTCAGGGTCTCAGGGCTTGCCGACGGGCTGGCCGCTGGCGACGTAGGCCGTGACGTCGCGGGTGAACCCGAAGGTGCCGATGATCTTGCCGCGCTCGTCCCGCAGCGGCATCTTCGTCGTCGACACCCAGGCGTCCGCCCGCCCCTTGTAGGTCTCCCGTTGCAGCTTCCATCCAGCCCGCGGACAGCAGGATGAACCGGCTGAGCAGGTCCTTGAAGTACAGCCGGGCCTCGGTCGTGGCCAGCAGGTTGTTCATGCAGATGAGCTCGCGGGCAGGTCGGTCCCGCCCATCCGGGTCGCAGTCGGCGGGTAACCCCTCACCTGCTGGCGCAATTCGATCCGGTTCAGGCTCCCGTCGGCGAAGACCACGTCGACCGTCCCCGCGGCCGGGGTCAGCGGCGGGACGGCCACGTCGCCGCTCCCGGCTGGGACGTCCCATGCGTCGGCGGTCACCGTCACGTGGACGGCACCAGGGCGTTCGGCGGTCGCGGTGCGCAGCGCCTTGCGGATCACCGGGTCCGCCGAGGCCGGATCCAGGCGCAGCACCGCCTTGGTGACCGGCGCGAACATCCGGCCGTGGTCGACGACCTGGTGGGTGAAGAACTGCTCGCGGGAACTCTCGATCTGGCCGGAGATGGCGAGCAACGGCACGCGGTCCAGGGTCGCCCCGGGGACTCCTGCCACCGCCCGTTCGGGATAGCTTGAGCACTTTTGAAAAGTCGACCCGGTGGAAAGAGTCAGTACGAAGGAGACGGGCCGCCAAGGTGTCGGCCAGCCGACAGGACCTGTGTCGGCCGGCGGACTGACAGCCGCCTCACGATCCGGCACGCTGACGGCTATCGCATCACCGAGGGGGTCGCCATGGACGAATTTCTCGCCGCCTACCCGGACTACGCCGCGACCTCACGGCTGGATGAACTCCGCGCCACCGAGTACGCCTACCTCGACGCGGGCGGCCACGTCTACCTCGACTACACCGGCGCGGGCCTGGCCGCGGACGCCCAGCTCCGCGCCCACACCGAACGGCTGCGCAGCGGGTGCTTCGGCAACCCGCACTCGGAGAACCCGGCCTCCATGGCCTCTACCGTGCTGATCGAGCAGGCCCGGGCGGCGGTGTTCGGCTATTTCAATGCCTCGCCGGACGAATACGCAGCCATCTTCACCCCGAACGCCACGGGCGCCTGCCGCCTGGTCGGCGAGGCGTACCAGTTCCGGCCGTGGTCGCGGCTCGTGCTCACCACGGACAATCACAACTCCGTGCACGGCTTGCGTGAGTTCGCAGGCGTGCGCCAC
>JBOHCK010000610.1:0-2099 GCA_050698755.1 Streptosporangiaceae bacterium | reverse complement strand
AGATCGTGGTGAAGCCACGGGCCAGCTGATCCGGGATGCTGGCCAGCGCCCGGTCCAGGTCGGCGGTTCCGTCCGGGCCGGAGAACACGCCGCGCGTCCCGCCCACGTACTCCAGGTCCCCGGGGCCGCGCCCGGCGGCGGTCAGCGCGTCCGCGAGGCGCGCCAGGCCGGCCTCGTCGGCCGGGCCGAGCGGGTTGAACCCGCTCCCGTACCGCACCAGCCGCGCGATGAGCGCCGGGTGCAGCGTCGACCCGCCGAACCAGAGCGCCGGCCCGCCCGGGCGCACCGGCTGGGGTTCCACCCATATTGGCCCGAACGAGAAGTGGTTCCCGTCATGGGACACCGGCGAGCCTGCCCACGCCTTGGCCCAGACTACGAGCTGCTCGTCCAGGATCTCGCCCCGCCGCCCGAACGGCACGCCGAGCGCGGCGTACTCGTCGCGGTGCCAGCTCACCGTGGGCTGGACGATCAGCCGCCCGCCGCTCAGCCGGTCCAGGGTGGCCAGGTCCTTGGCGGTGGCCAGCGGGTGCCGCAGCGGGCTGATCAGCGCCCCGGCGACCAGCCGGATCCTGGAGGTAGCCGCGGCGACCGCGCTGAGCAGGACCAGCGGGCTGGGCCAGGGCGTGGCCGGGTCCTGGTTGCCCGGCAGCGCGTAGTCCCGCGGGTTGACCGGGAGCCCGGCTTCGCCCGCCGAGGGGCCGAGCACGATGTGCTCGCTGACCATCACGCCGTCGATCCCGGCCTGCTCGGCCTCGACGGCGAACCGGACCAGGTCGGCCACGTCCGGCGCGGGCCGCATCGTCCAGTTCTCGGTCAGGATCAGCAGCAGCCGCGGCTTCCGGGGTTTCGGGGGGTACCAGGGGGGTCGTCCCCCCGGGGCTGGCACCGTCAACGCGACACCCGGACCGGCAGCGCCTTGAGCCCGTTGGTGAAGTTCGACCGGATCCGCCGCGGCTCGCCCGCCAGCTCGAACCGGCTGAACCGCCGGGCCAGCGCGGCCAGGACCAGCTTGACCTCGAGCCGGGCCACGTGCACGCCGAGGCACAGGTGCGGGCCGCCGCGCCCGAAGCTCAGGTGCCGGTTCGGGTTCCGCCCGACGTCGAACACGTCGGGGTCGGCGAATTCGGCCTCGTCCCGGTTTCCCGACACGTACCACAGGATCACCTTGTCCCCGGTCCTGATGGCGGCGCCGCCCAGCGTGGTGTCCGCGGCGGCCGTGCGCCGCATGAAGTGCGTGGGGCAGCTCCACCTGATCACCTCGTCCGTGGCCGTCTCGAGCAGCGCCGGATCGGCGCGCAGCCGGTCCCACTGATCCGGGTACTGGCAGAAGGCCAGCACGCCGTGGGCGATGGCGATGCGGGTGGTCTCGTTGCCCGCGACGACCATGATCGAGAAGAAGTTGTCCAGGTCGACCTCGCTGAGCCGGTCCCCGTCGACCTCGGCGCGCAGCAGCCGGGACAGCAGGTCCAAGTCATCGCCGGGTTGTGGTCCATTGAGCTGAGCGAGCCGGTCCCTGACTACCTGCCGGCCCAGGTCCCACAGCTGCTTGCCGTACGGGCTGCGGAACGGGTACCTGCGGTAGGCGTCGGTGTCGTCCCGGCCCCAGACCACGTCGGTGATGTCCGGGTCGGTGTTCGCGATCAGGCGGTCGCCGAGGTCGATGAACAGGTCCAGGTCGGCGGCGGGCAGGCCCATGATCCGCGCGAGCACCCGGATCGGGACCTCCTTGGCCACGGTGTCCACGAAGTCGTAGGTCCCGCTGGCCGGGCAGGCGTCCAGGACCTGCTCGGTCAGCTCGGTGATGAAGTGCTCGTAGACCGCGACCGCCCGCTGCGAGAAGGCCCCCGAGACGATCTTGCGGAGCTTGGTGTGCTCGGGCGGGTCGGTGTCGATGATCGTCCGGCGGGCCGCCATGTCCTCGTCGGTCGGCTCCTCGAACGAGACCCCGCGGCCCGAGGAGAACGTCGCCACGTCCCGGCTGGCCGCGACGATGTCGCAATAGCGGTGCACGGACCAGAAACCGGAGCCCTCGTCGGGGAACCACGCGACCGGCGCCTCGCGCCGCAGCCGGGCGAACTCGTCGTATGGCACCCCCCGGG
>JBOHCK010000609.1:0-2101 GCA_050698755.1 Streptosporangiaceae bacterium | reverse complement strand
GGTCAGGCCGACCACGGTGGCCTCCTCGCCCAGGTTGAGGTGGCAGTAGCCGCCGATCCTGGCCCGGGTGTACATCTCGGCTGCCCGCTGCTCGAAGGCGCGGATCAGGGCCATCTGCCGGTAGTACCCCCGCAGCACGGCGGGGTCCTCGGGTGTGTCCATATCCGCCTCAATCTCCGGGACTGGGGTCCTGCATGACGAACCGGTCGGAGCCGGCGTGGCACCGGGGGCACCGGGACGGCAGGTGCTGGCCGCGGGCGGCCTCGCCGCACACCTGGCACGCCCATTCGGTGGTCAGCAGCGCCACCACGTCGCCGCGGCTGACGATCCCGGCCAGCCGCTGACCGCTGGTCACCGGCACCCGCCGGATCCGCCGCTCGACCAGCAGGTGCCGCACATCCTCCACGTCGGTGTCCTCGGTGACGGTGATCACCGAGCCGGTCATCACCTCACCCGCCGTCTCCCCGCTGCGGGCAAGCAGGTCATACTCGCTGACCAGGCCGATGACCGCGCCGTCCGCGTCGGTCACCGGGACGCCGCTGATCCGGTTGTCCCGCAGCAGCCCCGCGATGACCGGGACCGGGGTGCCCGGGGTGACCGTGACCACCGGGGTCGTCATGATCTCCTTGACCTTCACCGGCACTCCTCGCCGGTCACGGCCGGACCTGGCTCAGATCAGGCGCCGGCAGGCCCAGGGCGGTGAACGCCTCCCGGATCATCTGGCAGGTGAACCCCCACTCGTTGTCGTACCAGCTCATGACCTTGACCAGCGTCCCTTCCACCACCCGGGTCATCGCCGCGTCCGCCACCGAGGCCCGCAGGTCGCCGATGATGTCGGCGGCGACCACCGAGTCGTCGGCGACCCCGAGGATGCCGCGGTACCGGTCGCCGGACGCTTCTTCCCGGAAGGCGTCGTTGACCTCCTCGCGGGTGACCGAGCGGGTGGTGACGGCCGTGACGTCGGCGATAGAGCCGACCGGGACCGGGACCCGGATGGCGATCGGACCGCGGCGAGCACATCGGCGGACGGCAGCTCCGGCCGCCCAGGTCGAGGATCGTGCACGCGGGCGGCAGCCGGCCGAGCAGCCGCCGGGCCCCGGCCGCCGTGGTCAGGATGAGCGTGCCGGCGCGCAGCGCGGGATGCCCGGCGGGCAGGGCGCCGCGGGCGGTGACCACGGCGAGCAGGGGATCACCGTCACGGCCGAGGCCGCGGCGGAGGGCGGCGTAGCCGCCGGCCACGGCCGGGCAGACGTGCGCGGGAGTCCACAGGTGACCCGGTGTGGCCCGCAGCGTTCCGGCGCCGATGAGGACCACGTCCGCGCAGGCCCGCAGCAGGCCCATGACGAACCGGTCCGCCGGGTCATGGCCGCTGATCGCCGACCCGGAGGACGGGTACTCCGGGCCCAGCGCGGTCACCCCGTCCACCGAGGCGACGAAGTTGGCGTACACGCACGGCCGCGCGAACCCGAGGTCCCCGCCGTAGGCACCGGCGAGCACCGGCGGCAGGGGCCAGGCCGGCAGCCCGGCCCGCTCGTACAGCCTGGCCAGCGGCGGCAACCCGCCCCCGGCCTGGCTGGTGTTCTTTCCCGCCATGGAAGGGTCAGCCGGGCCGGCCGCACAGCCGGGAGAACCCGGCCCGCAGTTCCGGGTCGTCGTCGTAGCTGCCGCGCCAGTAGGTGGTGCGGGTGCTGGACTCGATCTCGCGGACGCCGCGCATCTGCGTGCACAGGTGCACCGCCTCCAGGTACACCGCCACCCCGTGCGATTCCAGGATCCGCTCCAGCGCGTTGGCGAGCTGCTGGCCGATCGGCTCCTGCACGGTGAACCGGCGCGCGAACAGCCGCACCAGCCGGGTCAGCTTGGACAGGCCCAGGATGTGCTCGTGCGCGATGTACCCGACGTAGGCCCTGCCGGAGAACGGCAGGCTGTGGTGCTCGCACAGGGCGAAGAACGGGATCGGCCCCTCCACCACCTGGCTGATCCGGCAGTCCGGGCCGCCATGGCACTCGGTCGGGAACGCGGTCACCAGCTTGTCATCGCCCTCATACCCGCTGGTCGCGTCGAAAATCGCCCGCAGGAACCGGCGCGGCGTATCGGCCGT
>JBOHCK010000608.1:0-2103 GCA_050698755.1 Streptosporangiaceae bacterium | reverse complement strand
CGTCCGGCGGCGCGAACGACGGCACGTGCAGCGCCCAGTCATAGTTGGCCGACACGTCGGTGACCAGGTCGCGGATCACCGGGAAGGTGCGCAGCGGGGTGATCGTGATCCGGCCCGGGGGCAGTGCGGAGAGCCGGGTCATGCACAGCAGCCTGGGCCGGCCGTTGACCTCGGCGCTGCACGAGCCGCACTTTCCGGCCTTGCAGTTCCACCGGATCGCCAGATCGCCGGCCTGGGTTGCCTGCAGCCGGTGCAGCACGTCCAGCACCACCTCGCCCTCCTGCACCGGGACCGTGTAGTCGGCCAGCCCGCCGCCGGCCTTGCCGCCGCGCCACACCCGGAGCAGCCTGGTCGCGGTGCCGGCATCGGCGCCGCTCGCAGCGGGCCTGTTTGCCGCGCGCTGGTCCGTCATCGCTGCCGTCCTTTCAGAACACCCGCGGGTCGTGGATGACGCCGGCCGCGGCCAGCCGCACGTACAGGTCGGTCAGCGCCACCCAGACCAGGGACAGCCAGGCGAAGTTGCCGTGGTAAGGGTTCAGCCGGGACACGAGCGTCCACGCCTTGTACCGGATCGGGTGCTTGGAGAAGTGGTTGATCCGGCCGCCGACGGCGTGCCGGCAGGCGTGGCAGGACAGCGAGTACAGCCACAGCAGCACCGCGTTGATCACCAGCACGACCGTGCCCGCGCCGATCCCGATGTGCCCGCCGAAGTCGAACCCGGCGACCGCATCCCAGGTCAGGATCACGTTGAACACCAGCGCCGCGTAGAAGAAGTACCGGTGCAGGTTCTGCCCCAGCAGCGGGAACCGGGTCTCGCCGGTATACCGGCGGCGCGGCTCGGGCACCGCGCAGGCGGGCGGGGACAGCCACCACGACCGGTAGTAGGCCTTGCGGTAGTAATAGCAGGTCAGCCGGAACCCCAGCGGGAAGATCAGGATGATCACCGCCGGGGTGACGATCCACCAGGTGCCGAACCAGCCCAGGTGCGGGGCGCCGTGCGAGCCCGGCACCGCCCCGCAGTGGAACGACAGGCACGGCGAGTAAAACGGGGAAATATAGGGCGCCGCGAAATAGTCGCGGTTGGCGATCGCCGCGTACGTGGCGTACGCGACGAAGGCCGCAAGTACCGTGAAGGTGGTCGCCGGGTACGCCCACCACCGGTCGGTCCGCAGCGTGCGCGCCGCGATCGGCGCCCGGCCCGGTGTCCGGACGCCTCCTGCCTTCGCCGCCGGGGCGGTCATGTCATCCACTCTCCTGGTGGTCGCACGGAAGGCCGCCACGGCCTTCCGCGCGTCATCGCTGGACAGGTACTCTCCGGTTTCCTCATGGCTGGCGAGTGTGCCTGCCGGCGCCCACGATCAGCACCCTGGACCGGGTCATGTCATTAGCTCCCCGGCTTGTCCGCGCCGGGCCAGGGCCACAGCCCCGCGCCGCGCATGCACTCCTCGGCTTCGGCCAGCAGCGCCGACGCGTCCGGGTGCTCGGCCAGCAGGTCATGCCGCCACCACCCGGCGCTGAGGCCCCGGCTGGCGGCGTCTGCCGCCCGTACCGCCAGGGCCTTCACGTGCGGGCCGCACGAAGCCCCCTCCAGCCACTCGGCCAGCGCCGGATCGCCGGTCTCCGGCAGGACGGCCCACCCCAGATCGTCACGCACCCCGGATGCACCTCCGTGTTTCAAGTACCCGCATCCTGAACCGATGCTCTCTCCGGGAGCCTGCAGGTTCCTTGCAAGCCCGCGGTGCGACGATGGCGTGAGGCGGTGCGGATCGTCGGAGGTGACGCGGATGAGCGAGGAGCGGCAGCACCTAGACCGTCCCCCGGTGCTGGCCGAGGACGCGGGTGATGACCTTGAGCTTGACCGGGAGGAGTGGGCGGCGGTCTGCCCAAGGGTGATCACCCCGGAGCAGTGGCAGCGGTTCGAGGGGCACATGCTGGAGATCTTCACGGCTATGGGCATGCCCGCCGGGACGGCTTCCACGGCCGATACGCCGCGCCGGTTCCTGCGGGCGATTTTCGACGCGACCAGCGGGTATGAGGGCGATGACAAGCTGGTGACCGCGTTCCCGACCGAGTGCCATGGCGGCCCGGACTGCCGGATCAGCC
>JBOHCK010000607.1:0-2110 GCA_050698755.1 Streptosporangiaceae bacterium | reverse complement strand
CGTCAGCCGTTGTGGTGGACGCTGCGGCGGCCGGTCCGCCCGCTCACCTATCACGCGGTGCACCGCATGTTCGAGCGCGTCAATGATCAGGCGGGAACGGCGGCGACTCTGCATTCGCTGCGTCACACGGCGGCCTACCGGATGGCCGAGGACCCGGCCCTTCCGCTCAGCGACGTGCAGCTTGTGCTCGGCCATGCGCAGCTCACGACCACTCAGATTTACCTCACGCCCCGCAAGGAGGACGTGATCCGCCGGGTGCTGGCCCACCACGCCGAGCAGACCCGCCAGGCAGCCGGGCGCCGGTCTCCCTCGCCGGCTCCCGGCTACCGGCCGGAGACGCTCGACGTGCTGTTCGGGAAGGGAACCCGGTGACCGTCCTGATCGCCGGGCCATCTGCCGCCAGCCGCGACGGGCACGCAGCGTCCTGTGCTGCGCCGCTGGCCGCGGCGGCCCGGTTCCCCGCAAGGCCCGCGGCGGCATCCTGGCCAGCTGCCGGCCAGGACCGCAGCCAGGTGCTGCGGCTGTCCGCCGCGGCGCCGCCCCGCCGGGAGGCCTCGCGGCGGGGCCAGACGGACCGCCGCCGCGGGCTCGTCCTGCTCCTGGACTGGCTGGAAGAGCAGCCCGGCCAGACCTGGCAGGAACGCTGGCTCGCCAGCGGAGCCGACTCCGCGGGCGATCAGTGGGCGCTAGGCCCGGCCCGGTGGCTGGAACAGCACGGCAAGTACTCGGCGGCGCGGCTGGAGATCATGACGAGTTCCCTGGTCGTCATGATCGGAGCCGATGTCGTGCGGCCGTCGCTGGCCTGGCTGCTTACCGGCGGGAAGAAACGCAAGCTAGCCCGGAACATGATCTGCTCCCGCGACAGTGAGGGGTTCGCCCGGCTCAGCGCGTTCTGCGAGCAGGACCCCGGCATCACCGGGCTCGCTCACCGCCATGCCCTGTTCCGCTGCGCCGTGATCATCGCCGCCAAGGGCGGCGTGCTCTCGGACATCACGATCGGCGACATGCTGGAGATCCTGGACGCCGAAGCCGGCATCCGCGGCCAGAGGCGCTCGGGTGAGGCGACCTTCCGGGTGCTGCGGGAGATGGGCATCTTCGGCGCCGGCGTGCCGACCCTGCGCGAGATCTGCAGCACCGGCCAGCACAGCGTCGAAGAGCTCATCGACCGCTACCCGGTCACCTGCCGCCCGGTCCGCGATCTGCTCGTGGACTACCTCAGGGAACGCCAGCCCGCGCTCGACTACTCAACCCTGCGAGGCCAGGCGTATCACCTGGTCAAGTGCTTCTGGCTGGACCTTGAACAGCACAATCCCGGGATCAGCGCGCTGCGCCTGCCCGCCGAGGTCGCCAGCGCCTGGAAACAGCGGTTGCGGACGAAAACGAAGACGACCACGACCAGGGCCGGCACGAAGACCGAGGTCGCCGTCGAACGGCTCAGCTACCTGGACACGCTGGCCAGCGTCCGGGCGTTCTACCTGGATCTGGCCCAGTGGGCGCTGGAAGATCCCGGCCGCTGGGGCCCGTGGGTAGCCCCGTGCCCCATCAGCCAGCAGGAACTCAGCCGCCGCAAGTTCACCCGCCGCCGCAAGGCGCGGATGGACGCGCGGACCCGCGAGCGGCTTCCCGTCCTCCCGGTCCTGGTCCGCGCCACCGCCCAGCAGCGCGCCGATGCCGAAGCCCTGCTCGCCGCCGGGCGCCAGGCCCAGCCCGGCCAGGAATTCACCGCTGCCGGGCAGACCCTGACCCGGTCCTGCCGGCCGCACGCCATCGCGGGCAACATCTGGGCCGAGGATCCCGCCGACGGCAAGCGGCGCCTCCTCAACCGGGAAGAAGACCACGCCTTCTGGGCGTGGGCGATCATCGAAGTCTTCCGCCTGACAGGGTGCCGCGCTGAGGAGCTTCTGGAACTGACCCACCACAGCCTGGTCCAGTACCGGCTGCCAGGCACCGGGGAACTCGTGCCTCTCCTGCAGATCGCCCCGAGCAAGACCGATGAGGAGCGTCTTCTCGTCGTCTCCCCGGAGCTCGCCGACGTCCTGAGCGCCATCATCTGCCGGATCCGCAGCAGCAACGGGGCAGTTCCACTGGTCCGCGCCCGCGACTATCACGA
>JBOHCK010000606.1:0-2111 GCA_050698755.1 Streptosporangiaceae bacterium | reverse complement strand
GACGAAGTGCTCGGAGTCCACCATGCCGACCATCGGCTGGAACGTGGCCAGATGATCGACCCGGCCCGCCCGGTACCCAGTCTCCTCTTCCAGTTCCCGCATGGCCGTGTCCGAGGGCTCCTCGCCGTCATCGATCAGCCCGCCCGGCAGCTCCCAGCCCCACTTGTCCTGCACGAACCGATGCCGCCACAGCAACAGAACCCGGTCCTGGTCATCCACCAGGACCATCATCGCCGCCCGATGCAGCCGCACCACGTGATGCCAGAACCGCTCACCATCTGGCAGCTCTACATCGATCTGTCCCAACCACACCCACGGATTGTCATAGATCGTCCGTTCGCCGAACGTCCGCCACCGGCTCGACCCATCACGCGCATCAGTCACGGCTATGACGCTAACGCCTGCGCTGTAGGCGTTACAGCCTCGTCTGTGATCGACCTCCACAATCACGGAGGCGTGTTGGCGCGAAACCCCTGCAAGACCACTGTCACGGCCAGTGCAACACTGCTATCTCAAGATGGCCGCGTGCCTGTGGCATCGATCATGCACTACGCGGCCGAGACGAGCACAATACTCGCCTTCCTCGTGATAGTGCCTCGTGCTTGCACGTCGCTGCTGAAGTGGAAGCGAAAGCACCGCAGACCGAGCACTTACAGCGGCCAGCATGCTAGGCGGAGACGTCTTTGGAGCCGTGGGCGACGTGAGGCACGATGACCAGCGGCACTCGCGCTCTGGTGCCTAGTGCAGCCCCGCGTAAGTCCTTGAAGGGTTCGTTTGGCTACGGGGTGTGGCCGCCGGTATCTGCGAGGTAGAGGGTGCAGGCGGTATCGAGTGCCGTGCTGGGGTGCCCGGTGGGTTTGCCGTCAAGCAGGACAGCGTCGGCGTAGCTGTCGCTGCTGGCCTGCCAGATCGCGAAGGCCCAGTCGTCGGGGTCGCCGAGGTACTGGATGCGGCAGAGCTTGATCGTGTCGTCATCGCTGTCGCTGAGGTACCCGGTCAGGTAGCCGTAGGAGCCGCGCCAGCTGATGGTGACCTCTTCCAGCGCTGGCCAGCGCTGTGAGGCGTGGTGGTCGACGGTGCCTTCGATGAAGTTCTTGAGGCGCCTGGGCGGCACGGGCATGCGGTCATTGTCGCGGGGCGCGGCGTGCCGCCGCCAGGCGTGATCTTGTTCCGGGCATTCTCGGGCGATCATCACCGATCGCCGGAGGCAAGTCATGGCCCATGCAGCCAGCCAGGACATCGTGATTTTAGGGGCGCGCCGCCAGGCGAAACTGGAGGCGCTGGCACGCCGGCCATCCTCGCCGCAGGCGCTGGTGCGGCGCGCCAGGATCATGCTGCTGGCACACCAGCACCGCCCGAACGCGCAGATCGCCGCCGAGCTGGGCTGCTCGGTGACCACCGTGCGGACCTGGCGGCGCCGGTTCGCCCGCGGCGGCATGCCTGCCCTGTCCGACCGGCCGCGCAGCGGCCGGCCCGAGGTTTACGGGCCCGACGTGCGGCTGGCGATCGCGGCCACCGCCACCTCCGCGCCGCCGGAAGGCGGATCGGCGTGGACGCACGCGTCGATTGCCGCCCACCTGGCCAGCACGGGTATCTCAGCGTCCCAGGCCGGGCGGATCCTGGCCAGCCTGGAACTGGCGCCGCACCGGGTCCGGGGCTGGCTGAACCGCCGCGACGATGACCAGTTCTGGGCGCAGGCCGCCGCGGTGTGCGAGGTATACCTGCGCCCGCCCGGGCACACCGTGGTGATCTGCATCGACGAGAAGACCGGAATCCAGGCCAAGTACCGCAAATATCCTGAGCAGCCGCCAGCCCCAGGCCGGCTGGCCCGCCGGGAGTTCGAGTACGTCCGCAACGGCACCGTCTCCATCGTCGCCGCCCTGGAGGTGAGAACCGGGCAGGTCATCGCCGAGCCGATCGGCCGCAACGACTCAGTCACCTTCACCGGTTTCCTGCACCGCCTGGACCAGTGCATCGATCCGCGGCTGAACATCCACCTGGTCATGGACAACGGATCCAGCCACACTTCCCGCGCTACCCGGGCCTGGATCACCGCGCACCCCCGGATCACCGTCACCTACACGCCGAAACATGCCTCCTGGCTGGACATG
>JBOHCK010000605.1:0-2113 GCA_050698755.1 Streptosporangiaceae bacterium | reverse complement strand
CAGCAGCACAGGGCAGTCCTCTCCTGGTCACGCTCCGATGATCAGCCCCGGCCCGGGCCGGCTGCCAGGGGCAGTTCGTGTTGCACGATCCCAGCCCGGCCGCCGCCCCGCAACCCGAACGCCTGACCCGCCCCGGACGACACGGCGAGCGCCAGCGCCCGCCGCCGGCCCCGGCCACGGGGACAGCGGCCGCGGATGCCCACGGTGTCGTCGCACGCCCGGCACCGCCACCTCGAAGGTGACCCTCACCGGAAACGACGCCAGGGGCCGATTTCACGCTCATAAAGAACGACGGTCAACAGCCAGTCCGGCAGGGTTCCCGTTCAACGGCGGCAGTGGTGGTGTCGATCTCCCAATGAGCGCCTTGGTCCGACGGCTGCTCGCAGACCGGCTATCGGCTTCCGGACCTGTAGCCGGGCCGGGCCAACCGCCCTGTCCTGCCCGCCGGGAACCTATAAGGTAAGCCTTGCCTAAATACCTGGTGCGCGAGTGCGCCTGGGCGCATGCGTAAGAAGCGACATAGCGGAGGCCGATTTCTGATGATTGCCGGGGATGCGGCAGGCAGCACGGGGCCTGATCGCGGCAACGCGCACACCCAAGGCGAGGTCATCAGGGTCGGCCAGCTCAGCCTGGACCTGGGACGGCTGGCTGCAGATGCGGGCCACGGCCCGGTTCCGCTGACCCGGCTGGAATTCCTCCTGCTCAGGGAGCTGGCTGAATCTGCTGGCCGACCGGTACCCAAGGGCAAGCTGCTGGCCGCCGTATGGGGATACGAATTCGACCCGGGAACGAACGTCGTCGACGTGTGCGTGTGGCGCTTGCGATTGAAATTTGGCTTCGACCTGATCACGACGGTGCGCGGCGAAGGCTATCAGCTCGCTGCCCAATTACCCGCACAAAGCCCAGGTCAGGTGCCGTGAAACCCGGCACGTCCGGCAGTGTCACCAGCCGGTGGTTCGGTGGAATGATCCTTGCTATGTTGCCATGGAGCGCTGAGCTGACCGGACGGATGCACGAGCACGTGATAGGCAGCGAGCTGCTGCGCGGTAACCCGCTCGGGGACCCGCACGAGCGGCCGCTGCTTGTGTACACGCCGCCCGGCTACGATGACGAGCCGGATCGCGCCTACCCCGCCGTGTACGTGATCCAGGGGTACACCGGGCACGTGGCGATGTGGCGGAACCGGACCGCCTTCAGGCAGCCGTTTCCCGAAGCCGCCGACGCGATGTTCGTGCGGGGCGACGCGCCGCCCGCGATCGTCGTTTACGTGGACGCATGGACCGCCTACGGCGGAAGCCAGTTCGTCGATTCGCCGGGCACCGGCCGCTATCACTCGTACCTGTGCGACGAAGTCGTGCCCTACGTGGACACGCGGTACCGCACGGTCCCCAACGCCGCGCACCGAGCGGTCACGGGGAAGTCGAGCGGAGGGTTCGGCGCGATGATCACGCCGATGCTCCGGCCCGACGTGTTCGGCGCGCTCGCGACCCACGCGGGCGACTCGCTTTACGAGTGTTCCTACATACCGGAATTCCCCGCCGCCGTTCGGCACCTGCGGACGTACGACGGCGACATCTTCCTGTGGTGGCACGACTTCCGGTCGCGCGTGTCATTCACCAAGCCGGAGGACATGTCCCTGCTAGGGCTGCTCGGCGTCGCGGCGTGCTTCTCTGCCCGGGACGACGGCACGCCGGAACTGCCGTTCGACCCGGTCACCGGCGTGCTGCGGCCGGACGTGTGGCAGCGGTGGCTTGACTGGGACCCGGTGCGGATGGTGCCGCGGTACGCCGCAGCCCTGCGGGGCCTGCGCGGCATCTGGATCGACGCCGGGACCAGGGACGAGTTCAACCTGGACGTCGGGGCGTCGGCGTTCCGCGCCGCGCTGCGCGCGGCCGGGGTGGCGGAGGACCTGATCCACTTCGAGCTATTCGACGCGACGCATGCCGGCATCGATTACCGCTATCCGCTGTCACTGGCGTGGCTGTGCGAGCGCATCACTGATCTGTTATGAGTCGGCGCTCCAGTTGATCGCTTCGAGTCGTCACGCTAGTGCCGCAGAAGGAGGCGGGCTGGTGGGATCACGCGACCATTCCGGATAATCGAGCTTCATGAC
>JBOHCK010000604.1:0-2113 GCA_050698755.1 Streptosporangiaceae bacterium | reverse complement strand
GCAGGCACGTACCGGCGAGCCGTCGAGGATCACGGTGCACGCCCCGCAGATGCCGTGCTCGCAGCCCAGGTGCGTGCCGGTGTAGCCCAGGTCGTGCCGCAGCATGTCGGCCAGGGTCCGGCGGGCCTCCACGACCAGCTCGTGATCGTGTCCGTTGACGCGCAGGCGGATGGCGTGAGTGTCCTTCATCCGGCGGGTGGCTCCTTCACTGCGGCCCGGTTCAGGGCGGCGCTTACGTCCTGCGGCAGCACCGGGATGTGGTCGAAGCGCACGTCCGTGTCGGACAGCGCGTCGTTGATGGCGTTCAGGACCGCCGCCGGGGCGCCGATCGTCCCGCCCTCGCCCATCCCCTTGGCCCCCGTCTCGCTGAACTGGGAGGGCGTCTCCAGGTGGACGATCTCGATGGGGCACAATTCCGCGGCGGTGGGCGCCAGGTAGTCCATCAGCGTGGTGCTGACCGGCTGGCCGTCCGCGTCGAAGCAGACCCGCTCGAGCAGCGCGGCCGCCGCGCCCTGGGTGACGCCGCCGCGCACCTGGCCGTCCACGACCATCGGGTTGATCACGACGCCGCAGTCCTCGACGACCAGGTACCTGTGCAGCCGGATCTCTCCGGTGCCCGGGTCGATCACCACCATCGCCGCGTGGCAGGCGTTGGAGAAGGTGCCAGGGGGGTCATACGAGGCTCGGGCCTCCAGGCCGAAGCGCAGGTCCTCGGGCACCCGGTGAGCCTGGAAGTGGACCACCCGGGCCAGCTCGCCGATTCCGATCGCGGCGGCGGCGTCGCCGCGGATGCGCGCGGTGCCCTCAGCCAGCTCGACGTCATCCGGGCTGGCCTCGAGCAGGGCGGCGGCCACCCGCCGCAGCTGGCCGGCCACGATGTCCGCGGCGCGCCCGGCCGCGCCCCCGCCGATCACCACCGAACGGCTGCCCCAGGTACCCCAGCCGTACGAGACCAGGTCGGTGTCGCCCTGGCGGAGCCGGACCTGGTCGGGGTGCACGCCCAGGCGGTCGGCGACGATCTGCGCGAACGTGGTCTCGTGTCCCTGGCCGTGGCCGCACGTCCCCGTGGTGACGATGACCTCGCCGGTCGGGTCCATCCGCACCATGGCCGTGTCGTAGCCGGGGGTCATCCGCATCCGGCGCTGCGACATGGTGGGCGTGCCGTACGCGGTGCGCTCGGAGAAGCACGCGAAGCCGATCCCGGCGAACTGCCCGGCCTGCCGGATCTGGTCGCGTTCGGCGGGCCAGCCGCGCTCGGCGACCTGCTTTTCGGCCAGGTCGAGGGACTCGCGGTAGCTGCCCTCGTCGTAGGTGATCCGGTTGACCCCGGTATAGGGGAACTCCCCCGGGCTGATCAGGTTGCGCCGGCGGACCTCGAGGGGATCCAGGCTCAGCGCGGCCGCGGCCTTCTCCATGAGCCGCTCCATGACCAGCACGATCTGCGGCCGGGAGACGCCGCGGTACGGCGCCGTCGGCGCCTTGTTGGTGGTGATGGCGCGGCCGCGCGCGCGGTACGCAGGCACCTTGTACACGCCGGGCAGCTCCGTCGCGGCCATCAGCGGCTCGACCGCGCAGGTGAAGGGGAACGCCGAGTAGGCCCCGATGTCGCACTCGATCTCCGCGTCCAGGGCGAGGATCCGCCCCTGGGAGTCAAAGGCCGCCTTGACCTGATAGCGCTGCTCGTGCCCGTGGAACGAGGCGGTCAGGTTCTCCTGCCGGTCTTCGGTCCAGCGGACCGGGCGCCGCAGCCGCAGCGCGGCCGCGGCCACGGCCACCTCCTCCCGGCCGACCACGCATTTGAGGCCGAATCCCCCGCCGACGTCGGGCGCGATGACCCTGATGGCGCGTTCCGGGAGGCCCAGCGCCTGGGCGACCCCGGAGCGGACCTGGTGCGGGACCTGCGTGGAGACGTGCATGACCAGCTGATCGTCCCGGTCGTCCCACTCGGCCAGGCAGGCGCGCCCTTCCAGCGGCAGCGCCGCCACCCGGGCGCTGGAGAACGTGGCCCCGACGGTCAGCGCCGCACCGGCGAAGATCCCCGCGAGCCGGTCGTCGTCGAACATCAGCAGGTCAACCAGGCAGTTGCCGTCCGCTTCTTCGTGCAGTCGCGGGG
>JBOHCK010000603.1:0-2129 GCA_050698755.1 Streptosporangiaceae bacterium | reverse complement strand
GCTCGTCACCGGGCCGCGGCTGCGGCTGACCACCGCGACCGAGGTGAGCGACCCGGCCGCGCTGGACGCGGCGTTCGAGGAGGCGATCACCGACGGCTGCGAGGGGCTGATGTGCAAGTCGGTGAGCAACGCGTCGGTGTACCAGGCCGGGAACCGCGGCTGGCTGTGGATCAAGCTCAAGCGGGACTACCGCACGGAGCTGGCCGACTCGGTCGACCTGGTCATCGTCGGCGCGTTCGCCGGGCGCGGCCGGCGGGCCGGCACCTACGGCGCGGTGCTGCTGGCCGCCTACGACCCGGACGCGGACGTCTTCCGCACGGTGACCAAGTGCGGCACCGGGTTCTCCGACGCCGACCTGGCCGCGCTGCCCGGCAAGCTGGCGCCGCTGGCCCACCCGGAACGGCCGGCCCGCGTCGACGCTCGGCAGCAGCCCGATGTGTGGTTCGAGCCGGGGGTCGTGCTGGAGGTCCTGTCCGCCGAGCTGACCCTGTCGCCGCACTACTCGGCGGCCTGGGGGCTGATCAAACCGGACGCCGGGCTGGCCATGCGGTTCCCGCGGTTCACCGGGCGCTGGCGCGACGACAAGTCGCCGGAGGACGCCACGACGACCGGCGAACTGGTCGACCTGTACCGCCTCGCGCGGCGGACCCCGGCGGGTAAGTAGGGCCAGTGCCGGACGGGGCCCAGGCCGCAGCCGCGCAGGTACCCTGCGGTCCTGGCCTGGATGGGCAGCGGGACGTGCGGCTCGACGGGGTAGAGGTCCTGCTCGACGACGGTGAACAGGTCGCGGTCCAGCGCGGCGAGCGCCTCGAGCAGGTACCTGGCCAGCTCGTTGGTCCCCGTGACCAGGTGGTGCCACTGCCCGGGGTCGATCGCGGCCGATTCGGTGCGCCCCCCGCCGTGCAGGTCGGTGTACTGCTCGGGCAGCTGGATGAGGAACTCGGCGCCGACCTCGCCCAGCAGCCTCGCCTCGCGCGCAAAAGCTTCCTTGGCCTTCGCGAGCGCGTCCGTGCCCTGGTGCAGGCCGGCGAAGACGGTCCCGCCGCAGACGGTCAGCTGGCGGGCGGCCAGCTCGTCGCGCAGCCGGGCCGGGTCCTGCGGCAGGAACCCCGGCGGGCCGAGTTCGGTGACCAGGTAGCCGGCCGCCGCGACCTCGTCCAGGTACTGCTCCCACCCCACCTGGTGCGGATCTTCGGCAAACCAGACTCCCCAGGAATCGGGGGCGACACCCAGGGTCAGCCAGGACAGGCCGGTGCTCACGGGCGTTTCCCCGCTCAGCCGGCCACGCGCACGGAGGCCCAGTCGCCTGCGGCGGAGCGCGCGACCGCGTCGAGGACTTCCATGTTGTGCAGGCCCTCGGCGAACGAGGCGCACCGCGGCAGCTCGTCGCGCCCGGCGACCTCGTCCAGGAACGCCCGCGCCTGGTACACGAAGCTGTCGTTGTGCCCGAAGCCGAGGCCGGGCGCGTCCATGGCCAGCCCGCCCTCGACGTAGGGGTGCGCGGCGCCGACGATGACCCGGCGGAAGCCGCGGGAGGCTTCCGGCAGGCCGGTCGTGGCGATCTCGAACTCCCCGGGGCGGGTCACGTCGAAGGCGACGGCGCCTTCCTCGCAGAAGGCCTCGAACTTCATGGAGTTCGGGTGGCCGAACGCGATCCGGGAGACGCTCAGGTCGCCGGTCGCGCCGCTGGCGAAGCCCAGGCTGAAACTGGCCCAGTCGTCGTTCTCCACGGGCTCGCGCTCCTCGCCGATCGCGGCGTGGGCGTGCCCGATGACGTGGCCGAGCGGAACCGGCCGTTCGGCCACCACCGTGGCCAGCACGGCCCCGCGGACGGACTCGACCGGCCCGAACAGGAACTCGGCCACGTCGGTCAGGTGGGTGCCCAGGTCGGCAAGCGCGCCTGAGCCGGGACCGCCCCGGTAGCGCCAGCTGATCGGCGCCCGGGGGTCGCAGCCGTAGTCCGTCCAGAAGTGGCCGCTGAAGTGGATCGGCCGGCCCAGCCGCCCCGCGGCGATCTGGTCGCGGAGCGCGCTGATCGCCGGGGACCGGCGGAAGGTAAGCCCGACCCGGGCGATGATGCCGGCGCGCTCGACGGCGTCGATCATGGCCCGGGCGTCGGCGGTGGTCGC
>JBOHCK010000602.1:0-2130 GCA_050698755.1 Streptosporangiaceae bacterium | reverse complement strand
CGACTGCCGGTGTTGCCTCCGCTATCTGGTCCGTCATCGGCTTCAGCGTAACAGCGGGTGTTCATGTCGCGAAAGTCCGGCCCGGGTCAGGAGCGCGGGAGGCCGTAGGCGGCGCGCAGGCGCGACTCGGCGTCGGGCGGCGCGTTCACGTGGTCCAGGCCGAGCAGCGCGGCGCCGACCACCGGCGGAACCTCGATCACGCGCATCTGCACGCGGGGGGCAGCCTCGGCGAGCCGCCTGGTGACACCGGCCATCAGCAGCGGGTTCCGCGCCGTGATGACGCCGCCGCCCAGGACGACCGGGGTGGCGAGGCCGGTGAGGTCCAGGCGGCGCATGGCCGCGATGGCCATCACCGCGATCTCGTCGGCCTGGCGATCCACCAGCGACCGCGCGACCGGGTCGCCCTCATCCGCGGCGCGCAGCAGCACAGGGGCCAGGCTGATCAGGTCATCGTGCGGGATCTTGCCCTGGTGCAGGCCGATGGTCACCTGCTCGACCCGCTCCACGCCGAAGTGGCTGGTCACGTAGCTTGTCAGCACCGTGTCCCGGCCGCGGCCGTCTTCGGCCCGCGCCGCGTGCCAGAGGACCTCGAGGCCGAGGAAGTAGCCGCCGCCCCAGTCGCCCGCGATCGTCCCCAGGGCCAGGAACCTGGTGACGCGGCCGTCCGGCGCCACGCCGACGCAGTTGATGCCCGCGCCGCAGACCACGGCCACCCCCCAGTGCGGCAGGTCGGTGTCGGTCAGGCCCGAGCGCAGGATCGCGAAGGTGTCGTTGACCACGGTGGCGGCCGGGCTCCACGCCTGCGCCTGCACCGCGGCGGCTAGCTCGGCTTCCTCTTCCGGCAGGTCCGCGTTGGCCAGGCAGGCCACGGTGTGCCGGGCGGTCCAGGCGGGGGAGGCCGGGGACGCCGGGAGGCCTGCCCGACCCGCGGCTTGCCTGACCAGGGCGTCCAGGTTGAGCGCCGTCTGGTCGGCGCCCACGTCCTGCGGGTTGATGCCGGGGCCGCGCACGGAGGCGAGCAGCGTCCCGTCGTACGCCACCAGGGCCACGTCCGTCTTGCTGTTGCCGCCGTCGATGGCCAGGACGGCGGGGTCGCGGGCGCGCCTGGCGGCGGGGGAGTCAGCCAAGGCCGGCCGCGCCGAGGGTGAACGCCAGCAGCGACGCGGCGGTGTAGTCGTCGGCGGGCTCCACCGAGGGCCAGGAGACCACGTTGTCCTCGTAGCCCGCGGTCGAGGTGTTGAACGGCCCGAAGTTGCCCGCGCTGCACGCTCGCATCCCTGAGACGGTGCCCAGGCCGACGAAGTTGCCGATGCTGCTCGGTCCGTCGGTGGTCGCGCCCAGCTGGATGTCGCCGGTCCCGGACAGCGAGCCGGCCAGGTTGGCGATCTCGCTCTGCATGCAGTGCGGGAACACGGTGCCCGCCCCGACGACGAAGGAACTGCCCCACCCGTTGGCGCCGAGCGCGAAGTTCAGCTGCGCTTGCGCGAACGAGGCGAACTGGCGCGAGCCGCCGTGCTCCTGGTACAGCGCGTCGGTGATGAACAGGCCGAACGCGTGCGGTGAGGCGTCCGAGGCGCCGAGCTGGGTGCCGAGCGCGAACGGGTCGCCCTTGGCCCAGTCCTCGCCGGTGCGCAGCTGCGCAGCCAGGTCGGCGAGCAGCGTGGCGGGCGCGATCACCGGGCTCAGCCCGGCGTCCGACGCCTGCTGCATGGCCTGCAGCAGCTCGCCCTCGGCGACCGCGCCGTTGTCGTAGAGGTTGAACGTGTCCCCGCCGACCGGGTGACCCTGCGCGATGTAGGCCCGGGCCCAGCGGGCCGCAGTAGCCAGGTCCGCACTGAGCTGCGCGGCCGGCGCGCCGGTCGCCTCGTCGGCCAGGGCGATCTCGGCGGCGCCCCAGAGCATGTCGCTCTTCCACTCGGTGCCTGGGTAGTAGTCGTAAGGGAACGTGGTGACGATCTGCCCGACGTTGGTCGTCTTGGCCATCGCGTACACGCCGCGGGCCAGGGCCAGCATCGAGGCGGCCTGGGCCGGATCGGTGCTCGCGTCGAGCTGCGCGCCCAAGGCGAAGTCGGCGGCGAACCGGCCCGCCAGGTCGGGGCTGACCGGCTTACCTGGCGGGGCCGCCTCGAA
>JBOHCK010000601.1:0-2141 GCA_050698755.1 Streptosporangiaceae bacterium | reverse complement strand
TGACAGCGGACACGCCAAGATCCCTGTAGACGGACATGACGGTCCCCGTCCGGCGGACACCTGATCGCCCTTTATCCGGACAAGACCGTTACGTGTCGGTCCGCCTCCTGTGGTCCCTCCGGGAGTTGGCTCGGTGGCTGTGATGACACCAGCTGACGGCCCGGAGGGGCCGTGAAGAAGTCTGACAGGGAGATCATGGAAATTCTCGAAGCGTTTGATGCGACGGGTGTCGCGCATTCGGCGGCGCCGCTGTGCGCCGCGGATCCGAAGACGGTGCGCCGGTATGCGCAGGCCCGGGATCTGGGGCGGCCGGTGACGGCGCCGGTGGCCAGGCCGAAGCTGATCGACCCGTTCCTGGGCAAGATCGAGGAGTGGGTGGAGCGGTCGAAGGGCAAGGTGCGGGCCGACAAGGTGCATGAGCGGCTGGTGCCGATGGGGTTCGGGGGGACTGAGCGGACCACGCGGCGGGCGGTGGCGGCGGCCAAGGCCCGGTGGCGGGGCGGGCACGCCAGGACGTACCGGCCGTGGATCACCGAGCCGGGACTGTGGCTGCAGTGGGACTGGGGCAAGGGCCCGCGGGTGCCGGGGCCGGACGGGACGCTGCGGGACACTCTGCTGTTCTGCGCGTGGCTGGCGTGGTCGCGGTTCCGGGTGGTGCTGCCGGTGTGGGACCGGACGCTGCCGACGCTGATCGCGTGCCTGGATGCGATGCTGCGCAGGGTCGGCGGGGTCCCGGTTTACGCACTGACCGATAACGAGAAGACCGTCACCGTCGACCACGTCGCGGGGGTGCCGGTCCGGCATCCGGAGATCGTCGCGGTGGGCCGGCATTACGGGATGACGGTGCATACCTGTGTCCCTTATGACCCGGAATCCAAGGGCGGTTCGGAGTCGACGGTGAAGATCGCCAAGGCCGACCTGGTGCCCGCCGAGGTGAACCTGCGGGAGGCCTACGGCGGTTTCGCCGAGCTGGCGCAGGCCTGCGCGCAGTTCTGCGACAAGGTGAACGGGCGGGTGCACCGGGAGACGTGCGCGGTCCCGGCGCAGCGGCTGGAGGCCGAGCGGGCCCGGCTGCACCGGCTGCCGGACGCGCCGCACACCGCCGCGCTCGGGACGACGCGGGTGGTGAACTCCGATCAGACCATCCGGTCCGGCAGCGTGCGGTACTCGACACCGCCGGGCCTGGCGGGCGCGGAGGTGCGGGTCCGCGCCGACGGTGATGAGCTGGTGGCCGTGGCGGACCTGGCGGCGCTGCCGCTGCGCCCGGACTGGGCCGGGCCGGGTCCGCTGGGCCTGGCCGAAGTCGCCCGGCACGCGCTGTCGGTGCCGGGGACACCGCGGATCGACCTGGCGCATTACCCCGGTCATCCGCAGCAGCCGGACGGGTCGCCGCGGCCGCCGCGCATCCAGCCGGCGACCGAGGCCGAGGCGGCGTTCCTGGCGATCGGGGACGGCGCCCGGGCCTGGCTGACCGAGGCCGCCGCCACGGGCGCCACCCGGGTCCGCGCGAAGATGGCCGAGGCGGTCGAGCTCGCCGCGCTGGCCGGGACGGCCGCGGTGGATGCCGCGCTGGGCACCGCCGCGCTGGCCGGCCGGTTCGGCGACGGCGACCTGCTGTCCATCACCGGCTACCAGGCCGCCAGGCGCGTGGACGGGCCGGTGACCATCGCCGACGAGGCGTACTCCGCCCAGCCCGGCACCTCGGCCTGGGCCGGGTTCGGCACCGCGCCGGGAACCGCGCCATGACCCGCCGCGACACAGCCTGGCTGGCCGGCCTGGCGGACACGCTGACCGAGGTGGATGAGTTCCTGCGCTCGCCTGCCGGGCATGCCGCCCTGAATGCCTTCTACGCCGCTCGCGGCAGCATCGCGCCCGGGTTCGAGGCGGGCAACCTCATCGACGAAGCCGGCTTCACCGCGCTGTGGCTGCGCGGCCAGGCCGCGCCGCAGGCACGGCAGTCCTGAAAACCCCTCCTGGCCGGCCCGCGTGCAGGGCCGGCCAGGTCCTCCCCTCTGATCGGTTCTCATCGCTGCCTTTCTTTTCATTTCTCCTCACCGATCAGAAATGAAAAGAAAAGCCTGACCAGCACCGGAAGGTACCGTCATGACCAGCAATCCCCCCGATGACCAGGCGCCCGGCGC
>JBOHCK010000600.1:0-2143 GCA_050698755.1 Streptosporangiaceae bacterium | reverse complement strand
CTCCTCGGCCAGCTCGGCTACGCGCCGTTCCAGGACTGGCCAGTAGGCCGCAGCTGGCGCCTCGGCGGCGCGGACAGGAGCCGCGCCACCGCGGATCAGCAGGCCGGCTTCGATGTTCTTGCCGACCCCGGACTGGGTGAGGTTAGCGCTGGTGATCAGCAGGACGCGGCGGTCGGCCACGGCCAGCTTGGCGTGCATCTTCGCGCCCGGTTCAGTTCGCTGCGAGGTAGGCCAGTGCCAGAGCTGGAGGCCTGGAACTCCGGTAAACGCCTGGTAGGGCTCGTCGCCCGAGAGGGCGCTGCCCGCGCCCTGGAGCGTCTCGACCACGATGCTGACGGCCACGCCACGTTCCACCGCTGCGCTGAGGGCGTCATTCAGCTCATGGTGCGGCCGGGCGGAGTAGGTCATCATCAGCAGTTCACGCTGGGCTTCGCGCACAACGTCGGCGAGAACGGCGGCGGTGGCTCGGACCGGCACATGATGAGAGCCCGGGCCGCTCCACACCGTCTCCACGCTGACCTCGGCGGCCCGCTGGGCGTATCCCGCGGCCAGGCCGGTGAGGTAGGCCAGGCCAGCCGAACGGTCCACCCCGGCCAGCGCGTCGAGCAGCGCCGCCGAGCCCGGCGTGGCCCGCAGGATCGCGTCCCGGGGCCACCGCTCCATGGCGTGCCCGATGATGGTGCGCAGCGCCGACGGCCCGAGTCGGCCGACCAGGTCCGAGCCGGCCGCCTCCAGCCCGTCCCAGCTCATGACGGCCAGCTCATGACGGCCAGCTCATGACGGGATGAAGGGCTGGAACCGGTCGTCGATCGGGACGATGAAGCGGGCGTACGCAAATCGGGGTAGGCCGGCTGCTCGCCCTCGGACCCCGACTCCGCATAGGTTCCCGGGTCCAGCAGCGCCGCGGGTTACCCGCCTCGTCCAGCACTTCCGCCTTGCCGTACCGGCCCCAGGCCGCGGTGACGGTCAGGGTCTCGATGCCGGACGCCACCACGCATGACAGCCCCATCGACGAGGCCCACATCCGCCCGCGTTCTGCATCGTCAGCAGGTCGGGCAGCTCCCCGTCCCCGCCGTCCCCGCCGGCCGCTATCTCGGTGTCCACCGCGTCCCCGGCCGCGGCCGCCTCGGAGCGCGGGTCGTGCCGCGGCCCGAGCCGCCCCACCAGGTACCGTTCCCCCGGGCCGGCCGAACGTGGCGGCAGCACCTCCAGCTCCCCGTCCCACGGCCCCAGCAGGTCCCGCTCGATCAGCCCGGCCAGCTCGTCCCGCACCCGGTAGGAGGACGCGTCCGTGAACTCCTGCGGCTGGTCAAGCGGTGAGGCCTGCTCGCCGCGGCCCGCTTCGGTCATCGCGCCCATCCATCGTTACCCGCGCGTTCCGGTCACCGCACCCACAGTAATAACACACTGCGACATCTGGCCCCGGTGAAATTCCATTGATACCGAACGATCCGGGTTCGTCTTCTCTTTTGCCTGCTTCTGTGCCCTAGCGCGGCGCCAGACCTTTCGGATCGATCTCCTGTACGGTTAACCGTATGAGTGCGCAGGCGGCTAACCACCCGGAACCGGCCGAGCCGTACGAAGTGATCCACCTCGGCGGCGAGGCCGCCGCCATCGTCCCGCTCGTGGAGCTGCGGCGGCTCCGTGCGGTAGAACGACATGCCTCCCCGGAGGCCCTGGAAGAGGCGGAAATCGAGGCCACCCTCGCGGCCCATGACGAGTGGGTTGCCGCGGGGTGCCCCGGCGCACGTTCGCACGAAGACGTCATGGCCGAGTTGCTCGGCAGCGAGCAGTGAGGATCCGGTGGTCCCCGGCCGCGACCACATTAGCGCGCCGATTCATGCGAGACCAGGATGGCATGCGCGCCGTCGGCATGGCCGTCGCCGCCCTGGCCGCTGACCCGTACCCTCCGGAGGGGTTCCACCGGGGCAGGTATCACCGGCTGCGGGTCGGCAGGTACCGGGTCATGTACGTCATCGACGGCGACGTCATCACGATCGATCGGGTCGATCGCGCCGCTGATCAGTAGCGGGTGTGTCAGCAGTGCGCCGTGATGTAGGCGATGACGGTATCCGCGTCCCTGCTTTCGGCGTAGAGGTCGGAGTCGGGGTCGTCTTCCGCGACGCGCCAGAGGCCGTGCTTC
>JBOHCK010000599.1:0-2146 GCA_050698755.1 Streptosporangiaceae bacterium | reverse complement strand
ATGCCGCCTGGCCCAGCCCACCCATTTATCAAATACTCACTTAGGTCATAGGCGCCGGAGCCACCAGCACCCCACACTGCCAGCACAAACACCTACAAGATCAACTTATCCAGGAAACTGGGGCTAGCCGCCGAGGCCCTCGCCATCGCGGGCGAGGAGGCGGCGGACCAGGACGGAACCGAGCGGCTGGCCCTGGCGTACACCATGGGCGCGCTGCTGGCCGGCGACGCAGCCAGGAGCGCGCCGGTTGTGGAGTGGTTCAGGATCGCCGCCGAACTCGCGTCCAGAGTCCCCGACCCGCGTGTTCCGCTCCTGCGGCTGATCGGCCCGATCAGGGCCATGTTCGGGTCGGTCATCGACGGGGTGCCTGCGGCGCCCGACGCCTTCGACGGGGCGGTCGATGACGGGGACGCGTGGGCGAGCGCGACCGCCCGGATCCTCCGCGGCCACCTGACACTCAACTTCGGCCGGCTGCACGCCCAGGCCGAGGCGGATTTCCTCCGGGCCGCCGACACCTTCGGCGCACTGGGGGAGCGGTGGGGACGGTCCGCCGCGCTCGGCGGCCTGGGCATGCTGGAGGCGTGGCGCGGCGAGCACGCCGCCGCGGCTGACCACTACCGGCAGGCCGCCGGGCTCGCCGCCGAGCTCGGCAGCGCCGAGGACGAGACGCAGTGCCGGCTGTGGCTGGCGCGTGAACTCTGGCTGCTCCGCGAGAAGGACCAGGCCCGGGACGAGCTGGCCCGGGCGCAGCGCAACGCCGAGCGGCTTGGCCTGCGCGAGGTGATGGCTCTCGCCGCCTACACGGCCGGCGATCTGGCCCGGCTCGACGGCGATCCTAAGGCAGCACAGGCGCAGCTCCTGCGCGCCATGGAGCTGTCCAGTCACGTGAACGTGGCGCTGCAGATCCGCGCCGTCGCCGCCACCTCGCTTGGGTACCTGGCCGGCGCCGAGGGCGACCTGGACGCGGCCCGCCGCTGGCACGCCGAGGCGCTGGAGGTCGGCAGGTCCGCGGCCGACGCGCCGGTGATCGCGACCGCCCTGGTCGGCCTGGCCGACCTGGCCCTCCGCGAGGGTGATCCGGCCTGGTCGGCCACGCTGCTGGGCGCCGGCATATCGATCAGGGGAACCATCGATCGTTCGGCAGAAGATGAAGCCAGGATCGCGGGCGACGCACGTAGGACGCTCGGCGATGCGCCCTTCGGCGACGCATACCAGCGCGGCCAGTACGTCACTATCGACACACTGGCCACGCTGATCGCTGCTACGCCCGGCGCTTGAACGCCCGCACCGCCAGCGGCGCGAACACGAGCGTGAACGCCGCGGCGTAGAGGAGCGACTCGGCCACGGGCCGGGCGGCCGGGCCCGAGACCAGCAGCCCGCGCATGGCGTCGGACAGGACTGACACCGGGTTCGCCTTCGACCAGGCTTGCAGCCAGCCCGGCATCGAGGCCGTGCGGACGAACGCGTCGCTGGTGAAGGTGAGCGGGAACAGCACCACGAACCCGAAGATCTGCACCTTCTCGGGGTTCGCCGCGAGCATGGACACCAGCACCAGGGCCCAGGAGATGGCCAGCGTGCACGCGAGCACCAGACCGAACGCGGCCAGCGCGCCGAGCGGCCTGCCCGCGCCCGCCCCGAACCGGAACCCGAGGATGGCCCCGATCGCCAGCAGCATGGTGACCGCCCAGGCCTGCTTGGCGATGTCGGCCAGGATGCGCCCGGCCAGCGGGGCGAACCTGGCGATCGGCAGCGAGCGCAGCCGGTCGAAGAATCCTTCCTTCAGGTCCGTGGACAGGCCCGTCGCCGTGTTCAGGGTGGTGAACAGCGAGTTCTGCACGATGATGCCGGGCAGCGCGAACATCAGGTACGCGTGCGGCGAGCCCCCGATCGCGCCGCCGAACACGTAGGTGAACAGCAGCAGGAACATCACCGGCTGGATGCTGAAGTCGATCAGCTCGACCGGGTTGTGCCTGATCTGCACGAGCGTCCGCCAAGCCAGGGAGAAGGTCTGCCGGATCCCCTCGACCGGCCCCGACCCGGGGCGCCAGCGTCCCCGCGTACTCCTCCCATTCCGTATATTCCGAATCCGTATTATCCGGAACGGTGCTTATCGTGGTCATGCCGCGCTCCCTTCGAGCTCTTCGGT
>JBOHCK010000598.1:0-2167 GCA_050698755.1 Streptosporangiaceae bacterium | reverse complement strand
CGGATCCGGCCCCGTGCGGTGCCGAAGTCGATCTGCATGGGCCGCACGCCAAGGCGCTGGTTGGGAGCCACTCGCTTAGGCTCCTCACCATCGGCAAACACGGTCCACAGCTGGTCGGTAAGGTTCCGCATTACCACGTGGCCTGGCCGTCCGGGATACGGCTCAACGGTCGCGCAGGCCGTGCCGTACTGGTGATCCCGGTAGAGGTGATGGCTGCTCACGGTGGCGCCCTCGGACAAGACGAGCGTGCCCCCGGGAGCCGTGAGCGTCGACGGGGCGGGCAGGGTCCCGTGGCAATGCCAGCACTGCTGCCCCGTCACTTCCAGGTCGCGGTAGAGCGGCGCGCTACAGCCCGCACAGGCGGACACGCTGTCGTGCAGGCCCAGGAGCGCACGCCGCCAGGTTCCCTCAAGGACCCTGCCGTTCAGGGACGCATCGTGCAGGCCCTTGGTGAAGGCCTGTATGAACACCCTGCGCAACTGCTGCGGGTAGATGGGCCACCAGGCCGCCGTGCTCTCCCCCGGCATGGGCCCATTCGAACGGTCGTCCGGGTCGAAGATGAACAGCGGATGCACGCCGAAATTCTGGACCATCAGCTCCGTTTCCGATATGTGGCGGCCGTGTTCCCAGGTATAGGAGGCGTCGGCCCGCATGCCAAGCAGCGGATGGCCGTGCATCAGCAGGTAGAAGAGCATTACGGCGAGTGAGTGCAGATCGGTGACGGTCGAGGGCATCGCCTCGTTGCGCAGGATCTCCGGCGCCATGAACGGCCCCGTCCCCTTGACCAGCGTGGGCTCTGAGTCGACACCGACGTTGTCGACGTCGATGATCGCCACTTCGCACGCGTCCAGGTCGGCCCGCAGGTTACCGAAGCTGATGTCCCGGTAGCACAGCCCGGAAGAATGCAGCGCGGCGAACGCGTCGACCAGCTCGCGGCCGACTGTAGCCATCGTGCGGAACGAGGGTCTGGCCTCCATGTTCAAGACGGGCGCCAGCGAGCCGAAACGCGGTTCAAGCAGCGGCATGAGGTAACCGAATCCCGGCATGAGGTCCGAGCTGACTAGGTCGATCGGCCAGATGAACGCCCGGTGGGGCGGTCTGCCGACCCGGACGAGCCCGGCGATCGACTTGCGCATCTCCTCGCTACCCGGGCCCTGCCGGATCCACTTCACGGCGAACCGCGCGTCGCCGAGCCGGGCTTGGTGGACAACTCCCTGGCCACCCTCACCGAGCCGGTTCTCCACCATGACCACGGCACCGCCCCGTTCCATCCGGAGCGTCTGCCCCGGCTGAATCAGCCCGTCCATCTCATTCATCCCTCCTTTCGCCGAGACGGCGGCGCTGATTTCGCCGAAGGGCGCTGATGACGCGTTGCCGCGGCCTGGTCTCCGGCACGTTCGCGTCCGCTGGCTGTTCCGCTGGCAGTTCCGCTGGCATTGACGTCATCAGATGATCGTGTCCTGATCGAATATCCCGGACGGCGCTCCCTCCGGCCCGCCGAACAGCCTGCGGGCCACCGCGGTACGGTCGGCGCCGACCTCGGACATCCTCGATACGGCCAGGGACGCGGCGACGAGGCGGTCCGCGATGTCTTCGGTAGCGTTGGCCACCAGCACCGGGACACTGGGATCGCCAATGAACAGGGTCAGTGCCTCAGATTGGGCGTCACGGCCGATCGCAATGGAAAGCCGCAATGCGGCCCGGCCCGCAGGCTGGGCCATCAAGGTGGCGAGGCCGGCCTCGAACCTACCGGGCAGGTCGGTGGACAGCCCGTCGGTGATCAGTAGAAGGGCCGGCCGCAGCGCCCGGCGCTCGATCCGGCCGGGCGCCAGTGCCTCGGCGACCATCGCGAACGCGGGACCCATGTTGGTCAGCCCCTTGGGCACCGCCTGCAGCGGCTTCCAGCGGATGTCGGCGACCGGTACCGGATCCGGGATGTGCCAGCGCGGCTCGGTCGCGAACGCCACCACCCGGACGAAAATCTGGGCCTGGGCCTGGTCGCGTTCCCAGGCGACCAGGTGCGGCATCATGTCCGCGATCGCGTAGTTCAGCGCCTGGATCTTCTCGCCCTTCATTCCGCCCGAGCAGTCCGCCAGGATGATGAAGTGCAGCGGCCGCCTCGAGACGCCACCTCCGGGCATACGGTCCGTCGGCGTCGGCGCGACCA
>JBOHCK010000597.1:0-2172 GCA_050698755.1 Streptosporangiaceae bacterium | reverse complement strand
AATCTCCTCCATGCGCGGCAGCTGGGCCGGGTCAGGCCGAAGTTGGGGGCAGCGAACACAAGCGTGTTCATGCTGGCAAGGGGTCCCGTAGTCGCGGGTGCAGACTCCGAGAGCGACCTTGCGGAGCTCGAAATGGCCGAGGAACTCCTGCCATTCCCCGGGTGTGATGTCCCGGTATTCTTCGCTGGGTCGCAGTGATCTGCGGCGGGCGATGAAGGCCCGGTGGTGGGTGATGACGTCCTCGGGGTAGATCGCGGCGTATCCCATCGTGGTGTCGAGAACCTTGTGACCAGCGATCTTGGCGGCGATGTGGGGCGGGAGCCCCGACCGGATGGCGTCGGTCAAAAAGAGCCTCCGGAAATCGTGCGGGGTGAACCTGAGTGGCTGTCCGGTGGCGTCGGTCAGCCCGCTTGCGGCGAGCGCCCGGTCAAGGCATTTCCGCACGTAGTTGCGGGACATGGCCCGGTGCTCGGGTCCGTGGCGGCGCTGGAACAGGAACGGCATCGGAGCGCTCCAGGTCCGTTCCATGACGTCGTATGCCGACACCAGGGGCATCGCGGCCTTCCCGGCCCGGACCCGGTGGATGACCGCGGTCAGCACCTCACCGAGCTCCGGGGAAACAAGCAGAAGCCTCTCGGCGTCGAGCTTGGACGGCGCGACCTGCAACATCGGCACGATCTCGCCGGTGGTCGGCAGCTTGTAGGCAACGAAGCTGTGGTGGGTCAGCTCCATCATCTCCTCATTCCGGACACCGGTCAGGCGCAAGACCTCCACGACCGCCCAGGTCCAGAACGCGCGCTCCTCTTCACCTGCCAGGTCCAGGCGGCGCCCGGTGTGGATGTTCTGGATGTAGACGCAACCGGTCGTCCCGCCGCCGCGGCGCAGGTAGGTCTCGCCGTCCAGGACGAACTCCGTGCCCGCGGGAATGTCGCGGCCGGCGCCGAGCCGCCGGGCCGCGTCGCGGTGCTGTCGCTCGACGGTGGCGACCAGGGCGGGCAGCACGGGCAGCAGGGTGCGGGTCCGCTGGTCCATGTTCGCTTTGCGGCGGCTGCGGACCTTGACGTGGGAGGTCTCCTTGTCTCGGATCGGGCAGGGCGCCACCCACGGGCCCCAGCGGGCCGGATCGTCGGCGGCCCACCGCGCCAGGTCCTGGTAGAAGGCCCGGACGGAGCTGAGCACGATGTGCACGTTGATGCGGGGCCGGGCAGGCTGGCTGCCCCGGGCGGGGACGACGCTGACGCGTTCCTTCCAGGCCGCCGCGGTCTGGGCGTCCAGGCGCAGCGAGCTGATCCCGGGATGGTGCTGTTCGAGGTCCTTCCAGAACAGCAGGCCCAGGGAGCGGGCCATGTCCTCCAAGGTCACGTAGTCGACGTCGACGGTGCGGTCGGTGAGGTAGCCGACCAGCAGGTCCCGGATCGGCCGGCAGGAGATCTCGTGCCGGTCGATGAGCTCGGCGGGGCTGCGCTGGCCGAGCACCATCACCGCCTTCAACCGGGGCGGGGCGCCCGGCCCGAAGACGCCGGTCTCGGCGAGCAGCGCGTAGTACAGGTGCTTGCCGTGCTGCCCGGCGCACTGGTGCTCGCCGATCCCGTCCTGCAGCTCGACGCAGTCCCCGATCGTGATGTCCTTGATCAGACCGCCCTTACGGATCATGATCCAGGTGATCCTGTTGAGCGCCTGCGCGCGATCGTTCACGCCGCGGCGGCCGGTGGCCTCGCAATGGGCCTCCAGGGCCGCGAACCCTTCGGGGTCGGTCACCCGGCGGAACTGCGACAGCAGGTGGGAGGGGATGAGGCGCAGTAGCCACTGGTAGTTCGGGCGGATGACCTGTCCGCCGATGAGCGGGATCATGCCGCCGACCAGGTCGATGGTGTCGTACTTGCGGGCGTGGTCCCGGGCCGTCAGCCATTCCACCGGGACCCGCTTCCAGTCCCGTCCGGCCGCTTCGGCCCCGCTGGCCAGCCACCGTTCCTGCCAGTTGCCGCCCGGCTGATCCTCGAGCCAGTCCAGCAACTTGATCAGCCCGCGCTCGCGGGTCTTGAGGTTGGCGTCGCTGTCTCCGGTGAACGGCAGCGCCAAGGTCCGCTGCAGGACCGCCTCACGAGGGGCGCAGGCCTGCCACCAGACCGGGTCGGGCCTTCGAGCCTGCGATTCCGGTGGAACGTGGCGGTG
>JBOHCK010000596.1:0-2180 GCA_050698755.1 Streptosporangiaceae bacterium | reverse complement strand
GACCCGGGCCGGCCGTGCGGCTGCGGTAACGGTGTTCTTCCAGTTCCTGGGGCTGCGGCACAAGGTTGAGCTGCACAATCTCGCTGGCCGGGTCGTGGAGTGCCCGCTGGATGAGATCAACCGGCCGCGGATGTCGGCGGGATCCGCAGCTGCGGATCCCCTGGGCGCGGAGCCGGTTCAGGGAAGCATCGATATAGACCGTATTCCACAGAACTACGCAATTCAAAACGATGCCCAGCGCTCCCAGCTGGGTCCTCCATCCCTTCCCGGCACCGCTGGAACAGCTCGCGGCGGCGGCCGTGATAGACCTTCTCGGCCAGCGCATGCCGCCCCTCCTGGAGATTGCGCATGCCCTTGATGTCGCGCCGGTATGCCTCCTCGGCGGCCAGCGAGCAGATGTGCAGCGTCTTGGGGATCCGCCCGTACATCGCGATGGCCTCCCCGAGCGCGGTGGGGTGGCCGTCGCTCTGGAGCATGCGGACCACGTCGTAGGCGCGGACCTCGCCGGTGTGGATCGACACGACCACGCGCAGGATGTCGCGCCAGTTCGCGTGGACCCTGGCCAGGTCGACCTTGCCGCGGGCGAAGGTGGTCAGCGGGCCGTAGTCGGCCGTCGCGCTGATGCGCCAGCCCTTCTGGTCGGGGATGTCGGCCAGAGCGGGCCGGTACTCCCCGCCGAGCAGGGAGACGAGGCCGAACACCAGGTCGGAATACGAGCCGGTGTCGGACACGATGATGTCGGGCCGCTGGCCGCCCTCCTGGCTGTACCAGACGTCGACCATGTGGAGGGAGTCGCGGACCGTGCCGGCCACGACCTTCCCGGCGATCCCGGCGGCCAGGTCGCGCAGCGCGGCGTCCAGGGCGCGGGACTGCTCGGCCAGCAGCGCGGACGGGTCCTCGCTCAGCTGCAGGTCGATGAGTGCCCGCCTCTTGGCCCGCTCCCACCTCTCGCCCGTGAGCAGCTGCGCACGGGGGTCGCGCCAGCGGGTAGAGGCCTCGGCGTAGATCTCGCGGCGCTTCAGGTGCAGGTGGAAGGCCGTCAGGACGCCAGGTCCGTGATCCGGCGGCGCGGCACGTGCGCCTCGAGGTCGAGCTTCCCGATGCCGGCGCCGCCGATCTCGGCCGTGCGTTCAGCGCACGCTCCAGTCCCCGGCCGGTGGGCTTCGCCGGGCCCTTGCGCCACGTCTCCAGTTCGGAGTACCGCGCGCCCCCGGGCACCGTCACCGCGCTTTCGAGCCTGGCCGCCTGATGAGCGTCCGGCAGCGCGGCCAGCGTCGCGTACTGGTCATCGAGGGCCTCGCCCCGGACCCGGGACACCAGCCTCGCGATCGTCGTAACGCCCGGCAGCAGCACCGCGTTTGACCGCAGCCACTTCACCCCGCCGCCGAAGATGGTCTTCGGCCCGTCGCCGGTGCTCCACGCCCTGGCCCACGCCCTGGCCCGCACCCATGCAGCGAACTCGTCCTCGGCCTCGGCGAGATCCTCAGCCCGCCGGCGGTCTTGATCTCATCGCGGTGCTCCAGCGGCGTGTGCGGTCGTTCGGGGTACCGCTTCACGCACGACGGGTCGGCGATCCCGAGCTGCCCCGCCAGGCGCTCGACCACCAGCGGCGGCACGTCCAGCGGGTCGGCCAGGAACGTACCGAGGTACCGGACCGTGGCGAGCTGCAGCGAGAAGCTCAGGGGCACGTGGTCGCCGCGCCGCTTCGCGACCAGCTTGAGGTCCGCATCGTCAAGGTAGAACATGCGGTCCAACTCAGCCCGCGACGGCCGACCCGCGTAGCAGCCGAACGCGGCCGCCTTTACCTGTACCGGCTCGCGGGGTGTCAGCGACGTCAGCCAGGCAGTGTCTGAGCTGCGAGAACTTCCGTGAATGACACCCCGGATTGACCCCGTTCGTGAGACGGTTCGTGTTCGCATGAGGGCTTCGGGAGGGAACGTGGATGCGCGTACGGAATGTCATAGGGTCCGGGGTCCGGCGGGAGACCTACACCGTCGTCGATGATGACGGGCGGGTCGTGGAGTTGGTGGATGACTATCTCGACTCCCGGTAGCTTCCAGCGCAAAACCAACGATTAGTTAGCGGGCCGACGGTCAAGGCCAGGGTGATCGTTGCCAGATTGTCTTGGTTTGGGCTGCGGCCGGGAGTACCGGCCCGGTTAGGTGGTCCCGTCACGGTGC
>JBOHCK010000595.1:0-2182 GCA_050698755.1 Streptosporangiaceae bacterium | reverse complement strand
AGCCACACTGCAAGTCTGTGTCATAGACGCCGATCATGGCGACCCGGCACCGGCTGCGCAGGCAAAACACCGGAAACCAGCACCCCACGCGAACCATGATCAACTTTAGCTAAGCGGCATTGGGCGGTGCATCCGACATGACGAACGACGCGGTGTCCGGCATCAGGATGCACGGAACAGGACAATGCTGCACCAATATTCACGGATTCCAGGCAGTGGAGGTTTTCTATCCAAATTTCTACCCAAAAGGGCAGCCTAGCGGAGTCGAGAGATTATTTCTCCTGGTCATCACGGCAAACTGGATGGGCGAACCAGAGCATGTCACCAGCCTTCCAAGCGTAAGTCAGCATGAAACGGCCGGCTCCGTGGTTCTGCCGGTAGAGACCCGGTTAGAGCCGGGGCTCTTGGCTTATGTCGTGGATCGTCCGACGCTGGTGTGCAGGAATGCCAGCCAGCAGGACGGTGCCACAGGCAGAAGGGAGCCAGCCGTCATGGCCAGTTTGCCATCAGGACCCGGAGTGGTCCACGTGGGAATGGACACCTCGATGCGGGAGATCGTGTGCGGGGTGCTCCGGCCGGGGATGGATGTCCCAGCGGTCGACCGGATCCCGAACGACGGGGAATCGGTCCGCCGGCTCATCGGGAAGCTCGGCGACCGGCGGCTGCTGTCGGTCTGCTACGAGGCCGGGCCGTCGGGTTATGAGCTGCACCGGCTGACCACGTCGATGGGGGTGGCGTGCGAGGTGATTGCGCCGTCGCTGGTCCCGAAGGGCGCCTCGGACCGGGTCAAGACCGACCGCCGCGACGCGGTCCGGCTCACGCTCGCGCTGCGGGCCGGGATGCTGACCCCGGTCCGGGTCCCGTCCCCGCCGGAGGAGGCGGTCCGGGACCTGGTCCGCGCCCGCGGCGACCTGCTGGATGACCGCAAGCGGATGCAGCAGCGGCTCAACGCGCTCCTGCTCCGCCACGGCCGCACCTGGGGAGGCGGGGCGAAGTGGACCTTCGCTCACCGGACCTGGGTGGACCGGCAGCAGTTCGGCGAGCCCGCGCTCCAGGATGTCCTGGACGCCTACCGCGGTGCCCTCCAGGCCAGGGAGTCCGAGCTCCGCGCGGCCGAGGCCCGCCTGTCGGCCTGGGCCGGGCGGGAGCCCCTGGCGCCGGCGGTCGCGAGGCTGGGCGCCTACCGGGGCATCGCGGAGCTGACCGCGCTCACCCTGGCCGCCGAGGTCACCGGCTGGCACCGGTTCGCCACCGCCCGGGCGTTCATGGGCTTCACCGGCCTGATCCCGAGCGAGTACTCCAGCGGGACGCGGACCCGGCGCGGCTCGATCACCAAGGCCGGCCCCGAGGGCGTGCGGACCGCGCTGGTGGAGGCCGCCTGGTCCTACCGGTACCGGCCCGCGATCGGCGCGCTACTGCGCCGCCGGCAGGCCGGGGCGGACCCGGGCACCCTGGCCCGCTCCTGGAAGGCGCAGCAGCGCCTCAACGCCACCTGGCGGCAGATGACTGCCCGCGGCAAGCCCTCCGGCGTCGCGATCACGGCGGTCGCCCGCGAGCTCGCGGGGTTCGTCTGGGCCGAGATGACCAGCTGACCTCCGTGAGGCCAGCCGCTAGACCGGCGGCGTGCCGGGAAAGCGACGCCGCGGCAGGAAAGATCCCCGTGAATACTATGAGCGAGCCGGCTCTCGCCGTAAGTGAGGGGCACCGTCCTGCGCACAGCCGATCTGCGATCCCGACACACGAATATGAGCCTGGCAGTGGCGACAGCCACGACCACGCCCCGGCACGCCGCCCTCACCGCCCCCGGCCCCCGCCGGTCCCCGGGCCGGGATTTGACAAGGGAACCCTCGCGGGAGCCCTCACCGGGCAATGCGGGCAGCTGAGGAGCCTGCCCGGCGGCAGTGAGCCTACGGCTCCCGCCCCTTGTCAAATCCCTCCGCCATCCCGCCCCTGCCGCTCGGGGAAGGCGGGCGCACAGGCGACGAGGCCAGCCCGCCATGCAGCAAGGCGGCAGCACATCATCCACTCAGAGCACAATTCACACCAACAGAAAATTAGAGGGTATCACTCTAGGTGTGTAAAGGAGTCACTCAGGGTAATCATATGACGGGTGAGGACACCCGGCGAACTGGGGGGAGAACAACGGTGAAGTCCGTGAACAGGGGAAACGCGGGGCCTGGTG
>JBOHCK010000594.1:0-2193 GCA_050698755.1 Streptosporangiaceae bacterium | reverse complement strand
TAGACACTTACGCGGAACGCACCGCTGGGCAGTTGCTGAATGTAACCGCTTCTGGCCTGGGCCATGACAGCACGGTTACGCGGCCGGGCGTATTCGTGCCACAATCCGTGCCACGCCTGACCCTGCGTTCCGCAGATGGGAGCCGGGGCTAGTGCGCGGATCCTGGGTCTGACCTGCGTGGATGGGTGCTGGCGTGGTGACGGGGCGTGTCACTAGGCGCCAGCGGTGGCATCGCCGGGGGCGGGGGGCGCTGCGGGGGCGGCTTCGATGATCTTCCTGGGGCGGGGGATGCTGAGGCTGGCGAGGATGCTGCGCTGGGCGGGGGTGAGCTCGGCGGTCTGGCGGAACGTGCCGTCCGGGCCGGTGAAGGTGCCGAGGGTGAGCAGGCTGAGCTCGTCTGCGATCTTGTTCCAGGTGGTGCCGGCGGTGGTCTCGGCGATCCGGATGAGCAGGAGCGCGAGCCAGCACAAGATGACGTGGGCGCGGATCCGCTCTTCCTTGCGGTGGTAGACGGGTCGCAGGTCGATGACCTGCTTCATATCCCGCCAGCCGCGTTCGACTTCGAGGAGCTGCTTGTAGCCGAGGGCGATGTCGGCCGCGGTCAGGCGCGGGTCGGAGGTCCGCAGGAGGTACTTGCCGTCGAGGTTCTCCTCGGCCCTGACCCGGGCG
The DNA here is from genome assembly GCA_050698755.1 of Streptosporangiaceae bacterium. Taxonomy (GTDB): domain Bacteria; phylum Actinomycetota; class Actinomycetes; order Streptosporangiales; family Streptosporangiaceae; genus Palsa-504. The sequence continues at coordinate 1,524 of JBOHCK010000594.1, read as the reverse complement.
GCGTCGGTCCGCAGCAGCCCGCCGGGGGTGACCCGGAGGTAGCGGTTCAGGCCCGGCTTGGTGGAGATCACGCCGCGCAGTTCGGCGCGCCTGGTGGCGGTGAGCTTGTCGGTGCCGTCGATCATGTCCTTGAGCCGGGATAGCAGGCGGGCGCGGATCGCGGCGTCACGTTCGGCGCCGTCGGGGTTGTGGCAGATCACGAACCGCTCTGAGTCGCTGATCCGGACTTCCTTGACCCGCAGGTTCCCGGCCACTTCCTGGTAGCGGCCCTGCCGGGACAGGGCGGCGGCGGCCTCGGCGGAGCCGGAGCGGAGTTTCTCCCCGATGATGTAGTGGTGGTCGCCGCGGCGCAGGTAGCGGCGGTTCTCCGCTGAGGTGAACCCCCGGTCCGCGACCCACACGATCCTGGTCAGGGTCCAGTCCCGCATGTCGTCCTTGACCTGGCGGATCAGCGCCGAGTCGCTCGTGTTCCCGGGCCAGCACCAGACCCGGACCGGGATCCCGCCGCGGGTGACGGCCATGCCGATCACGATCTGCGGCAGGTCGTCGCGGTGGTCCTTGGACTTGCCGAGCACGCGGAACCCCGTCGTCTTCTGGCCGTCCCCGCCCTTGTCCCCGCCGGCTTCTGCCTTGCCCCCGCTTTCCGCGGTGGCGCGGGGGGCAGGATTGCCGTTCTCGTCCCGCGGGACCGGCTCGTCCTCTTCCTCCACCTGGAAGTAGGTGCTGGTGGTGTCGAAGAACAGCAGGTCCACCTCCAGGTTCAGCAGGCCCGCGACCCGGGTGAAGACCTCCTTCTCCACCGCGTCCCCGACTTCCAGGAGCCAGTCCATCGCCCGGTAGCACGCGTCGTCCGTCGTCGCCGGCAGCTGGCCGACATGCGCCCCGCGGCCGACCCAGTGCGCGGCGGCGAGCTTGGAAGAGGGGGCCAGCGCCCGGTTCGCGACCAGCGCGAACAGTACCCGCTCCGTTACGGCGTCCCGCCGGGTCCGGGCCAGCGCCGCGGTCATGACCCGGCCGATCCCCAGCCGCGTCCACAGCTGGTCCAGCAGGTAGGTACCGCCGTAGGCGACCGACCCGGCGTAGGCAAGGCCCGCCGCGGCCCCCAGCGCCCCGCCCGGGCCCCGGCCCAGCAGCCGGCCCAGCGACCCGGCCAGCCGCTCCACCGCGGCCCGGTCGAGCTGGTCCTCCCGGCCGAAGCTGTGCACGACCCGCATCCGCGAGGCTTTCGCGACCGGGTCCCACTGATTCTGGACCAGCTGCACATAGCGGACGGCGCTGCCGTCCTTGTTCCGCCGGGTCGCGGTCCGCACGAACATGTCACCAGGATATACCGCTACATCCCGGCCTGAAAGGGCGAAAACACACAAATCGTGTCACTATGATGCTCAGTTGCAGTCACCAGTCCCGGCCGCGCTGACATGCGGATACGCCACTGAACGTGTCACGAGACCCAACCGGAACTGCGGAACGCAGGGCATCGGATCACCGTCGGCCGGGGTCACGTGCACACCGGTGCCATGACCG
>JBOHCK010000593.1:0-2214 GCA_050698755.1 Streptosporangiaceae bacterium | reverse complement strand
TGGGACCGCTCCGCAAGCGATTCAGGTCAAACGGCATGAACCGCCCGGACGCGCAACCTACTCCGAGGGTCCGCTCATCAGGCCACCTGCGCAAACACGCCCGTCTGATGCAATTCCTGAGAGTTCCGGTAGTACCCGAGCGTGGTCCGCACTGTGTCATGGCCGAGTAGCTCCTTGAGGGTGTCGACCGGGGTGCCGGCATCGGCGTGACGCTGGGCGAAAGTTATCTGTACTTGAATTTAAGAAATGCCTGGTCAGAGACGTTATCCGTGATTGTGTCACGTGGGCCACGTACGGCTGAAAAAGCGCATCGAAGAAGAAAGCCCTGGTCCCACGTGCCACACGGAGTACATGATACTTGTGAGGCACGTAGCGGTCGGCCCTGGATTTCGTCGTGGCACACGCGGAAATGGCAGTACAGATAACGAAGGTATGCCGGAACGCGTAGGGGAACACCAGCTCGCGGGGGAACGGCAGCAGGCGGCCGCGGGCGTCGCGGCCGGTCCCGTCCAGGCGGGGCAGCGCGGTGACCCAGGCCCGCATCGCACGCTGCAGGTGCGCGGTCGCGAGGGGCTCGCTGCCGTCTGGGTTGGTTAGCGGCCGCGGGAACAGCGCCAGATGGTCAGCCGGCGTGCCGGGGAAGGCGGCGCGGACTCGGGTCTGCTGGGCGGTGATGATGGCTGCCTCCCGTCCGTGGATCGGCAGCCGGCAACCGTGCTTGCCCACCTCGGGCATGTCGTGCACGAGCACCGGGCTGGCCCGGCGCTGCCCGTCGGCGCCGAGGTGCTCGTCGTAGTCCAGGCAGTCGAAGCGAAGCGAGCACAGCTCGCCGGTGCGTCGCCCGACACCTGCACCGAGTTCGACGGCCGCCCGCACCGTCGGTCCGGCCAGGTGCTCCAGAGCGTCCAGGTTGCCCGGGTCGAGCAGCTGGCTGATCACGGTCTCGGGCAGTGCCCGGCCGGCCTCGTCATCGCGGTGCGGGCTACGCGGGCGTTCGGCGCGTCGCAGTACCACGTCGCCGGGCAGCTGTTAGGCGTCGCGCTGGGTGAGCATGTCGGCGTCGCGCTGGGTGAGCATGACGGGTGACGGGAAAGGCCCCGCCGGCGAGCCGGCGGGGCCTGGTGGTGCCCGGGTTGCCGCGGTGGCGGCCCGGTTGTCGCGGTCAGCCGTTGGCGCGGGTGATGGCCGTGGTGACCAGGGCGATGTTGGCGTGGTCGAGGGAGCCCAGGACACGGGCGAGGTGGACGGGGATGTGGTGGTCGCCGAGGCTGGCGGCGATTCTCAGGATGCAGGCTTCGGAGGGCGCGCAGCTGAGCTGGTGGCTGTCCAGGGCGGTGATGGCGCGGTCCCAGTCGATGTAGGCGTAGGGGTGCCGGTCGTGGCGGGTGCCGGCGTGGATGCAGGTGGCGGCGAAGTCGGTCCTGGTCAGCCAGGTGTGGTGGGCGCAGATCAGCTCGGCGGCGGCAGCGTTGCTGGTGAGGCCGGCGGCGGCGAGCCGGCTGGCCGCCCGGGGGTAGCCGCGGCCGGCCTGGTGGATCAGGTCGGCGGCGTCATCGGAGAACAGCTGGCCGGACCGGCCGGCGAGCTTGGTGTGATGCCGCAGGTACTCGCTGGTCTCGCCGGGGGTCATCGGCGCCATCGCGTACCGGACGCCGATCCGCTCACTGGTCCAGCGCGGCGAGCACGCCGAGCTTCATGCTGGCCCGCAGGTGGGGCTGGCCGGTGAGCAGGACGGCCAGCGGGCTGGCGGAGCCGGGCTGGGCGCTGGTCAGCATCCGGATCGCCTCGAGCTGGTCGTGGGAGAGCAGGTGCGCCTCCTCGATCAGCAGGACCGGCAGTCGGCCTCGCTCGGCGAGCTCGGCGGCCAGGTGCCCGGCGGCCTGCGGGATGAGGGTGGCGTGGTGGAAACGGGGCACGCCGCCCAGGGCCGTGACGACCGCGTGGTGAATGCCTCTCGCGCCGGCCTGGGGATTGGGGATGGTGATCAGCTGATGGCGGGAGGCGTCCAGCCGGGCGGCGGCGGCGCGCGCGGCCACGGTCTTCCCCGCGCCGACCAGATAGGCGACAGACTGCAACATCTCCGCGAGGTGCTGCCGCACGCGGTTCGCGTGACGGCTGTCACGCATCCGCTGTGCGGGCGTGTGCTGGAGGCGGTTTCGTTCATCCACCTGGGCGGGGTGCTTAACCTGGTGGTGCGGCTGCCCGATTCCTCGC
>JBOHCK010000592.1:0-2214 GCA_050698755.1 Streptosporangiaceae bacterium | reverse complement strand
CGACGCTGGTCATGGGCGGCATCTCGATCGTGCTGTACGCCGGGATGAACTACCTGTCCGGCGGCAACGTCATCGCCGACGCGGTGACGTCCTGCGGCGTCTTCATCGCGCTCTACTACGGCCTGACAGGCTTCGCGTCGTTCTGGTACTACCGCAAGACTCTGTTCGAGAGCCCGCGGAACTTCTGGATGCGCGGCGTCATCCCGCTGCTGGGCGGGCTCATCATGTACTTCCTCGGCGGCTGGAGCCTGTGGGAGGACTACGACGTGGCCACCCAGAACAGCTACACGACGTTCACGGTTCCCGGTCTGCACTGGCAGATCGGCGGCGTGTTCGTGATCGTCTTCCTGACCTCGCTGGTGGGGTTCGCCATCTACCTCACCCTGCGGTTCACCCAGCCGGCCTACTTCAAGGGCCGGACGCTCACCAGGTCCACCCCGACCCTGGTCCCCGACGAGGCCTGACTCAGCCGTGCCCGGGACCGGCGCCCTCCTGGCGGGCGCCGGTCCCGGGACACCCATCTTGGCTCGGTTAAGATGGCGCACGTGCTCGACGACGCCGAGATCGACCGGATCCTGGTCATCACCGCCCACCCCGATGACGTCGACTTCGGTGCCGCGGGGACCATCGCGCGGTGGACGGACGCCGCGCTCGAGGTGACCTACTGCCTGGTGACCGACGGCGACGCCGGCGGGCAGGACGACGGCTTCCCGCGCGCCGAGGTGCCCGCCCTACGCCGTGCCGAACAGGTCGCCGCCGCCAAGTGCGTCGGCGTGCACGACGTGCGTTTCCTCGGCTACCCGGACGGCCGGGTGGAGGCCACGCTCGCGCTGCGCCGGGACCTGGCCCGGGTGATCAGGCAGGTCCGCCCGGACCGCGTGGTCTGCCCGAGCCCGGAGCGGAACTACGCGCGGACCGGGGCCAGCCACCCCGACCACCGGGCCGTCGGTTCCGCCGCCCTCGACGCGGTGTACCCGGACGCCCGCAACCCCTTCGCGTTCCCCGAATTGCGCAACGACGAGGACCTGGCCCCGTGGACCGTCCGCGAGGTCTGGGTCTCGGGATCCCCCTCGCCCAACCACTTCGTGGACGTGACCGACACCTTCGGCAGGAAGATCGCCGCCCTGCGCGCACACGTCAGCCAGACCGGCCACATGGACGACCTTGAGGAGCGGATCAGGATGTGGCTCACCCGCGCTGCGGAAGGCGCGGGTCTTCCGGAAGGCCGCCTAGCCGAGTCGTTCCAGGTCCTGTCGACCGCCTGAGGTCAGAGTTCGGAGAGGATCTTCTCCAGCGTCTTGATGGTGCTCGCCGCGCCGTCCGCCTGCAGGCAGAGCTGCTCCATGACCTCGAGGTAACTGTCTACTTCGGTCGGCTTGTCCAAGTAGAGCGCGCTGGTCAGCTGCTCGATGTACACGACGTCGGCCAGGTCGGGCTCGGCGAATCGCAGGATGGTGAACTGACCACCCATGGCGGCGTGCGGGCCCGCGTGGAACGGCAGGATCTGCAGCGTGATCGCGGGGCGCTCGGCCATTTCCATCAGGTGCTCGATCTGCTCGCGCACGACCTCGGTGCCCCCGACCGGACGGCGCAGCGCGCCCTCGTCAACGACGGCCCACAGCTGCGGCGGGGTCGGGCCGGACAGGATCGCCTGGCGGCTGGTCCGCAGCTCGGCCCGCCGGGCGATCTCCTCCTCGCTGACCGCCTGACCGAGGCGGATCAGCGCCCGCGCGTACCGCTCGGTCTGCAGCAGCCCGGGAACGAACTGGACCTCGTAGGTACGGATAATCGAGGCCGCAGCCTCCAGGCCCACGTACGGCTCCAGCCAGGCCGGGAGGACGTCCGAGTAGGCGTGCCACCAGCCGGGCGTGTTGGCCTCGCGAGCCAGGTTAAGCAGAGCCGCGCGCTCCTCGGGGTCGGTTACCCCGTACAGGGTGAGCAGATCGCTCACGTCACGGTCCTTGAACCCGACCCGGCCGTGCTCCATCCGGCTTATCTTGGAGTGCGACCCCCGGATGGCCTCAGCTGCCTGCTCCGCGCTGATCCCGCGTGATTCACGGAGCCGGTGTAGCTGGCTTCCGAGGACCAGGCGCTGGACGGTGGGTCCACTCGCGCGCGTGCCAAAAAAGCTGGGCGGTACATCCCAGGCCGAGTCTTCCGATGAGACCATCGGCTCTCCTCGCATCCTCACACCCTGATCCTGGCGGGGTGTGG
>JBOHCK010000591.1:0-2219 GCA_050698755.1 Streptosporangiaceae bacterium | reverse complement strand
GCGCCAAGGTCGGCCACGCGGCGGGCCCGGGCCAGCTCGTCGACGTCGGCGGCGATCCGCTGCACGATCGCGGCCACCCGGGGCAGGTCGGCTACCATGTGCGCGCGATCGGGATGATCGCCTTCGGGCCGCAAGTTGACCACCGGGGGAAACTCCTTGGTGTACAGGTGGATCAGCCAGTCGGCGCACTGGCGGAGCCAGCCGACCTCGTCGAGCAGGCGGTCGCAGATCAGGTCGCGCCCGTCCAGCTCGGCGTCGTCATCTCCGTCGGGGTCTTCCGGTGCGGGCCACCCCGCGGTCCGCAGCTCGCCCAGGGCGGCATCCAGCTCGTCCAGGTCCGCGTCGGCGGTGATCTGGTGCACCCGCGCCGGTGAGAGCCCCGCTGCGGCCGCCAGCGTGCGGATCGAGATCCCCTCCGCGCGGGCCGAGGCTAGTGCCCAGCTGCGTTCCCGCTCCGCCTGCTCGAGGCGCCACGCCGCTCGCGACACCCGCTGCAGCACCTGCCGTTCCCGCCGCCAGGCGGCCATCCGGTCCGTGATCGCCACGCTGATACCCTGCTCCCGCGGGGCGGTGTTCAGCAAACTGAACGGCCTAACGTGCTTCCTGGCGCCGTTGTTACCGACACTCCTCGTAGACCGGGACCGTGCACGGCTGGTCCGGAGGATCGGCGGGCAGCGGGCGGGCGTGTCGGGCCGGGTAGGTGCGGCCGCCGTCTTTCGAAATTCGGACGTGCGGAGTACCGGCGATCGAAGGCGTAACCGCATGCCAAGCGGCCTCCGCGTCGGCGCGCGAGAGGCCGACAGGACTTCCCGGGCTCGCTATCGCGACACCCGGCGTGTCGCGCGGCGGCAATGTTGACCTAGCCGTGCGACCACCTGTTAGTGTGGCCACGGTTGTTGGCTTTCGGTTCGTGACCCGAAACTGCTTGGCGGCTGGCGTCGGGTCTGAACGGGCGGATGTTCAGGTGTCGGGGTGGCCGGGCTAGGTGCCCGGCCTTCGGCATGTCTGGGGCCTTACGCAGCTCCACGCGTCGAAGGCGGATAGTCGCGCCCATCTTCGCCGGCCGGCCCGGTGAATGCCCGGTGGCGCGCCGGCTACGGACCGGCAGCGAGCCAGACCCGCTCACTTCCGGAAGGCCGAGGAGTTCCTGGCCGATCTCGGACAGCGCGGCTACAGCGGTGAAACCGAGAGCGCGCTCGCCCTGCAGGCGCTCACGCACGCCACGCTCGCCAGCGCGGCCGCGGCCGCGCTGGGGCGTCGTCACCAGCCGAGGCGGGGTGCCGGTAACAACGGCGGTAGAGGTCACGATTCCGGCCCCCGGGCACAAGCCGGTGTCGCTGGCGGACATCATCGCCGAGTTTGAGCGCAGCAACCACCTGGGAGAGCCACGGTGATCCGCTGACGGTGGCCGCGCGTCCTATGGGCATGACCACCACCAGATGGCCGCGATTGCCGGGCAGCATCGCAGCTGCCGCGATTGCCGCCGTGGCTCTCTGCGCCTGCGGAAGTTCCGGACCGTACCCAGACCACGCCGCAGACGCGGCACTGTGCAAGACCTATAACGCGGACCTCGCCAACTACGACACGCCCGGCATTCAGGCAGCAGTCCAGCAAGCCGCCGGGTCGGTGACCGGCAAGCTGGCAAAAGACATCAATGCCGTTGTGAACGCCGGCGGCACCGAGCAGCAAGACGCTCTAACCCTGGTCCACGTCGCCGAGGATTGCGCCCTTGTGAGCGTAGGCAAGGCTCCGGGTACCTAGCGCGCCGCTCGTGCCCGCTCCCGGACGGGTCCCGGATATCTTAAGCGCCCCGCGGCCGGTGTGCGCGCAGGGCCGTTAACGGGCGGCTCTAAAGCGGAAGGAGGAAAGCGAATGACAGTGCGTCGCGGCGTTCTCGGATGGCTGATGCTCATCGCAGCCGTCATGGTCATCATCGCCGGGTACTTGAGCGTCCCGACAGCGGACGCATGCAACTTCATCAACCAACAGCAGGCACAGCTTGGCCAGGCGCCGACATGCTCGACTACCCCGTCAGCCGGGTATTTCATCGTTACGGGCCTCCTGGCGGCTGGCGGTCTTCTGTTCCTGGCGCCGGCCCTCGAGGAACAACGGAACGGCCAGTGGCGGTATGGGACCGAGAACGGACGGCACGAGGTTGGCCGTCTGCGGACGGTAGTTCGCGGGCACGCAAGGGTCATCACGTTTCCGCAGTTCACGAG
>JBOHCK010000590.1:0-2222 GCA_050698755.1 Streptosporangiaceae bacterium | reverse complement strand
TCGCCGGCGCCGGCACCGCGGCCGCCCGTCGCGTGGTCATGAAATTCTCGGTCGTTCGGCTCGCTCTCGAGCATTCGGGCAATCTCCAGTCAGGCTCCCGGGCGCGCGGGTCCGCGGCAATCCGCCTGGTGGCGGCGTACCGCGGCGAGCCCGTACACCGCGCGGGAGCACATGGTCAACGTAGGCGCAGGCGGAGCCGCGAGAGCGGCCCTGAGCGCGCGCGGTTACCGCGCGAGCCCGATGGCACCCGGCCTTCCTATCGGTCTTGTAGGGGACGGCTCCCCTGCAGCACGGCAGCGCCGTCATGACGCGTTCTCCGGCGTCAGCAGGGCGAGGGAGCCCTGTGCCAGCCGCATGGTCACGGGCGGCGCGGACGGCTCGAGGGCGTATCGCTGCCGCAACGCGGTCAGCACGTCCTCGGGCCGCACAGCGGGAGCCGTATGCAGAACAACCATTCGAAGAATGGCACAATCTTCTTCGGCCGTCGTCGGATCCGGTTCGAGCACGTCCATCTCGACCACGGCCGCGCGGGCATCCAGGTTCCGGACGCCCTTGTCTGTGAGGCGCTCCACCGGCGCCTCACCGAGCGCAAGAAAGCCGGCCACGGCTCGCGCCGCGTCCGCTCGCCCCACGCCCGGAAGAACTACCTGCCACCGCGAGGCCTCCAGGGGACCAACGCCCCCGGCCGGGCCACCGTCAATGACGTCGATCACATCTATCCCATCAGGCAACGCCGCGTTCAGCCGCTGGCTGACCTGCGCCGCGGCCTGGTGGGAAGTCAGTGCGAGGCTCAGGTACTCCGCCTCACTCGCCACCCCAGTCGGGGCACCGCCCGCGTAGGAAATCTTCGGATGCGGGGTGAACCCGGCAGAGTAGGCGATAGGCAGCCCTGCCCGGCGAACTCCCCGCTCGAAAACGCGAGCCACGTCCCTGTGGCTGGCGAAACGCATTTTCCCGCGCTTAGCATAGCGGACCACCAGATGCTGTACCGCAGGCAACTGTGCTCGCCTGTGGTCCGGCTCGGCCACGCTACCTCCTGCCCACTACGGGAAGCAGTCGCTTCCCGTCGAGGCGCTCCCCGGTCGGCCCTACCTGGATCTCGGTCCCCATCGCAGAACAGACCCCGCATTCATAACACGGAGTCCACCGGCAATCTTCCACCTCGGCCGCGCCCCCAGGCGCGATGGAGTCCTGCCAGTCCTGCCAGAGCCAGTCGCGGTCAAGGCCCGCGTCCAGGTGATCCCAGGGGAGCACCTCACCGTAATCACGTTCGCGCGTAGTGTACCATTCAACATTTACCGGCTCGCTGGCCAGGGCCGACTCGGCGCAACGGGCCCACCGCTCGTACGAGAAGTGCTCGCTCCACCCGTCGAACCGCGCGCCGTCCCGCCACGCGGCCAGGATCACGCGGCTCACCCGGCGGTCACCGCGCGACAGCAGCCCCTCGATGAGGCCTGGCTTCCCGTCGTGGTAGCGGAAGCCGATCGCCTTGGCGTAGGCGCGGTCGGCGCGCAGCGCGCCGCCGAGCGCGCGCAGGCGCGCGTCGACCACCTCGGGCGCGCACTGCGCGGCCCACTGGAACGGCGTGTGCGGCTTCGGCACGAAGGCCCCGATGGACACGGTGCACCTGATGTCGTGGCGTCCGGCCGCCTCCCGGCCCGCGGCGATGACCCGGCGCGCCAGCGCCGCGATGGCGAGCACGTCCTCGTCGGTCTCGGTCGGCAGCCCGCACATGAAGTACAGCTTGATCTGCCGCCACCCGCTGGCGTACGCCGTGGTCACGGTGCGCAGCAGGTCCTCCTCGGTGACCATCTTGTTGATCACCTGGCGCATCCGCTCGGACCCGCCCTCGGGGGCGAACGTCAGGCCGGACCGGCGGCCGTTCCTGCTCAGTTCGTTGGCCAGCGTCACGTTGAAGGCGTCCACGCGGGTGGACGGGAGCGACAGCCCGACGTTGGTCCCCTCGTAGCAGTCGGCCAGGTCGACCGCGATCTCGTTGATCTCGCTGTGGTCGGCGCTGGACAGCGAGAGCAGGCCGACCTCGTCGAACCCGGAGGCCGCCACGCCACGCGCGACCATCGATCCGATCGTGGTGATCGACCGCTCGCGCACGGGCCTGGTGATCATCCCGGCCTGGCAGAACCGGCAGCCGCGCGTGCAGCCGCGGAAGATCTCCACGCTGTACCGCTCGTGCACGGACTCATGGATCGGGACGATCGGCG
>JBOHCK010000589.1:0-2251 GCA_050698755.1 Streptosporangiaceae bacterium | reverse complement strand
CCACCGGGCAGACGGCGCGCCCTGTGGGGCGCGGCCGCGGTGGCGTTCTCGATCGTGATGGGGCTCTCCCGCGCCTACCTCGCGGCCCACTGGCTCTCCGACGCCACCGCCGGGATCCTGCTCGGCATGTCCTGCGCCCTGGTCACCGCCCTGATAGCCGACCAATTTCAGCGGCGGCAGAACAGGCTGCAGCGGGCCGCCGGGGCGCAGTGTCTGGCGGGCGTTCCCCCGGCCCACCGCGCTGAGGACAGTCGATGACCAGCAGGAATCCGGACGGCATCGAGGACCTCCCCTCCCCCCGACTGCTCCGACGTCGCCTACGGCCCGAAGCGGCTAAACGCCATCATCGGCGCCTACGAGGACTTCCTGGACCGGGTCCGCGGCACTGACAACCTCAGCTTCCACCTCGTGCTAGAACTGCCGGCCACCGAAACCCCATCAGCGCGCAGACATCCACCCGCGTCGAACTGGATGATCTGGTGGTTTCCGCTTCACGGCCGGTCAACGACCGACCCCGCGCCGAGTCGGCGTTCGGCGTGCTCTTGCTGTGTAAGAAGATGCCGTCCGTTGCTCGGCACAAGTCGCTGGAATATACGGACCGGCGAATAACTATGCGGCACCATAACGTCCTGTATTCGGCATGTGAGTGAAAGTGCAGAGCAGTGTGCGGGCTGCGGGTCACTGGCTGGAGCTGGGTTTCAGGCGACGCCTGGTGCAGTGCCCGGGTGCGGTGCGTCGGCCGGGTGCGGGCTCCTGGCCACGCCGCGCCGGGGACCGCCGGGTATCGGTCTTCTCGCGGTGTTTGCCTGGAATTGAGACGGGTGATCTGGGGTCACGGGTGATCATGGTGGCAGGGGGTGAGTGCCGTGGCCGCTGCGCGCTGTCTGGGTGGTGCCGCCGGGCGGGGGACGGGCGGGGATTCGCTGGCGGTGTGGGCGGAGCGCACCGGACGCCGCCGGGCAGGAGAGCCGGGCCGGGGCAGTCTGCGGTTCGCGTTCTACGGCCGGGTGTCGACCGAGGATCACCAGGACCCGGTGACGTCAGAAGCGCGGCAGCGCGAGCAGGCTGTCGTGCTGGTGGCTGGGCATGGGCAGATCGTGGCTGAGTTCTTCGACATCGGGCAGAGCCGGACGCTGGCGTGGGCGCGACGACCGCAGGCCGCCGCCCTCCTCGCCGCGCTGGCTGACCCGGACCGAGGCTGGGACGCGATCGTGATCGGGGAGTATGAGCGGGCCTTCTGCGGCGGCCAGTACACGGCGATGGCGCCGCTGTTTGAGCACTACGGCGTCCAGCTGTGGACCCCGGAGGTCGGCGGCCGGATCGACTTCGGCGCTGAAGACCATGAGCAGACCATGCTGGCGCTGGGGTTGCAGTCCAAACGCGAGATCATCCGCACCAGGATCCGGGTCCGCACCGCGATGGCTGCCCAGACCCGCGAGCAGGGCCGCTACCTGGGTGGCCGTCCGCCGTACGGGTACCGGCTGGCGGATGCCGGGCCGCACCCGAACAAGGCGCACGCCGCGTGGGGACGGCGGGCGCACCGCCTGGAACCGGACCCGGTGACCGCGCCGGTGGTGGCGTGGATGTTCGGCCAGCGGCTGGCCGGGCACAGCATCGCGCGGATCACCCGGGCGTTGAACGACGCCGCGATCCCGTGCCCGTCGGCTGCTGATCCCGGGCGCAACCCGCACCGCAGCGGTGCGGCGTGGACGCTGGGGACGGTGGCGTCGATCCTGGCGAACCCGCGGTATACCGGGCGTCAGGTGTGGAACCGGCAGCGCACCGACTCCGACCTCGTTGATCCGGGCTGGGCCATAAGCCGGTGGCGCGGTGGAACCTGCCCGCCGGGTGGGTCATCTCCACTCGCCCCGCGCACGCTGCGCTGGTGAGCGAGGCTGATTACATCGCGGCGCAGGACGCCAGCGCCCCGCGCGGACCGGCTGGCCCGGCGACCCGGCGGTACCTGCTGGCCGGACTGCTGCGCTGCGGAGCGTGCGGGCGGCGGCTGGAGTCCGCCTGGTCCAACGGCAAGCCTGCCTACCGGTGGCGGCATGGGTACACCAGCGCATCCGTTCCCGGGCCGGGACGACCGAAGAATCTGCATGTCCGTGAGGATCAGATCCTGCCCCGGCTGGCCGCCCTGGCCATCCTGCACGCAAGCGATGGCCACGCCTCACGGAGCGGGACGCAGCCACGCGCACTGGTCACGGCGCCCGCGCATGCCGCGGACCTGATCGACCAGCTGCGGGCC
>JBOHCK010000588.1:0-2253 GCA_050698755.1 Streptosporangiaceae bacterium | reverse complement strand
TGACGTACCGCTCGATGAGGAACACCTGGCTGACATGCGGGAACGGCAGATCCTCGGGCGCGGGCAGCACCTGGATGGTGCGGGTGGTGATCCGGCCGTGGCCCTTATCGGTGGCGGTGCAGGCTACTGGCACCTGGCCCCATGGCAGCGCGTCGAGAGCATCGAACAGGGTTCGCCGGTTCTCCTTCACCGGGAACACGAACTCGCCGCCATGCTCGCAGATGTGGTTCGCGGTGGCCTTCACCGTGTGCAGCGCGTCCGCGGTCACGATCTTGTTATTCAGGCCGGCCTGGTCAAGCACCACCGCGGCCATCGGCACCTCGTTCGTCTTCTTGCCGACCTCGGCCTGCGCCGCGACCACCGAGGAGGCGGCATCCGGGCCGGCCAGGGCCGCGAGCAGCCGGACCTGGTTCCCGTCAGCGACGAGACCTACGTGAATGTCGCCGGTACCTGGACCTACCTCTACCGGGCCGTCGATCAGCACGGCCAGATCATCGATGCGCTGCTGTCCGTACGGCGTGACCTGGCCGCCGCCCGGCGTTTCTTCAGCCCAGGCGCTGCGCGCAGGCGGCACGACTCTGCATCCTTCCAGGAATCAGAGCCTCCAAGATCCCCCGGGGCGGTCCAGTCGGTTTGGCGTACAAAGATGCGCGGTGCGGGCGGCGGGGGGTGCGGGTGGTTAGCGGGTGACTAGGCGGTGGTCGAAGGCGAAGACTACGGCGGCGGCGCGGTCGCGGAGCTGGAGTTTGGTGAAGACGTGGTTGATGTGGGTTTTGACCGTTCCTTCGCTGACGAACAGGGCGGTGACGATCTCGGCGTTGGTCTTGCCCTCGCCGATCAGGATCAGCACCTCGCGTTCGCGAGGGGTGAGGGCGGCTAGCTCGGGGTTCGGGACGGCTGGCGGCGGCGCCGAGCGGTAGGTGGCCAGCACCCGGGCGGTGACGGCGGGGTCCAGCCAGGCGCCGCCTCCGGCGACGACCCGCACTGCCCGCTGCAGGTCCTCGGCGGGGACGCCTTTCAGGACGAACCCCGAAGCGCCGGCCCGGAGCATCCCGGCGAGCACCTCGTCGTCGTCGAACGTGGTCAGCGCGAGGACGGGCGGGGCGCCGTCGTCGTGGCGTAGTTGACGGGTCGCCGTGACCCCGTCGACCAGCGGCATCCGCACGTCCATCAGCACCACGTCAGGCGCCAGCGCGTCGACCGCGGCGCGCACCGTGCTGCCGTCCGCGCACTCACCGACGATGTCGAAGCCGAACTGGGTGCGCAGGATGCCCCGCAGGCCGGCCCGCACCAGTTCCTGGTCGTCGACCAGCAGGACCTTGATCGTGTCGCTGCCCGGTGGCATCACGTGGCGACCTCCGGCGCGGAGAGCGGGAACGTGGCGCGGACCAGCCAGCCGGCCCCGTGCGGACCGGCTTCGCAGCTGCCGCCGAGGGACTCGGCTCGTTCGCGCATGCCGACCAGGCCGTGCCCGGTGCCCTTCCCTGGAGCGCCCAGGGTGTCGACCGGGAGCGTCACCTCCGTACCGGCGATGGTGAGCCGGGCGGTCGTCGGCGCGCCGGGCGCGTGCCTGATCACGTTGGTGAGCGCCTCCTGCAGGATGCGGTAGACCGCGAGCCCGACGGTGGCGGGCAGCCGGCCGGTGTCGCCGTCGACCCGCAGCGCCACGTCCGCGCCGGCTGACTGGAACCGCTCCACCAGGCTGGGCAGGCCGTCCACGCCGGGCAGGGGGGCAATGCCGCCGCCTGCCGGGAGGGCGGTGCCTGCCTGGAGGGCGGTGCCTGCCTGGAGGTCTGGGCCGGCGTCGCCGTCTTCGCGGAGCATGCCGACCACCTGGCGGACTTCGGCCAGGCTCCCCCGGCCCAGGCGCTCGGCCTCGGCTAGCGCGCGGGCCGCGTCGGCGGGATCGTGCTCGACGGCTAGCCGGGCGCTCATGACGTGCAGCAACGAGACGGTCAGCGTGTGCGCGATGACGTCGTGCAGGTCGCGGGAGATGCGATTGCGTTCTTCCGCCCGGGCCTTGGCGGCCAGCCCGGCTTGCGCCGCCCGCAGCTGGGCGACCAGGTCGTACTGGTGCCTGATCAGCAGGCCGCCGAGGAAGGTGAACGTGCACCCGGCGAGCCAGGCGCCCCAGCCGGCGTCCGGCTTGATCCAGGTCCATTCGATCGTGAACAGCACCATCACCGGTAGCCAGTACGCCAGGCCGATCCGGCGGCCGCCGGTCAGCGCGCACCAGCCGGCGACCAGCAGCAT
>JBOHCK010000587.1:0-2271 GCA_050698755.1 Streptosporangiaceae bacterium | reverse complement strand
CTGGGCGACCAGCTTCGCGCCATCCGCAGGAGCCGGAACCTCACCCAGAAGGAAGTGGCGGTGGCGCTGTTCGCCGACCGGGCCGGCCGCGCCGACCGGCAGTTCAGCCTGGACGGCGACTCCGCCCCGGCGGTGGCACGGCTGGTGATCAGGCTGGACGGAATGCCGCTGGCGATCGAGCTGGCCGCTGCGCGGGCGGAGGCGCTCGGGCTGGCGCAGCTGCTGGACCGGCTGGATGACCGGTTCGTCCTGCTGGCTCGCGCCGACCGGGCCCCGGGTGCCGCCCGGCACCGTTCGCTGGCCGCCACCGCCGACTGGAGCTACCAGCTGCTCAGCGAAGCTGACCGGCGGGTGTTCCGGTGGATTTCGGTGTTCCCGGCGCCGTTTACGCTGGAGGCCGCCGAGGCGGTCGCCGGACAGGACGCGGGGCCGGGCGTGCTGCGGCTGGTGGACTGTTCCCTGCTGGCGCCGCCCCGGGCCGGCCCCGACGGCCGGTCCCGTTATCTCATGCTGGAAACCTTGCGCGGTTTTGGCCTCGGCCGGCTGGCGGAGGCCGGGGAGGGTGACCAGGCCAGCGCCGCGATGGCCCGGTATGCCGTCGGCGTGACCGGGCAGGCCGCGGCCGGCCTGCAGGCTGCTCCCGGCGAACTGGCCGCCGTCCGCTGGCTTGACGCCGAAGACGCCCTGACCCGGCATGCCCTGGCCTGGGCGCTGGACCACGACCAGGACGCCGCGCTGCGCCTGGCGGTGGGGTTGTTCCCGTGGTGGCGGCTGCGCGGCCGCTTGCCGGACGGGGAGCCGCTGCTGCGGGCGGCCGTCGGGCACGCCGAGCCGGGCGCCGGCGGATGGGCGAGGCGCAGTGCCGGCTGGGCCAGATGGCCATGAGCGCCGGTGATTTCACGGCCGCGCTCGGTCATTTCACGGCGGTGCGTGACGCCGGAACGGGCCAGCTGGTGCTGGCTGACGGCCTGGCTGGCCGCTGCGTTGCCCTGGCGAACCTCGGCCGGACGGCCGAGGCGGTCGAGGACGGTCAGCGCGCCCTGGCCATCGCCAGGGGGCTGCGCTACCCGTCCAGCCGCCGCTTATCGCGACGCCGCCGCACCAGCTCCGTGCGTTCCTGGGTGGTCCGGCCCTCTCGCCGACCCCCGTCAATGTCGGCGCGGGCCATCCAGTTCCGCAGGCACGACGCTGATCCCAGATTTTCCCGACCTGGGACACCAGCGAGGTCTTCTACCACGCCAGCTCCACAGCGCCGCGGCGGAACTCCGGCGGGTGCGGTGCGGGCATCAGCACGATCCCAACGCTCTTTCAGTGCCTTCAGCTTGACTATCGCAAACCATTCGGAACAGGAGAAGAAGGATGAACATCAAGATCAAGCCGGGGCGGGCTGCGGGCATCGCGGTCGCCGCCATCGCGGTCAGCGGCCTGTGCGTGGCAGGCCTGAGCGGGGTGGCGGCGGCGGCCCCGGGAAACCCGATCGACGGCCCGATCAACGGCCCGGTATACGGCTGCGTTTTCCAGACGGTCAACGGCCATTACGTGACCGCGGTCGGCGGTGGCGGGCGCACCACGGACGTAATCCACACCGACGCGACAAGGATCGGGTCATGGGAGAAGTTCACCCTAATCGACTCGGGATCCGGAAACTCGGTCATCCAGTACGGCATCCAGACCACCAACGGGCACTACCTCACCGCCGTGGGTGGCGGCGGGCGGACCACGGACGTCATTCACTCGGATGCAACTCTGCTGCAGGCCTGGGAGATGTTCACCTTGAACTCCCTCGGGGGAGGCGTCTATGACATCCAGACGATCGACGGGAACTATCTCACCGCCGTGGGCGGCGGCGGCGGCCTGACGACCAACGCTTTCCATTCCGATGCAACGAGGGTGGGTGCATGGGAGGAGTTCACCGTGAGTTGTGGTCACTGAACTGGACATTACCGGTCCCCTGGAAAGGCAGCCCCGCTAAAGGGTGGAAGAGAACCACATGCGGGATTCCGAAACGGGGATAGGTGTTGACGATCACGAAATTCCTGCGTAAAGCCCGGTGGCGATGACGTAATTCCCCAGCCCGATCACTTGATTCCCGTGAGAGCGTGGACGTGTTTGGGCTGGGGCCAGGCCATGAGGGCAGACCGGCACTCCACTCATCCCGAACATAACGGGCTCTAATACGCGAATGCGGCGGTGACCTGCTAACTTCCTGCAGTACAAGCTGGGACACTGTGCCCGTGATTAGCGCCAGCAGCGCGACGCATACAGTCGTCG
>JBOHCK010000586.1:0-2277 GCA_050698755.1 Streptosporangiaceae bacterium | reverse complement strand
GGGAGTACCAGGTCAACGTGGGCGGCACGCTGTACAGGGCCGCCGTCGACCTGCGCCCTCCGTTCGACCCGGCCGGAGACCGGGTCAAGGGGCGCTACGCCTGAGGCCCCGGGGTGCGTGCGCCGGCATGGCGGGCGGATGATGCTGTCATGCCACCCGAGATCCGGCTCCGGCGCGTCTACGAGGAGCCTGCGCCCGCCGACGGCACGCGCGTGCTCGTCGACCGGATCTGGCCGCGCGGCCTGCGCAAGGACGCGGCGGCGCTGGACGAGTGGGCCAAGGACGTCGCGCCGTCGACCGAGCTGCGGGAATGGTACGGGCACGACCCGGCCAGGTTCGACGAGTTCCGGCTCCGCTACCTGGACGAGCTCAGCCAGTCCGGCCGCCGGGCGGCGCTGGGCCGGCTCCGCGCCCTCGCGGCCGCCGGCGCCCCCAAGCCGCTGACGCTGCTCACCGCGACCAGGGACCTCGAGCACAGCCAGGCCGCGGTGCTGGCCCAGATCCTGCGGCAGGACGTCGGGGAACCAGGGGCCGACGCGGGCGACGCGGCGTGCTGGGCGAACCTGGTCTGCCCCGAGTGCGGGGCCATCGAAAGCGAAGGGCACCGCCCGGGCTGCAGCCAGGCGACGAGCCGCTTAAGTGAGCGTTTCATCAGTGCTGCGGGTGGTATCCTCGGCCAGCCCGGCCTGCTGGAGCGCCGCGAGCCGCGCGCACAGGCAGGCGGACGAGGTGACGTTGGCCAGCATCCGGACCAGCAGGTCCTGCACGAGCTGGAAGCCCGCGATCGGCCTGCCGAACTGCTGCCGCTGGCGGGCGTACGCCAGCGCGTGCTCGTAGGCGCCGCGGCCGCACCCGGTGGCCATCCAGGCCACCCCGGCCCTGGTCATCCGCAGCACCGCCGCGGTGTCGCGGAAGGTGTTCGCGTTCTGCAGCCGGTTCTCCTCGGGAACCCGGACGCCGTCGAGCGTGATGTACGCGTTCTGGACCACCCGCAGCGCGATCTTGTCGTGCATCTTCGACGTGGCGAAGCCTGGGGTTTCCTTCTCCACCACGAACCCCTTGACCTGCCCGTCCTCCAGCGAACGGGCCCAGATCACCACGTAGTCGGCGAACGTCGCGTTGCCGATCCACTTCTTCTGCCCGTCGAGCACCCAGTCGCCGCCGTCCCGCCGGGCCGTGGTGGTCAGCCCGCCTGCGGCCCCCGAGCCGACGTCGGGCTCGGTCAGGCCGAACGCGCCGATCTTCTCCATCCGTGCCATCGGAGGCAACCAGCGTTCTTTCTGCTCGTCCGACCCGCACAGGTAGATGGACCCCATGGCCAGGCCGCTGTGCACGCCGAAGAACGTCGCGATCGACGAGTCCACCCGCGCCAGCTCCATCGCGATCATCCCGTCCAGCAGGCAGTCACGGCCCGGGCAGCCGAACCCCGAGTAGTTCAGGCCCACGATGCCGAGGTGGCGCAGGCCCGACACCACGTCGAACGGGAACTCCTCCCGGGTCCAGTAGTGGTTGATGACGGGCTGGACCGACTTCTCCATGAACTCCCTGACCCGGAGCACGAGCTGGCGGCCCTCCGGTTCGAGCATCTGCTCGACCAGGTAGAAGTCGGCGTCCGTGACGGCGGTCCGGGCCTCATTTGCCATGCCAGTTCTCCCTTGTAACGGTGCGGTCAGGAAGCCGTCCACCACCGGCGCGAGCTGTTCCGCCTCGGTGACCAGGCCGAGGTGACCGCCGTGGTAGACGTGCAGCCGCGAGTCCGGAATGAGCCTGGCCATCAGCCGGGCGTTGGCCAGCGGGATGATCGGGTCGTCGTCTCCCGCGACGATGAAAGCTGGCTGCTTGATCAATGGCAGGAACGGCACGCTGGTCCAGCCCGCCCCGGCGGCGAGCTGGTACAGGTACCCGCGCCACGGCCCCACCCGGTTGCCGTTGTTCATCGCCGCCGTGATCTGCCCGGGGTTAACCCGGGCCGAGCCGCCGTACAGGTTCCCGGCCACCCGCCCGAGGTAGCCGCGGTCCAGGTAGCGTCGCGGGGTCACCAGGTGAGCGAGCACCGAGGGCCGGGCGGGCACCATCAGCGCGCCGGTGGCCGTGGCGACCAGGACCAGCCGACGGCACCGGGCCCGCTGGAACGCCGCGAAGTGCTGCGCGACGGCCCCGCCCCACGAGATGCCCAGGACGTCGACCTGACCGTAGCCGAGCTCGGTCAGCATGCTCGCGACCAGCGCGCACAGCCCGGTGAAGCGGTACGGGCGCACGGGCGGCGGGGAGCCGCCC
>JBOHCK010000585.1:0-2280 GCA_050698755.1 Streptosporangiaceae bacterium | reverse complement strand
ATCACCGCGGCCTTGGTCCCGGCCGCGGGCACGAAGACCACGGACACGTCGGCCCCGGTGGCCGCCATGGTCTCGGCGACCGTGCCGAAGACCGGGACGTCCACGCCGTTCAGCTCGACGGTCTGGCCCGCCTTGCGGGGGTTGGTGCCGCCGACCACGTTGGTGCCGGCGGCCAGCATCCGCGCGCCGTGCCTGCGCCCCTCGGAGCCGGTGATGCCCTGGACCATGACCCGGCTCTGGCCGGTCAGGAAGATCGCCATCGGTCATGCTCCCTTCGCGGCGAGTTCCGCGGCCCGGCGGGCCGCGCCGTCCATCGTCCCCACCTGTTCGACCGCGGCGATGGCCGCCTCGTCCAGGATGCGCCTGCCCTCGGCGGCGTTGTTGCCGTCCAGCCGGACGACGATCGGGCGGTCCACGTGGTCTCCGCGCGCTTCCAGCATGCCGATCGCCGAGACGATCCCGTTAGCCACCGCGTCGCAGGAGGTGATCCCGCCGAACACGTTGACCAGGACGCTGCGCACGCTCGGGTCGGATAGGACGATCTCCAGGCCGTTCGCCATCACCTCGGCGGAGGCCCCGCCGCCGATATCGAGGAAGTTCGCGGGCCGGATCCCGCCGAACGGCTGCCCCGCGTAGGCCACCACGTCGAGGGTCGACATGACCAGCCCGGCGCCGTTGCCGATGATCCCTACCTCGCCGTCGAGCTTGACGTAGTTGAGGTGCTTCTGTTTGGCCCTGGCCTCGATGGGGTCGGTGCTGCTGAGGTCGTCGAATCTGGCGTGCTCCTGCCGGAACGCCGCGTTGTCGTCCAGCGTTACCTTGCCGTCGACGGCGAGCACCTCACCGTCCGTGGTGAGGGCCATCGGGTTGACTTCGGCCAGCGTGGCGTCCTCGTCCGCGAACATGGCCCACAGCCGTTCGGCGACAAGCGCGGCTCCGGCGGCAGCCTCGGCCGGGATGCGGCCCGCGGCGATGATCTCCGCCGCCTTCTCGCTGTCCACGCCCGTCAACGGCGATATCGGGATCCTCGCCACCGCGTCCGGGCTCGTGTGGGCGACCTCCTCGATCTCCATGCCGCCCTGCACCGTGCAGATGCAAAGGAACGTCCGGTTGGCCCGGTCCAGCAGGAACGACAGATAATACTCGGCCGCGATGTCGCTCGCCTGGGCGATCAGCACCGATTGGACGGTGTGGCCCTTGATGTCCATGCCGAGGATCTGGCTGGCCTTGGCGTAGGCCTCGTCCGGGCCTTCCGCCAGCTTCACCCCCCCGGCCTTCCCGCGCCCGCCGACCTTCACCTGAGCCTTCACCACGACCAGGGGGTGCCCTTGGGCGGCGAACTCCGCCGCGATCTCGCGCGCTTCGTCGGCCGTGCGGGCTACCTTGCCCTTCTGCACGGGGACGCCGTATTCGGCGAACAGCTCCTTCGCCTGATACTCGAACAGGTCCACGCTCAACCCTCACTATGTCTGCTGGTCATAAGCTCTTTTGCCGGCACGGCGCGGCAGCCGATCCGCCACGGTCCGCGCCACGAGGCCATTGACCATCGCGTTGCGGATGGCCTGGATCAGGATCATCCGGGCCAGCCTAACGCTCCTGGTCGACATGCGCTGAGCCAGCGTGCCCAGCGCAAAGTCGACGTCCCGCACCTTGAGCGCGCGATCAGCACTGCGACCCGAGGTGGCCGGGATCACGGGTGCGCTGGCCCAGGAGCAGGCCGGCTAGGAAGATGGCCGTCGCGCAGGCGTACAGCACGTGAAAGACCGCCCCCCGTGGGCGACCCTTGGGCAGGACGGCCATCGAGGCAAAGTACCCGCCCTGCGCGAACAGGACGTAGGTGAGCTCGGTCCAGAAGGCCCAGCGGTCATGCCGACGTAGCGGACCGAGCGCGAAGGCGATCGCGATCAGGTCCATCCCCGTGATCAGGCCGATGGCCTGCAGGGCGTGGAACCTGGCGTGCTCGGGCCAGTCTGGATCACGGACGTGCTCGAGAGTCGGGATGACGTTGCCGATCAGGTGGCCCGCAGCCGAGGTCACCACCAGGATGGTGGGAAGCTGGTTTCTGTTCATGAGGGTCCTAGTGCGCGTCGGCAGCCGGGTAGAGGATCCGCTGCATGGCGGGGTTCAGGAACATGCGCTCCGGGTCGATCTGATCCCGGAGGCCGGCGAACTTCGCCAGGTTACCCCGCCAGGCCTGGTGAATATACGGGACGATGCCCGGGATATCCGCGAAATACTTGGCCCAGTGGGGCCTGGCCTCCAGCTCCGGTGACCTCATCC
>JBOHCK010000584.1:0-2294 GCA_050698755.1 Streptosporangiaceae bacterium | reverse complement strand
GCCCTGCTGACCGAGCTCGCGGCCGAGCTACAGCAGGCCGATAAAGAACGTGTTGACAACACGTTCTTTTTGGCCGAGGCCGAACTGGACGACGCCGGCGTTCCCTGGGTGCCCCGTCTCGGCGGACGTGCTCCCCTCAGCCCCGACCTCGAGCACGTGGCCCGCACTGGGCGCCCGGGGCGCTACCCGGGCCGCTCAGAAGCCCGCATGGCCGTCCTGGCCGCCGCGGTGGCGCATGGCTGGCAACTGGCCGACGTCCGGGCAGCGATCGCCTCCGGAGCCTGGAAGGGCCTTCCTGCGCTGTACGAGAGACCCTCCGAGCCCGGCCGGATGGACCGGCTCCTGTCTTACGAGTGGCAAAAATCAGTCGCCTTCGTGAGCGGGGAGAAAAACGTGCGCGGATGGCACACTAGCAACCTCAGATCACGCCCCCCCTCCAGGGAATCGGCATCCTCAGCGGAGTACGGCCATATCCGGAGGTGGGTGACGGCGGTCGCCTGCGCGCTTGAGGACGCGGAGCGGGTCAAGGGCTGGGGTGGCCGCGGTATCGCCACCCGCCTGGTGCTGGCCGCGCTCGGCCAGGCGGCGATGGTGTCCGGCTCGTCAACGGTGGAGTTCGGATGCCGGAATCTCGCGCTGCACTCGGCCCTGAGTCACCGCACGGTCGCCCGGGTCCTGCGGCAGCTGGCGGCTGAGGATGACCCGCTGATCGACCTGGTGTCACCGCGGCGGCTGGCCCGGGCTGACCGGTACGCCCTCCGGATTCCGGACGGGCACGCGGCCAGCGTCCGGTGGCGCCGGCGGCGAGCTGGCCGCGTCGAGGCGATCCACCCCGTGTTCCTGGTCCTGGGCGGTTCGGCAGGCCTCGTCTATCAGGCGCTTGACCAGGCGGAAGCACGCGGCGCCGAGGTGGCCAGGGCGGCCCGGCTGTCCGCGTCGGCAGTGTCGGTCGCTCTCCGGGTCCTCGCTGAGCACGGTCTCGCCGAACGTGGCCCGAGCGGCTGGTGCCGCGGCGGCACCGACCTGGCGGACGTGGCCGAGTCGACAGGCGCGGCCGACCTGCAGCGCGAGCGGGCGGAGCGGTACCGGCAGGACCGGGAGAGCTGGCGGGCCAAGCTCCAGGAGTACCGGGGTCGCCGGGCGGTGCCCGTGAACGAGCGCGACGGCTGGCTGTCCCTCGCGGACCCGGACGAGTACGACTTCATGGCGTGCCGCTGGCCGGTGCTCGGCGACGACCTCGTGCGCGGCCCGCCAGTCTTGGCCGAGGCCAGGGAAAGCGCGTGAACGCTAGGCGATGATCGGGGACGAGGGCGGCATGGAGGGCGGACGGTTCACCGGGCGCGCCCGTGTCTTCGACAGCGAGGCGGCGCTGATCGAGGCACTCGCCACCGCGCCGGAGCGGTTCGAGGACCACGACATGATGGTGATCCGCTACGAGGGACCGCGCGGCGCTCCGGGCATGCCGGAACTGCTCGATCCCACCTCGCGGATCACCGCGCTGTGCCGGCGTCGCGGCATCACCATTGCGCTGATGACCGACGCCCGCTTCTCGGGCGGGTCGGTCGGGCTGGTCATCGGCCACCTGTCACCCGAGGCGGCGCTGGGCGGGCCGATCGCGCTCATCGAGGACGCAGACACCATCGTCGTGGACGTGAACCACGACACCCTCAACTGCACAGAACTGGAGAACGCGGCGACACTCACGGCGCGGCGGGCGCAGTGGCAGGCCGAGGCCGAGCGCAACCGGGGCACACATCCGCTGGTACGGCCCGCCGACACCCGGCTGGGGTCCCGGTAGTCCTGGAGAAATTTTGGTCGGATATCCCTGACCTGCGGTAACACGTCATGGGGTGCCTCTGGCCTGCGATAACGCGGGTATGGAGGGCGGGTGCCGGGTTGTGCGCGCAGGATAAGGTTCAGTTCAGGAAATGGCCCTTCCGTGAAGTAAATTGGCCGGATGAGCACGCCATCACCGGTTCTGGACGGCCAGGATCGCCGCAAAATCACTTCACGAAAGGTGGCCGGTCCTGGCCGCGGCACCGGCGCCGCCGGCGACAGCCTCACGTCCTGGACCCGGCGGTACCTCGATCTGGCCGTGCGCGGCGTCCGCTCGGATGAGGTGACGGGGAAGATCGCCCGGCATCTGGACAGGTTCACCGCCTGGCTCCGATGTGCCCGGGTATGTCCGCCGCGCGGATCGAGCTTAGCGCGGCCGGATCCGGGGACTGGGAAGCGGTTATGACCCGGCGAGCCTGGCTGCCGGTGGCCTGATCCAGCAGCCGGATGGCCAGCCG
>JBOHCK010000583.1:0-2302 GCA_050698755.1 Streptosporangiaceae bacterium | reverse complement strand
CGGCGGATCCAGGTCTCCCACGTCTGCCCGTCCAGCACCTCGGCGTCCGGGGTGAGCCACGGCCGCTCCAGGTCGGTGCGCGCGGCGAGGCGGCCGAAGCGCAGCAGGCCCTGGGCGAGGTCCGCCAGCGCAAACGGCGAGAGGCGCGGGGCGGCACCCTTGTGCGGCTTCATCGTGGATCGCTTGCCCTGCAGGTCGAGCAGCAGCTGTCCCTGGTCGTTCCAGGTCCGGAACGTCGCCAGCCCCAGCTCGCCGACTAGCTCATACATGCGCGCGTGGCCCTCGCCGAGCCATTGCCCGCCGAGTTCGAGGGGCGTGCCGTCGTCCAGCACCAGGCCCTCGGTGCGCCCGCCGACGCGATCCCGGGCCTCGACCACGGTCACCTCGAGCCCGCCCGCGACCAGCCGCCGGGCCGCGGCCAGTCCGGCCAGCCCGGCGCCGACCACGACGACGTTACTCATCTGCCCTCCAAAGCCTGCCAGACTGCTCATTATGTCTGTGCTGGCCGACGCCGAGGTCCGGGCGCTGCTGGCCGGGGTAGCCCGGCGCGCCGGAGACTACCTGGCCGGGCTGGACGAACGCCCGGTGTCGCCCGACCGAGCGGCGCTGGCCGGGCTGGCGCGGTTCGACGAGCCGTTGCCGGAGGTGGCCGGGGACGCGGCCGCCACGCTGGCCCTGCTGGACGAGGCGGGATCGCCGGCCACCGTCGCGAGCACGGGCGGCCGGTACTTCGGGTTCGTTACCGGCGGCTCGCACCCGGTGGCACTGGGCGCGAACTGGCTGGCGGCGGCCTGGGATCAGAACGCGGCGCTGCCGGTGATGTCGCCGGTCGCCGCGCGCCTGCACGAGGTCGTGACCCGGTGGCTGACCGAACTGCTCGGCCTCCCGGCCGGCAGCGCCGCGGTGTTCCTGACCGGGGCCTCCATGGCCAATACCGCCGCCCTCACGGCGGCCCGGGACCAGCAGCTGGCGCGAGCAGGCTGGGACGTGCAGGCGGACGGGCTGTTCGGGGCGCCCGAGCTCACCGTTGTCATCGCGGAGAACGCCCACTCCACGCTGATCCGGGCCCTGGGACTGGTGGGCCTGGGGCGCGAGCGAGTCCGCCGGGTCCCGGCCGATGACCAGGGGCGGATGAAGGCCGGGCGTATCCCCGCGGACGTCAAGGGACCGGCGGTGATCTGCGCTCAGGCCGGGGAGGTGAACACCGGTGCGTTCGATCCCTTCCCGGAGGTCGTGGAGTGGGCCGGGGAACGGGGTGCGTGGGTGCACGTCGGCCGAAGACGTCAGGAAGAGCGCGGCTGCCATCATCGGCGCCGCGGGGCGCGGCCGGTTACCCGAAGCTGGTCGCGCCTCCGTCCAGGACCAGCGGATGCGCGTTGATGTAGCTCGACTCGCCGGACAGCAACCACACCGTGGCGTAGGCCACTTCCCAGGCCGTGGCCTGCCTGCCGAACGGCAGGCTCCGCGCGGTCCGGCCCGGGTTGAGCCGCGACGCCTCCCGGCCGAGCGGGGTGTCCACCAGGCTGGGCACCACGAGGTTGGCCCGGATGCCTCTCGCCATCCCCTCCCGCGCGACCTGCCGGCAGATGCCGAGCAAGGCGGCCTTCGACGCGTCATACGCCGGGATCCCGGTCGCCGCCCGCAGGCTCGCCGCCGAGCTGATGAACACGATCGCAGCCCCGGGGTCCAGCACTTCCAGCGCGGCCGCGGCGACCAGGAAGTGGGCCCTGGCGTTGACCGCGAACGTCTGGTCCCACTGGGCGGCGGTCGTCCCGGCCATCCCCCGCCCGCGGCCGATACCGACGTTCAGCACCAGGCCGTCGATTCCGCCGAGCGCCGCCGCCGACTCGGCGACCACCGACGCGCAAGCCTCCGGCGAGGCCACGTCGGCCAGCACGACCGGGGCCTGCTGGCCTTCGGCCCGGACCAGGGCCGCCGTCGCTTCCGCGGCGCCCGCGTCCCGGTCCGCGCAGGCCACCGCCGCGCCTTCCCTGGCCGCG
Organism: Streptosporangiaceae bacterium; assembly: GCA_050698755.1. Lineage (GTDB taxonomy): Bacteria > Actinomycetota > Actinomycetes > Streptosporangiales > Streptosporangiaceae > Palsa-504. Next base: position 302 of record JBOHCK010000583.1, on the reverse strand, counting down.
AGTACCGATATGGCCCGGCCGTTTCCCATCGGCGGATCCGGTTCCGGCGATGGCCGCGTTCCCGCGCCGACCACCAGCACCCGCCGCCCGCTCAGCCGGCCGCGCCCTGGCGCGGTGCCCGCGGCTTCTTCCGGCAGCGTCACGACCCGTCCCACATCGGCGCGGCACCCGGCGACAGCGGCACGGCGAACGCGTTCAGCAGGAACGAGATCAGCGTGTAGTACCCGCACAGCGAGACCAGTTCCACCATCCCGGCGTCACCGAGGAAGCGGTGCGCGGCATCGTAGGCCTCCTGGTCCAGG
>JBOHCK010000582.1:0-2311 GCA_050698755.1 Streptosporangiaceae bacterium | reverse complement strand
CCGGCCACCACCACGACAACCCGGGCACCACCAGGCCCCGCCGACACCATCGGCGGGGCCTTTCCCGTCACCCGTCATGCCCACCCAGCATGGCGCGGACATGCCCAACCAGCGCGTCGCGGAACACCTGGTCGTGCTGGCCGCGGCGGCGGGCGGCGTCGGCTTCGGCTGTGAGGCGGAGGGCGGCGAGGCGGGCGTCGCAGGCGGCGGAGCGGACCTGGCGGAGTTCGTCGCCGACGTATTGCGGTGCCCAGGCGGTTTCGAGCGGGTAGGTGTCGCGCAGGTGCAGCAGGATGCCGTCGGGCAGGCCGCGGACGTCGGGCCCTGTAGTTGGGCCGAGGGCGGCGAGGGCCTCGTGCCAGGCGGCCAACTGGTCCGGGGCGGCGGTGACGGGTTCGGGGCCGATCGGGTCGGCGGGGTCGTCGTAGCCGGAGAGTTCCCGCCAGGCGCCGATGGAGCTGGCGCGGCGCTGCCAGTCCAGCCGGTCCAGCGGGTGGCCGGGCACCGGGCCGAGCGCGGTCACCGCCCAGGAGATGGCGGCGTCGGCGGCGTGCTCGCCGATACGGTCCTTGCGGGCGTCCATCAGGGCGGCGATCTGGGCCACGTAGGCGCGGCGGTCGGGGTCGGCGATGGCGGGGACCTGCGCCGACCACGAGCCTGCCGGGAGCGGGACGAGGGAGCCGGTGCGGTGCCGGAGCCTGGTGTCGATGACGCTGGCGAGGTCGCGGGCTCCGGCCAGGTCCCGCTCGGCGATCGCGGCGGCCAGGGCTCCCCCGGCGTCCAGGCCGGACAGTTCGACAGCGCGCAGCGTCCGCCACAGCCATTTCGCCTGGTGACCGGGCTCGTGGTGAGAGCCGGGTGGCAGGCTGGCCGCGAGCAGGTCCTTGTAGTGCTGCTGGCGGGCGGGGCTGGTCTCGGCGGTCCAGATCGCATTGAGCAGGGCCAGGTGGTCGGCGTTGGCCAGCGCGAGCTGCCGGGTCTGGGAAGCGGACACGAGCTGGCCGTCCCGGTCCAGGACACTAGAAAGGACGGCGAGCGCATCTGCGGTCCGGCTCGCCGCCGCGCTGGGTTCGCCGATTGGGTTGGTGGTGATCTGGTCGTAGCGGGCCAGTTCGGGGGCCGGGCGCGGGCCAGGCGCGGGGTCGGCGAGCTTCGGCGACTTGGTAAACACGTAGGCCATGTTGACGGTGGTGCCGCGGGTCAGGGCGACATAGGCGTGCTGGCGGTCTTCGGTGCCACAGATGACCGCCAGGCCGGTGTGCACGGTGCGGCCCTGCGCGACATGGTCCGTGACCGCATAGCCGAGCTCGGCGTGGTGGTAGCCGGTGTACAGGAACTGCTGGCTCGTCCAGCGGCGCTGGCCGGTGTACGGGTCGGCGTCTAGTGCCCGGCGGACGAGCAGGCCCTTGCCGGTGACGGCGTCGATGCGGAGCAGGTCGCCGTTGGCCAGCGTGCGGCCGGGCTCCCCCGCCTCGGTTGTGTGATCGTTGCGGGTGCAGACGATCAGGTCCCCCGTGCTGGCGGTGGCGCCGTCGGCGATGCACACCTGCGGGCTGGTCTGGACGAGGCCGAGGCGGATCAGGTCGTCGCGGATGCGGCGGGACAGTTCACGGCGCAGCGCGTGGTCGGCGGTCATCAGCAGCACATCGGTTCCGTCCAGGGTGAGCGCGAGGTAGTCGGCGGCGGCGGCGTCCATCATCTGCTCCGGGTCGCCGCCGCGGATTCGGGCGTGCTGGTCGTAGGTGGCCAGCACGGTGGTGTCGCCGACGCGCAGCCGCAGGCTGGCCGCCTGTTCCCAGGCGGCGCGGAACCGGGCCGGCTCGGTGAGCTGGACGAAGCCGAGGGTGGCGGCGAGGAGGGAGAGGCCGCCGCCGTTCTCGACTGCCTGCAGCTGCTGGGTGTCGTCGGCCAGGATCAGCTTGGCGCCGCTGGCTGCCGCGTGGCTGATGACGTCGGCCATGTCAGGGTTGGAGACCATGGAGGCCTCATCGACCAGGACCAGGTCGCCGGGATGGAGCAGGACGGGACCGCGGGCACCGCGCTGGCCGGGCACGTGGCCAAGGAACTGGGCGGTGTTGTACGACTCGGGGACTCCGGCGGCCAGGGTATTGCGGGCCGACTGGGACGGTGTGATGCCGATGACCCGGCCGAGCCCGGCCGCGGCCCAGGCCCTTCCTACTACGGCGAGTACCCAGGTCTTGCCCGATCCGGCGGGCGCGTTGAGCACTGAGACACGCCGTCCGTCGGCCAGGACCGACAGCGCGGCGGCGGCCTGATCCTCGCGCAATCCGGTGCGCGTGCGCTCGCCGCG
>JBOHCK010000581.1:0-2323 GCA_050698755.1 Streptosporangiaceae bacterium | reverse complement strand
GGCGCCGTTCCAGGATCGCTGCGGCGGGGTGCTGCTTGGCCTGCCGGTGCGGGGGTCGGCGACGAAGCCGAACTCCGGTACGCAGTACTCGCGGACCGCGCCGTCGGCGGGCCGGCCACACGCCGGGCAGGCCGGCTCCAGGTCGGTGCCGCCTTCCCTGTAGTGCTGGCAGCCCCGGCACACCGTGTAGCTGCGGGTGATCAGCTCCCGGCCGGGGAGCCGGTAGATGCCCCCGGAACGCCACAGCACCCCGCCGGCGACCAGCTCCGACCCCGGCGCGTATTCGTGGATCGCCACCGACAGGTCCCGGTTGAGTTCCAGCCGGGCGCCGACCTGGCTGTCGCAGTGCGCGGTCCGCAGCTCGACCGTGTCCACCGGGAACCCGTACTTCGGCAGGACGTTCCTGTTGGCCAGGTAGCCGATCAGCGACCGCCGCGTGATGGTGGCTATGCTGCGCTCGAACCGGGCCGCCAGGTCGCTGCGGCGGGACTGGAAGGCCTCCGCGCGGCGCTCCTCGAACATCACCACGTCGTGGGCGAGCTCGGCTCGGACCTGATCCAGTAGCCCGCACAGACGTTCCACCCAGCTTCCGTCGGTCAGGCCGATCTGCGGCCAGGCCTGCTCGGGGAGCACGGCGCGCAGCGCCTCGGCGACCTCGGCGGGCACCGGGGTGAGGTAGCCGCGGACGGCGTTGCAGGGCGGCTCGCCGCCCCCGGCGGGCAGGCTCTGCTGGCCCGGGGGGACGACCCCCCCAGACCCCCCCGCGAGGGCATGGCCCGTGGGGCCGACCCCCCGGAACCCCCCGAGAAAAAAATCCCCCGCGGTCTTCCACTCCCGGCCCCCGTTGTCCTTGGCGTCGCGGAAGAAGGCGGCGAGCGCCACCGAGTGCGCGTGCCGCCGGTCGATGCGGGGGTTTCCGAGCGGCACATAGGGGGCGCGGACCTGCCCGGTCAGCATCGACTCCGGCGCGGCGTAGCGGGACAGGTCGTGTGAGCGGCGCTGGGCGTAGGTGACCACCAGCGCCGCCGTGCCGCTGCGGCGTCCCGCGCGCCCGGCCCGCTGGATGTAGTTGGCGGTGGTGGGCGGCATGTTCCGCAGCAGGACCGCGGAGAGCGCTCCGACGTCGACGCCCAGCTCGAAGGTGGTGGAGCAGCTCAGCACGTTGACTTCGCCTGCGAGAAACCGCTGCTGGATGTCCGAGGCCTCCAGGCCGGTCCACTGCGCGGTATGCTCGCGGGCGACCAGCGGCACCGGCGCGGTCTGCCGGTACAGGGCGCGGTAGTGGCCGTCGTCATCGGCGCGGCCGGGAACCAGCTCGCCCGCGCAGCCCAGGGTGGGGCACACCTTGCGCAGCGCGGCGGTGGTGACCCGCCGGCACGCCGAACACCGCCATAGGTCGCCGCCGCCCCCGGACAGGGTGAGCCAGGTGTGATCGACCTGGTGCACCCGGCCCAGCCTGGGCAGCGCCGTCGCGTGCAGCCAGCTGTCCGGTGCCGCGCACAGCGCCCGCCAGCAGCCGGCCAGCACGTCGCGCGCGTCCACCCCGGACCCGGGCTCGCCGACGGCCGCCAGTAGCCGGCGCAGGTAGTCAAGCCGCTTGTTGACGCCGCGGGTGGGCAGCCAGCTGATCACCCTGAGCCTGGCCTCGGCGCCGTCGCCGCGGACGTAGATCGGGCCGCGCCGCGGGTCGAACATCTCGTCGGCCGGGTCGACCTCCTCCGGCATCGTGAGCGCGCCCTGCAGCCGCACCGTGCGGAGCAGTTCGGTGAGCAGCAGCACGCACTCCTGCGCGGACAGGCCGAGATCGAGGAGCGGGCCGGGCGGCCGCCATGACGGGTCGGCGCCCAGCCCGACCCGCAGCAGCCCCAGGCCTTCCAGGGACTGGCGTTCGTCCAGGGCGACCAGTTCGCGCAGCACCCAGCGGGCCGCCTCCCGCCGGCGGCCCTGCCGCGACTCCCGCCGGGTGAACACCCCGGCCCGGCCGGCCGCGGCGGCGGTCTCCTCGACCAGGTCGTCCACCGTGGCGTCCGCATCGCGGGCGGTGGCCCGCGCCAGGCCATCCAGGATCAGCCGCCGCTGCTGCACGAGCGCGTGGCTGGACTCCAGGTACGGGGCGAAGAACGCGGCCGCCTGCCGGCTGTCACTGAACGTGAGCAGCTTTCGGCCGCCACCGGGCCGGTCGGCCAGTTCCTCGTCGGGGGGCAGCGCCTGGTACAGGGCCGTGGCCAGCACCGCCGCGGCCGCCTCGTTGCCGCTCTCCAGCAGCCGCACCATGCCGGCGCCGCGCGCCCCGCACGCCTGGCACCCGTTCGGGGTGCCAGGC
>JBOHCK010000580.1:0-2323 GCA_050698755.1 Streptosporangiaceae bacterium | reverse complement strand
GCCGAAGCAGCCGAAGCAGCCGAAGCAGCCGAAGCAGCCGAAGCAGCCGAAGATGTGCTGGGATCAAGCGGTGCTGGCTCCCGACTCACGCGTCCGGATCGTCACCGCGGTGGTCCGGTTCCGGTTCCGGTTCCGGCTTTGCCGCTTGCCCGTACGCTTGCGCTAGGTAGGGGAACTCTGCGCGGATGATGGCCAGCGCCTGTTCCTCGAGGACCGGCGGCTCTTCCTGGGCGATCTTCCAGACGACGGCCCAGTCGACGCTGAAGTAGCGGTGCACGGCCAGGTTGCGAAACGCGCGGATCTGCCGCCACGCCACGTCGGGGTACCTGTCGCGAAGGTCGTCCGGGAGCGCGCTTGCGATCTCACCCAGCAGGAGCATCCTGTACAGCACGGCGTCGCGCAGGACCCGGTCGGCGTCCCAGCGCTCGCGGGTTACCTCGTCGAGGTATTCCCGGACCGCGCGGGCGTTATCGACAAGATCGGCGACGTAGAGTTCCTCACGCTGCATACAGGACCTGGGCGTCGGCCAGTACCTGATCCCGGATCACCCGGTGCAGCCCGTCCTTCGGGACGAGGTCGACGGGCCGGCCGAACAGGTCTTCCAGGTCCTCCTGCAACGCGAAGTACGACATGCCGAGGTCATTGCCCGGAACGCGTACGTACAGCAGGTCCACGTCACTGTCTGGTCGCGCCGAGCCGCGCGCGACCGAACCGAAGACCGCCAGCTCAGCGATGCCGTACTTGCGGCACAGGTCAGCGAGTCGCGAACTCAGTGCTCGGATCTCATCCAAGGTCACCGCGCCGCCTCCCTGCATCTCCTACGACCAGTCTACGATTCGCACAGTAACCACGCCCGCGCCGCGGATGTCTGGGTGACGCGCCAGACGGCGGTAATTCTGACACCGGTCTCCCGGTCAGCCTGCAGACCGTCATCGGCGATGCCGCCGCTTGAGTCGTGACGCTGAGGAGATGTGCGATGGATGACGCGAACTGGCGGCGCGCCAGGCGTCCGGTGGGAGGGCCTGGATCCGGCGCAGGCCGAAGTGGCTGCAGTGCCCAGCCGCGGTCAAGGCCGCGCAGGTCACGATAGCCGCAGTCCGTTCGGCCACGACGCGTCCGCGGAGCACGGAGTAGCGGATGGTTAGGCCGAGGTTAGGCTGGCCGGATGGAGCTGTACGCGGTCCGGGAGCGCCGGGGCGGCCCGTGGGACTGGTCGCGCGGCCTGCGGGAGCAGGCGGGTTTCGCTGACCATGCCCGCTTCATGGACGACCTAGTCGAGGCGGGCTTCATCCTCCTCGGCGGCCCGCTGGAAGGCGACCGCGAGGCCCTGCTCCTCGTCAGCGCCCCCAGCGCCGACGCGATCAGGGAGCGGCTCGCCGCGGACCCGTGGCTGCAAGACGGAACGCTCTCGATCGTGAGCATCGAGCGCTGGACCATCCTCCTCGACGGGCTGCATCAGGCGGTCGCCGAGGAGGAACCGTGACGACCAGCCAGAGTGCGATCTCCGGTTTGCCCGCCCTGATGCTGCGCATACCCGGCTGATCTCCCGGGCCAGCGGGCCGCCGTATCGTAAATCTCTTTGGCCCGAACGAGCAGTGGTACCACAGGCCAGCAGACGATCCCGGACCCGGCGCAGAACATCCGGATCGCTCATCGCCTCGATCGAGGAAGTCCGGCAGGCGTTGCTGGGCGTGGACGTGAAACCGGCAAATCCCGCAGCTTGAAGGTAGCTGTCGCCTGACTTGGGTTCGCCGGCTGGCGCTATTAAGCGGGCCATTCATAGACCAGTTCCCACTGGTGGGCGGGCAGGATGATCTGGTTGACTTCGACGATGCGCCCTGCGGCGGTACGGGCGGTGCACAGGCGCCTGGTCCCGCTCATCTGGTAACGACCACGTGCAGCAGCGGCCTGCGGGGCAGCCTCCCGGCTGCCGCGCAGGCCGCGTGCTTGCCCGGGTATCGGGCAGCCTCGGCCGCGGTGCCAGCACGTCCGGCAGGGCCAGGCCGGCGCCATCGGGGCCGGACCGGATCCGGTAGCGGGCCTGCCGTGGGCCATCATCGACGAAGCCGTCATCCGCCGCGTCGTCGGAGGGACCGGGGCGCCGGCCTGACCGCCTGGGGGACAATGGCGGGATGGCTAGTGATGACAGCTGGGCCCTGGCGCGGCGGCTGTACCGGATGATCCTCCTGGACGGCGTCCGGCCCTCGAGGACGATCGGATGGGTGTCCCACCTCGCCCCCGTTGTCACCCAGGCCGCCGTCGGGGCCGGGCACTGGGCTTGCGGCCGCCGCCGGCGGGCCCTGGCAGCGTGGGCAACCGCTGC
>JBOHCK010000579.1:0-2373 GCA_050698755.1 Streptosporangiaceae bacterium | reverse complement strand
TCGCCGCAGCCGCCACGTGACGAACGGCGACCGGAAGGAGGTGACCCATTGCAACCAGAGAACCAGAACGATCACGTCACAAAACGCGGCGCGAAGATCTCTCACCGTGAAACCGCGACTGTACTACTAGTGTGCGGGAGGCTGTGCTGGCCGGCAGCCAAGAAGGGTCAGTGCCGATCGAGGAGATCGTCCTGGACTGGCCCGCCCGCCTGAACCGCCGGTGACCTATCGCGTCCGTTTCGAGGCCTACGCCCTTAGTCCAGCTCCACGGCCTGCCCAGCGAGGCTTTCGACGCGCTGCTTGAGCGGGTCGTGGAATTGGTAGAGCAGCCCTGGGACGCAGTCGTAATGCCGCCCGGCGACGATCTGGCATACCGTCAGTCCGTGTTCGGCTCCGGCTGGGGACTGCTTACCTTCCACGTCGATGACAATGCCGAGCTGATCCGGATCTTCGACCTCACCTGGATCGGGTAGACCGCGTTTCGCTGGGTGCCCACGGGAGTACTTCCGCATGATCTCATGGGGCTTATGAGCCACGTAGTGGTCGCTCCCGACAAGTTCAAGGGAACGCTCACCGCATCCCAGGTCGCCGGTCACGTGGCCGCCGGGCTGCAGCGGGTCCGGCCGGGCCTGCCGTGCGCCCTGGTTCCGGTCGCGGACGGCGGCGATGGCACGGTGGACGCGGCGCAGGCCGCCGGTTACCGGCGCGTCGAGATGGGAGTCCGCGGGCCGACCGGCAAGCCGGTCACCGCCGCGTTCGCGTTCGGCGAGGGAACCGCGATCGTCGAGTCGGCGCAGGCGTGCGGGCTGAGCCTGCTACCCGGGGGCGAGCCCGCGCCGCTGACCGCGTCAAGCCGTGGGGTCGGGGAACTGATCATGGCCGCGGCCCGGATGCGCGCGAAGCGGATCGTGCTCGGCCTCGGCGGAGTCGCGTCCACTGACGGCGGGGCGGGGATGATGGTGGCCCTGGGCGCCAGGCTGCTCGACGAGTCGGGCGCCGAATTGCCGCCCGGCGGGGCGGCTCTCGCCCGGCTAGGCAGGATCGACCTGTCGAAGCTGCGGGACCTGTCGGGTCTCGAGACCGTCGTGGCCACGGACGTGGACAACCCGCTGCTCGGCGAGCGCGGCGCCGCCGCGGTCTACTCGCCGCAGAAGGGCGCCTCCGCGGCCGACGCGGCCGCGCTGGAAGAGGGGCTGGCCCGCTGGGCCGACGTAGCCGAGCACGCGCTCGGCCGGGTGAAGCGGAACGACCAGGGAGCCGGGGCGGCGGGCGGGCTCGGGTTCGCGGCGCTGGCGTTCCTGGGCGCCACGATGCGCCCCGGCATCGAGGTGATGCTGGACCTGGCCTCGTTCGCCCACCGGCTGGCCGGCGCCCGGCTGGTCATCACCGGCGAGGGCGCGATCGATACGCAGACCCTGCACGGCAAGGCCCCGGCAGGAGTGGCCAGGGCGGCCGCGGCGCTGGCCCCTGACCTGCCGGTGGTCGCGGTGGCGGGCATATGCCCGCTGACCGACGCCCAGCTCCGGGCGATGGGGATCGCGCGCGCCTACGCGCTGACCGACCTCGAGCTCGACCTCGCCCGCTGCCGCGAGCAGGCCGGGCCACTGCTCGAAGACCTCGCCGGGCAGATCGCGCACGACTGGATCACGCCCTGACCGCACCCCCGCCCCCGGTGACAACGTCGTATTCGGCCAGCGCGGCGGCCACCGCGTCGGCCTCTGCGGGCAGCCCCTGGGCCCGGTTCGGCGCGGCCGCGCGCAGCCGGGCCGCCAGCGCGGGGTCGGTCAGCACCGCGCGGACCGCGCCGGCCAGCCGTTCCGGGTCGCCCGGAGGAATAAGCACGGCGGCGTCCTCGCCGACCAGCGCGGGGGTGCCTCCGGCGGTGGTGGCCACGATCGGCACGCCGGCCCGCAGGGCCTCCTGCAGGACGAGCGGCTGGCCCTCCCACCAGCTAGGCAGCACGAAGACGGCGGCCACGGCCAGCAGCCCGGGCACGTCCGTCCGCAGGCCCGCGAACTCTACGGTGAGCCCGAGCGCGGCCGCTTGGCCCTTGAGATCCGCCTCGAGCGGGCCTTCGCCCACGATGACCAGCACCGGCTCGGGCCGGATGTCCCGCCAGCGGGCGGCCGCCTCGATCAGGGTGCCGAAGCCCTTCTGCGCGGCGAGCCTGCCCACGGCCAGGACGACAGGTCCGCGCGGGCCCGCACCGGCGGCGCGCGTTTCCGCGGAAACGTCCCCGGCCGGGTCCGGCGGAACAGTCGGCGCTGCGGCGAGGGCCGGCGGAACAGTCGGCGCTGCGGCGGGGGCCGGCGGAACGGTCGGCGCTGCGGCGGGGGCCGGCGGAGCGGTCAGCGACACGAACGGGGCCGGGAC
>JBOHCK010000578.1:0-2395 GCA_050698755.1 Streptosporangiaceae bacterium | reverse complement strand
GGAAACAGCTCGGCCGCCCGCTGCGGGCTGATCAGCTCGCACTCCAGCTGGTAGGCCTCGGCCGTGGCGGCCGTCCGGCGCAGCTGGACCAGGCGGTCCTGCGTCCGGGCGACGGTGACCCCGCCGCACCGCCGGAACCCCGCCGACAGGCCCGTCTCCCGTTCCAGCCGCTCGTACAGCTCGGCGGAGTACTGCACCAGCCGGGTGCCGTTCTCCGACGCCCGCAACTGGCCGACCAGGCCCGCCGCGTGCCAGGTCGTCCCGCAGGAGAGCTGTCCCTGCTCGAGGAGCAGCACGTCGGTCCAGCCCATCGCGGCCAGGTGGTAGGCGACGCTGGCGCCGATCACGCCCCCGCCGACGATCACGACCCGCGCGCGGCCGGGCAGCCTGGATGTCCCCTGGGTCTCAGTCATCGAGCTGGACTTCCTCGAGCAGTGCAAGGAAATCAGCGGCCAGCAGCCCCTCGGCCGCGCCCTCGAACCGTTCCATCGCCCAGCCCCAGAAGTCGAAGTCGATCGGGCTCGCGCCATTCTGGATCGCGCCCCACAGGGTCCACCCGTACATGCTCACCAGGCCGAACAGCCGGGCGCGTGCGATCCTGCTGCGCCGGACCCGGCCGTAGTAGGCGGTGACCAGGCCGGCCAGGGCGTCCTGCGACAAATGGCATTCGGCCCCGATGTTGCCGAGCTCGAAGCACGCGTCGTTGTTGCCGGACAGCTCGTAGTCGATCAGCCAGATCCGGTCCCCGTCGTCGATGAAGTTCGCGGCGAGCAGGTCGTTGTTGCACGGGACGGTGCCCTCGGCCCGGACGGCGAGGGCCTTCTCGGCGGCGCTGAACTGCGGCAGCAGGTCGTCGTACCCGGCGGGGATCCGGAAGCCGTGAGACCTGGTCACCGACAGGTACCGCCGCTGGATGTCGAACATGTCGAAGTCGTTGACGAACCGCCCGCCGCAGTGCAGCAGGCGGCACGCCTGCGCGATGCGCGGGATGTTGCCGGGGGCGGCCACGTCCGCCGAGCTCAGGGTCCGGCCCTCGAGGTAGCCGACCACCAGCATGCGGTCCTGGGGGCGGTACTCGACGACCGGCGCCCCGGCGCCCGCGTCCGCCGCGATCACCGAGTTCTGGTACTCGCAATCGCGGTCGATGGAGAGCAGCTCGCTGCCGCCGGAGGACAGGCGCGCCACGAAGGTGCCGTCGGGCGTGACCACCTTGTAGTTGCGGTTGGTCAGCCCGCCGGGCAGCTCGTGGACCGAACGCGGCCTGCGGGCCAGGCTGTCCGTCTGATCGAAGAGGGCGTCGAGGTCCGCGGCAATCCCTCCCGGGTCTCTGGGGCAGTAACTAAGGTCTAGACCGTAAGGGCCACGGTACTGCCAACCGGCGGAAAGGGTCTAGACAGTTACGGCTACTCGCCGTACATTTAGCGCTCAACGGCGGTCCCGTCGGACACCCCAGGGAGGCCACTGACATGAGCATCGGCACCCAGACTTCCGGCGGGTCTGAGCGGGACACCGCCGACCTGGCCCGGTTCGGCTACAAGCAGGAGCTCAAGCGCTCGCTCGGGCTATTCAGCTCGTTCGCCGTCGCGTTCAGCTACATCTCGCCGTCGACCGGCATCTTCACCCTGTTCGCGCTGGGCCTGACCACCATCGGCGGGGTGTTCATCTGGACCTGGCCCGTGGTCGCGCTCGGGCAGTTCATCGTGGCGCTGAACTTCGCCGAGGTCTCGAGTCACTACCCGGTGGCCGGCTCGGTCTTCCAGTGGACCAAGTTCATGGCCAGCCGCACTTATTCGTGGTTCACCGGCTGGATCTATCTGTTCGCCGGGATCCTGACCGTCACCGCGGTCGTGGCGACGCTCCCGCTGGCGCTGATCCCGGCGCTGAACGGGCTCGACTGGCACTCGCTGAACGCGGGCAGCCTGAATACCCAGCTGGTCGTGGCGCTGATCACGCTGGTCGTCATCACCATCCTGAACATCTTCGGGGTCCGGCTGGTCTCGATCATCAACAACACCGGCGTGCTGTTCGAGATCCTCGGCATGTTCGTGTTCGCGCTGGTGCTGATGGCGTTCCACAATCACCAGGGCTTCCACGTGGTGACCAACAGCGCGGGCTTCCACGTCAACGGGAGCTCGTTCCTGGCCGCGATGTTCATGAGCCTGTTCGTCATCTACGGCTTCGACACCGCCTCGACGCTGGCCGAGGAGACCAAGGACCCGCGCCGGGCCGCGCCCAAGGCGGTGCTGTTCTCGGTGATCGGCGCGTTCATCATCGGCGGCGTGTTCCTGCTCGGCACGCTGGTGGCCATCCCGAACATGAGCGCCGCGGTCAAGGGCGCCTACGGCCCGGCGGCGATCATCGAGGCCAACTTCTCCCCGGCCTTCGCCACCATCTA
>JBOHCK010000577.1:0-2396 GCA_050698755.1 Streptosporangiaceae bacterium | reverse complement strand
GTTGTCACTTTCATTGAGTCGGGCCGGGGCTGCGCTCGGCCGGATGACGGTTTCCTGTCTAGTGAAGTAGCGTCGGTGACATGGTGATGACCGCCGAGGGCGCCGTGCTGCTGCTGATCGACCTGCAGGAGCGGCTCATGCCCGTCATCCATGAGAACGAGACCGTCGTGGCCCGGGCCGTGCGGCTGGCGGAGGCGGCTCAGCTTCTCGGCGTACCCATCTGCGCGACGGAGCAGAACCCGGCCAAGCTGGGCCCGACGGTTGCGCCCCTCGCGGCCTACCCCCAGTCCGTCCTGTCCAAGACGGCGTTCTCGGCTACGGGCGACCCCGGCTTCGCCGCGCTGCTTCCCGCCACTGCCTCGGAGATCGTCGTGGCCGGGGTTGAGGCGCACGTCTGTGTCCTGCAGACCGTGCTCGGCCTGCGCGGCTCCGGCCACCGCGTGTTCATGGTGGCCGACGCGGTCGGCTCGCGTGACCCGGCGGACAAGGCCGCCGCGCTTGACCGCGCCAGCTGGCACGGGGCCGAGGTCGTGACCTCGGAGATGGTCCTGTTCGAATGGCTGAGTGACGCCAAGCACCCCAGGTTCCGCGAGGTGCAGAAGCTCCTAAAATGAGCTGGTTTCCGGTTGCCCGGCCGCCCGGAACAGAACCGCGCCGGTTACGTAGCCGCCGCCTGCCGGTCCGCCGACTACGGTCTTGGCCGTGTTCGTGGACGGCTTGTACCAGTCGACGAAGCTGTACGGGTAGTGCCCGTCGCAGCCGCCGGCGACCAGGAGCGGCAACTGGTTGCCTAGGGTGCCGAGCGGCTGGACCGACCCGGCGTCCTTGGCGCCGGGGATGGTCAGGATGGTGGAGGTGCCGTTCGAGTTCAGCTTCTCAATCCAGGTCGAACCGCAGGCGGCGGCCTCCGCGTACGTTCCGCTCGGGATATGCCAGGCGCCGAGGAAGGTCCCTTCGTCACGGGAGGAGGTCAGCTGGTCGGGCCGGCCGCCGGACAGCGGGTAGGCCAGCAGCTGCCCGTTCCCGCAGCTGGCCAGCACGCTGCCGTTGCTCCACCAGCCCAGCAGGCCGCACGAACCTGGCCCGTGCGTCGCGAGAGCGCGGATCGGCTGGCCGGAGTTGGACATCAGCTCCATGCCGTTCTGCGTGTTGACGACTAGCTCCGTACCGCTCGCGTTCTCAAGGAACCGCGCGCCCTCGTAGGCGCCAGCCTGCGGGAATTGGGTCGGGTAGGACTGCTCAAGCGCGCCCGTCAGGCTGAATCGCTCCAGCGGCAAGGCCGCGCCCGATCCCGTGAACCCAGGCTGGAATAGGATCGCCGTCCCGTCGGGCCGGGAGAACGAGATGTTCGGGAAGACCTGATTGGAGGACACCGTGAAGCTGCTGGCCTTACCGGTGTGCAGGTTGAGCACGGTGATCGGCGCGGTCGTCGGGCCCGGGTTCTGGGGGAAGAACAGCGCGTAGGTGCCGTTCCCTGACCAGTCCTCGAGGATGGAGTTCGCCGGAGCCGAGGTGAGCCGGTAACGCTGGCCCCCCGGCGAGACCAGGTACAGCGTTCCGCGGCCGGACGACTGCGACTTGGCCACGTTGGCCAGGATCCAGCCCTGGCCGACGCTGTGCCACGGCACGCTGGCCCGGCCTGCGGCCGACTCGCCGGCCCGGGCCGCGGTCGTGCTCCCGCTGATCACGCCGATGAGGGCCACGACGCTTAGCCAGACGGCGGCCAGGCGCTTCCTGAGCCGGGTGCTCCGTGTCCGAGAAAGAGTGCGCATCCAAGCCTCCAGCCAAGGTCCTTTAGCCCGCTCGCGCTCGCGGCCCCAGCGGGCCGACCCGCGCAACAATGAGGACGCTTACACCGATCGTCCGGTTGGCGTCATTCCGTCTGGTCGTCGGCCAGGGCGGTGGCCACCATCCCGCCGTCGTCGGCCCCGGGATCGCCGGTCATGCCGTCGCCGAGGTAGGCGGCGATGACGCGCGGGTCCTGGCGGACGGACTCGGGCGGGCCATCGGCGATCACCTGGCCGAACTCGAGCACGACCACCCGGTCGCAGATGCCCAGCACCAGCCCCATGTCGTGCTCGATCAGCAGCATCGACTGGCCCTGGTCGGCCAGTTCGCGCAGGCGGGCCCCGAGTTCTCGGCTCTCCCGCTCGTCCAGGCCCGCGGCGGGCTCGTCCAGGCACAGCAGCCGCGGTCTGGCAGCCAGCGCGCGGGCGACGCCGACCAGCTTGCGCTGGCTCATGGAGAGCTGGACGGGCATGGCCTCGGCCGCCCAGTCCATCCCGACCAGGCCGAGCGCGTGTTCCGCCGAACCGTTCCTCGACGCCACGGTCAGGTTCTCCCGGACATCCAGGTCGTCGAACAATTCGGTGCTCTGCCAGGTCCGGCCCAGCCCG
>JBOHCK010000576.1:0-2408 GCA_050698755.1 Streptosporangiaceae bacterium | reverse complement strand
GTGGCCGACAACATGAAGAAGTACGGCGGGTTCATCCCCGGCATCCGGCCGGGGCGCCCCACCGCCGAGTACCTCAGCTACGTCCTGTCCAGGCTTACCGCGCCTGGCTCGGTGTACCTGGGCGCGGTCGCCCTGTTCCCGCTCGTCGCGCTAGCCTCCATCGGGGTTGCCAACGAGTTCCCGTTCAGCGGCGTCAGCCTGCTGATCATGGTCGGCGTGGGGCTTGACACGGTGAAGCAGATCGAGAGCCAGTTGCAGCAACGCAACTATGAGGGTTTCTTGCGGTAGTGCGCATCGTCCTCGTCGGGCCCCCCGGTGCGGGCAAGGGGACACAGGCCCAGTTCATAGCTTCGCACCTGGCGATCCCGAGGATCTCGACAGGTGATATCTTCCGGCACAACGTGACGAGCAACACCGAACTCGGCCGCAAGGCCAGGGAGTTCATGGAGCGCGGGGACCTGGTCCCCGACGAGGTCACGGTGGCGATGGTCAGGGACCGGCTGGCCGAGGACGACGCGCAGGAGGGGTTCCTGCTCGACGGGTTCCCCAGGAACGTGCCCCAGGCGGAGACGCTGAAGAAGATGCTCGCCGAGTGGGACGCGCGGCTGAGCGTGGTCCTCGAGCTCGTCGTGGACGAGGACGAGGTGGTCCGGCGGCTGTCGGGGCGCAGGACCTGCCGGCGGTGCGAGCACGTCTGGCACGTCCTGTACGACCCCCCGGCCCGCAGCGGCATCTGCGACGACTGCGGTGGCGATCTCTTCCAGCGGGACGACGACTCCGAGGACACCATCAGGCACCGGCTCGAGGTGTACGCCGAGCAGACCTCCCCGCTCATCTCGTACTACGCCGACGAGAACATCCTGATTGGCATCGACGCGACCGGCCCGGTCGAGGAGATCACCAGCCGGGCCCTGGCCGCTCTACGCCCGTTCCTGCGCTGAGGGCGGCCCGTCATGTGGCCCCGGCGTGAGCCTGATGTCGAGATCAAGACGCCTGAGCAGCTCGCCATGATGCGCGAGGCGGGGCTCGTGGTCGCGCGGACCCTGCGGACGGTAGCCGGGGCGGTCAGGCCAGGCGTCAGCACCGGCGAGCTCGACCTGCTCGCCGAGCGCGAGATCCGCGCGGCAGGCGCGACCCCCTCGTTCAAGGGCTACCACGGCTATCCCGCCACCATCTGCACGTCGCTGAACGACGAGATCGTGCACGCTATCCCTCATCCGGCCAGGCGCCTGCGCGAGGGGGACATCATCTCCATCGACTGCGGCGCCATCGTCGACGGGTGGCACGGGGACGCGGCGGTCACCGTGGGCGTGGGCGCCATTTCCGCCGAGCACGCCGCGCTGCTGCAAGCGTGCGAGGCCGCGCTGTGGCGAGGACTCGCGCAGGCCCGTCCCGGTGGCCGGCTCGGCGATATCGGGCACGCGGTGGAGTCCAGCGTCCGGCAGGCCGGGCGCTACCAGGTGGTGCAGGAGTACACCGGGCACGGCATCGGCACCGCGATGCACATGGACCCGCCGGTACCCAACTACGGGCGCCCAGGGCGCGGCCTGCGCCTGCGGACCGGCATGGCGCTGGCCATCGAGCCGATGGTGACGCTCGGCGCCGCCGAGACGGTCCTGCACGACGACGGGTGGACGGTCACCACCGCCGACGGGAGCTGGGCCGCCCACTTCGAGCACACGGTCGCGATCACGGCGGAAGGACCATGGGTACTGACCGCCGAGGACGACCGTCGGTGACGCGCTGAGCGATACTAGGAGGAGGGACGGAAAGACCGGGAGGTAGGCCGGGATTGGTTGGTCGGGAAAGCGGAGGGTCCGGTGCCTGGTGACTCGCGGATCCGCGCCTCCGACGCGGATCGCGACCGCGCCGCGGCGCTGCTGCGCGAGCACCACGCCGCCGGCCGGCTCACGGCCGAGGAGTTCCACGACCGAATGGAGCAGGCGCTCGAGGCCAAGACGCTCGGCGAGCTCGACGAACTGCTGGCCGACCTGCCCGCCATCGACCTGTACCGGCTCCCGCACGAATCGATGCGGCGCTCGCCCCCGAGCGGGCGGCAGTCGCTGGTGCCGAACGACCCGACTAGGTTCACGGCTGGGACGGTGGCCATGGGCGCCTGGGCCGCGGTCACCTCGGCCCTGGTCGCCGTCTGGGCGGTCACGGCGGTGCTGGGCGGGACCTGGTTCCCGTGGTGGGCGCTGGTCGTGCTGCCGTGGATCTGGGTCCTGATCCGCCGGGCCCAGCACCGAGGGGAATAACGCCGGGCCCGACGGTGTCGCATATACCGTCGGTTCGCGTTGGTGCTGTGGGTCGAGTACACTCGTCTCCGGTCCATCCCGCTGGGTTTCCCGTGGCTGGCGCCCGGGGGCTCGCGTATGCGAGCGCGATACCGACCCTTCGGAATCCCT
>JBOHCK010000575.1:0-2411 GCA_050698755.1 Streptosporangiaceae bacterium | reverse complement strand
TCGCGTCCGGGCCCTGATTGCCTACATGGACGATGACTGGCTGCCGGAGGAGCCTGCCACGGTCGCCGCGTACGAGTTGCTGCCGGAATGGGTCCGGTGGAACGGCGAGCAAGCCGGCGTCCCCGGATCTCTCATCGAGCGCTCGGCCGCCGTCGTGGGTGGCAGCCAATTTGACACCAGCGACTGCCCTTCGTTCCACTTCCGGCCGCGACGTGAACCTCGTCAGGACAAGCCGGACAGCGCCTTGTGCGAACGCAGTTCCACAAAGGCTCCGTAGCCCAGAACGTGCCCGCGCCGACCACGATCAACCCCGCTGCCAGCCCCGGCCGATATCCGCACTCCTGCGTCGTCGCATCGTTGTTTTGATCCGAACGGGTGGTGGTGACACTTCAGCGGCCGCGCCTACGCCCCGCCGCCTTCGCCCTCCTCGTGACCGCTGTCTCTGCCCTTGGAGGCGACTGGTAAACTTGGAGGAAAGTCGTCCTAGGAGGCTTGTCGTGCGGATCAGGGAGCGAGTGAACAAGACGGTGCTCCGTAAGAAGCACATCCTGACGATTCCGCGCGATCTCGTCGACCGCCTGAACCTTGAAGAAGGCGATGAGTTTATCGTGACCGAGGAGAACGGGCGGATCGTGCTGACGCCCGCGCTGTCCATCCCGGCCGACCAGGCATGGTTCTGGACCCCAACCTGGCAGGCTCGCATCGCCGAGGCGGAAGCCGACCGCGAGCAGGGGAACAGCACCGTCTACCGCTCTGAGGAGGAGTTCCTGGCATCACTTGGCAACTCCTGATGCCGACATACGAGTCCCTCGCCGCGTTCCAGCGGCAGTGGGCAAAGCTCGACGCGGCGGAGCGGGCCGCGTTCCTGCGCGCTGTCGCGGTGTTCATCGCCGACCTCAAGGCTGGCAAGGGTTTTAGTCCCGAACTCCGCGTGCACAAGCTCGTCAACACCGAGATCTGGTCCCTGACCTGGGCGAAGGACGGCCGGGCGCTATTCCGCTTCGGTGCGGAGATCACACCAGGCCAGACCCACATCATCTGGGAAGCAATCGGCACCCATGCGGAAACCTACGGTCGCGTCAAATAGATGAGTCTCGCCGATGCGTATCACGACGACCTGCGCGAAAGCCTGGACCACTTGGGCCGCCACGTAACCATCGGAGGCCCGGCGAGCAGCCGCCACAGGCCACACAGATCATCCGTTCGTGCCTTTCCAGCGATCACCGGCAACTCGGCCCGAGAGTGCATAAGGCGGTTCGCGCGCGGGACGGTAGCCAGCGACCCTGACGGAGCGTCACTGGTATTCCAAACGTTTGGATCCGTGCGCCGGTTACGCGCGGCGTGCTCTTCGGCCGGCTGTGTGGCCACCGGGCCGCTGGGGTACGACGACTTTCCGCTACCGCAAGGGCCGGGTCGCGATCGAGGTGTTCGCCGGCAACACCGGGGACCCCGCCACCGTGGCCAGCCAGGCCGGCAAGCTCACGGACCGGTTCGGGATCACCAAGGTGGTGCTGGCCGGGGACCGGGGCATGCTGACCGCCGCCCGGCTGCGCGAGGATGTCCGGCCCGCGCATCTGGACTGGATCACCGCGCTGCGCGCCCCGCAGGTCAAGGCGCTGGTCCGGGACGGGGACCTGCAGCTGACCCTGTTCGACGTCGCCGACCTGGCCGAGATCAGCTCCCCGGACTTCCCCGGCGAGCGGCTGGTGGCCTGCATGAACCCGTTCCTGGCAGCCGAACGCGCCCGCAAGCGGGAATCGCTGCTGGCCGCCACCGAGGCTGGCCTGGGCAAGATCGCCGCCGCGTGCGCCCGGGCCCGCCGGCCGCTGCGCGGCACAGACACGATCGCCGTGCGCGCCGACCGATTGGCCGTGCCGTCGCTGCGACGGGTTCCACATCGGCGTCCAGTTGATGATCAACGCGCTGAGGTAGGGCCCAGCGGGCTGAACCGGGAGCGCGGTCAGGCGGGTATGACCGCTCGCTGGATGACTGCCTGGTAGTCCTCGAGCGGGCCCGGCAGGATGTGAAGGTGGACTATCCGACCAGCCGGCTTGTCGACGATGTCGACGACTTCGGCGATGGCCGGCGCATCCTGGTCACCGGCGACGACGATGGCCCCGGGCTGGATGAGCGCCTGGTCGCGCGCGTCGCGCAGGAAGGCCCACACATGGCCGGTCTCGTCCTCATCCATGAGGTCGCAGGTGATGTCGACGCGGACCATGGTTACCTCCTTCCCGGCCGTTCTCTACACCGAGATCCCCCACAGCGGTTCACCGTCCAGGATGTAACGACTTGGTGCGCGATAGGGACGCCTGGGGCGTAGCGGGCGATTGCGGCGTGTCGGTCCCGGGAACGTGAGCGGCCGCGCGGAACGATCTTGATGTGTCGTCAGGATGGGCCCGCACGGCCTT
>JBOHCK010000574.1:0-2417 GCA_050698755.1 Streptosporangiaceae bacterium | reverse complement strand
CGGGCAGCCTGCCTATGGTCTCTACGTGGCCGACGTTGACGGGACGGTGTCCGGGCCCACGGGGTGATCGTGCTGACGCTGGAGGGCCACCGGATCTCGGCGATTAACCGTTTCGTCAACAACACCGTAATGCGGTGGTTCGGGCTGCCGCAGACCTGGGTTCCGCAGATAAGTGTCCGCCTAGTGACCGAAAAATAGGCAGCGAGCTGCGGGAACGCCAGAAAGCCCAGTGACGGGGCGTGTCACTAGGCGTTGGTGTTAGTGCAGGTCAGGGAGTCGCTGGTGCCAGGTCCAATGCGAGGATCTTCTTCGGCGGTTCGATACTGAGTGCGGTGTAGAGGTCCTGCAGCGGCTTGGTCGGGTCGGTGGTCTGGCGGAAGGTGCCGGCGGGGCCGGTCCAGGTGACGGCGTGCTGGCGCTGGAGCTCGGCGCGGATGCGGTTCCAGGGCTGGCCGGCGGTGTTCTCGGCGACGCGGATGAGCAGGAGGGCGAGCCAGCACAAGATGACGTGGGCGCGGATGCGGTCCTCGCGCCGGTGGTAGACGGGGCGCAGGTCGATGACCTGCTTCATGTCTCTCCAGCCGCGTTCCACTTCGAGGAGCTGCTTGTACCCCAGCGCGATGTCCTCGGTGGTCATGTGCGGGTCGGAGCAGCGCAGGAGGTACTTGCCGTCGAGGTTCTCCTCGGCGCTGATCCTGGCCTTGTCGGTGCGGAGCAGCCCGCCGGGGGTGACGCGCAGGAACCGCTTCAGGCCTGGCTTCGCGGCCAGCGAGCCCTCGATCCGGCCGCGCTCGGCGGGGGTGAGGGCGTCGGTGCCGGCGATGGTCTCCTCCAGCTGCGCCACGAGGCGGGCGCGGATGGCGGCGTCACGTTCGGCCTGGCCGGGGTTGTAGCAGATGATGAACCGGTCGTGGTCGTCGTCGCCGAGGCGGACTTCCTTGACCTGCATGTTGTCGCGGATGCTCTTGTAGCGGCCCTGCCGGGACAGGGCGGCCTTGACGTCCGGGGAGCCGGATCGGAGCTTCTCGCCGATGATGTACCCGCCGCCGCCCTGCATGAGGAAACGGCGGTTCTGTTCCGAGGTGAAGCCGCGGTCGGCGACCCAGATGACCTTCGACAGGGTCCACTCGCGCAGGTCCTTCTTCACCTGCCGGATGAGGCCGGAGTCGGCGGTGTTCCCGGGCCAGGACCACACCCGGACGGGGATCCCGTCGCGGGTGACGGCCATCCCTACGATGACCTGCGGCAGGTCGTCGCGGGAGTCCTTCGATTTCCCGAGGGTGCGGAACCCGGCCTCCCCGGCGGCGGCGTCCTGGCTGCCGGCCGGGACCCGTTCTCCCCGCTCGTCGCGGGGAACGTCCTCGTCCGCCTCTTCCGTCTCGAAATAGGTGCTGGTCGTGTCGAAGAAGAGCAAATCGATTTCAAGATTCAAGAGGTCGGTGACCTGGAAGTACGCCTGCTCGGCCAGGCTCCGCTCGATCGCCAGGAGGTGGTCCATCGCCCGGTAGCAGGCGTCGTCGGTGACCTCGTCCAGCCCGTCGACGTGCACGTCGGAGCAGACCCATTCCGTGGCGGCGAGCTTGGACGACGCGGCCAGGGCCCGGTTCGCGACCAGGGCGAACAGGACCCGCTCGGTGCCCGGGGACAGCCGGCGCCCGGCCAGGGTCCGGCGGACTGCGCCGTCCAGGCCGAGGCGGCGCCACAGCTGGTCCAGGACGTGGATCCCGCCGGCCGGCCGGGAGGCCGTGACCGACAGCTCGCCCGGCTCCGCCGCGGCGAGTGCCTCCGCCGGGTCCAGCAGCCGCGATAGCGCCGCGACCAGGCGGCGGACCGCGTCCTTGTCGAGCTCGTCCTCCCGGCCGAAGTTGTACAGCACCCTGGTCCGGGACCGCCCTGCCTCCGCGTCCCACTCGTTGTGGGCGAGCTGCAGGTAGCGGACCGTCCCGGAACGGGTGGTCCGCACGGACGTCTTCACGTAGGGCACGCGGCAGAAGCTACCGGTACGCGGCCCCTAGGGCAAATTCAGATGTTCTCCCTAGCCGTCTTTCCTGAATTCCCAGTTGTGACGGCGTGTAGCCGCGTGAACCGTGTCACTAGTGGTTTTCGTGATCTCGCGCTAGCTTCAAGCCTCTGACCTGTACGTTCTCGTCCGCGGTACCCCTGAACACCCAATTAGCTGCGGAACGCAGGACCAAGGCCCGCAGTATTTGTTCATGGCCTTTGGCTGCATGCCAGCTCGTGGGGCCCGTGGCTAGAACTGTTCCAGGACGCGGGCTACGCGCCGACAGCACCGGGCTGGCCCGGTGACCCGGACACGGTGCAGGAGAGCCGCCGGGACCCCAGCCGGGTAGCGGGCAGGGGCATCGATGATGTGGTCGACCACTAGGCCCGGATCATCGGCGGGCTTGAGGCCCCTC
>JBOHCK010000573.1:0-2439 GCA_050698755.1 Streptosporangiaceae bacterium | reverse complement strand
GTGATCGTGGCATGACGGCACAGGACCTGCGGCGCGCCAGGATGGCGCTGTTCGGCCACTTCTTCGTCCTCGGCGCCGCCACGACGACCTGGAGCGCCCGGCTCCCGGCCATCAAGGAAGCGCTGCACCTGAGCGACGGCGCCCTCGGGCTGACGCTGTTCGCGGTGCCCGCGGGCAGCGTGCTGACGCTGATGCTGAGCGGGCGCCTCGCCGACAGGTTCGGCGCCGCGCGCATGCTGCGGATCGGGGGCCTGCTCGTGGCCGCGGCGCTCGTCCTGATCGGCCTCGGCCCGCAATTCCGTAACCTCCCCGTCCTGGTGGTCACCCTGGCCTGGTTCGGGATCGTCGCCGGGCTGCTCGACGTGTCGATGAACACCTGCGCGGCCCGCCTGGAGGTCGCCTACGGCCGGCCCATCATGTCCTCGCTGCACGCCGGCTACAGCATCGCGGGCCTGGCCGGGGCCGGGATCGGCGGGATCTTCGCGGCGCTGGCGCTGGGGCCGCTGCCGACGTTCGCCTGCGTGGCCCTCCCGCTCGGGGTCTTCGTCCTGCTCGCCGGGCGGTGGGTCGTCCTGCCGCCCGTCCCGGCCGAGGCCGTCCGACCCAGCGATCAGCCAAACCGTTCACCCGGCCAGATGGCCGCGATCATCTGGGTCCTGGGCCTGCTGGCCCTCGCCGGGCAGTTCGGCGAGGGCTCGGCGGGCGACTGGAGCGCCGTCTACCTGCACGCCAACCTCGGCGCGTCGGCTGGCGTCGCGGCCGTGGGGCTCGCCGCGTTCTCGGTCACGATGGCCGCCGGGCGGCTGGCGGGTGACCGGCTGGCGGCCCGCTTCGGCCCGGTGGCGCTGGTCCGCGCCAGCGGCCTGGTGGCCGGGCTCGGCCTGGCCGCCGGCCTGCTCATCCGCACCCCGGCCGCGGGCATCGCCGGGTTCGCGCTCCTGGGCGTCGGCCTGGCCGGAATCTTCCCGCAGGTCGTCACCTCGGCGGCCCGGCTGGATCCCGCCCGCGCCGGGCGGAACATCGGGCGGATCGCCGCGGTGGCCTACACCGGCCTGCTGACCGGCCCGGTCGTCATCGGCGCGGCCGCTTCGGGCGTGGGCCTGCGCGACGCGCTGCTGATCCCGGCGGCCCTCGCGGTCGGAGTCGCCGCGGCCGCGGGCGTGCTGAGCCCGCACGGCGCCCGCCGTACCGCCGCCGCGACTCAGAACAGCCGCAGCGAGTCGTCCTCCTCGCCGCGCATCCGGTCGTAGTCCAGCGTCACGCAGCGGATGCCACGGTCGGTGGCCAGCACGCGCGCCTGCGGCCTGATCTCCTGGGCGGCGAACACGCCGTGCACCGGCGCCAGCAGCGGGTCGCGGTTCAGCAGGTCGAGGTACCTGGTGAGCTGCTCCACGCCGTCGATCTCGCCCCGGCGCTTGATCTCGACGGCCACGCTCTGCCCAGCGCCGTTCCGGCACATCAGGTCGACCGGGCCGATCGGCGTCGGGTACTCCCGGCGGACCAGCCGCCAGCCGTCGCCCAGCAGGCCGAGCTGAGCGGCGAGGAGTACCTGCAGGTGGGCCTCGACGCCGTCCTTGACCAGGCCCGGTTCGGTGCCCAGGTCGGTCGACGTGTCGCTGATCACCTCGCCGATCGTGATCGTCAGCGTCTCGCCGCCCTTGCCGGTGACCGACCACCGGCCCGGTTCCTCGGTCACCTTGCAGGGTGGCGACATCCAGTTCAGCGGCTTGTAGGAGCCGCCGTCCGAGTGCACCTGGACCGACCCGTCGGCCTTGACGAGGATCAGGCGCAGGGCCTCCGGGAGATGGGCGGTGAGCCTGCCGACGTAGTCGACGCTGCACCGCGCGATGACGAGCCGCACGTCCGGTAACTCTACTGGGCGGCCGAGCATAAGGTGGGCAGGCGTGAGCCCGCGCCGGATCCGCCGTGAGCGCTCAGGTGATCCGGAGCCCGTGCCCGGGCCCGAGCGCACGGAAACCTGGCCCGACGGGGACTGGGTGGTGCGGCAGGTACCAGGCGCAGGCACGACCAAGGCATACCGGTGCCCGGGGTGCGACCAGGAGATCACGCCGGGCACGCCGCACGTGGTGGCCTGGCCCGCCGACGGGATCAACGCTGGCCTGCAGGAGCGCAGGCACTGGCACCAGCCGTGCTGGACGAACCGGCTCCGCCGCAGACCGCGGCGATAGGAGGGCAGTGCGTGAGCGAGATCAGGGCGGCCACGGTGCTCCCGGCGCGGCGCACCCCGGTCACCCTGCACACGAGCGACGGGCTGCGGCTGGTCGGCGAGCTGGCGCTGCCCGCCGAGGCCGATCCGGTCGCCACGCTGATCTGCCTGCACCCGCTGCCCACGCAGGGCGGCATGATGGACAGCCACCTGCTGAAGAAGGCGGCGTTCCGGCTCCCGGCCCTGGCCGGGCTGGCCGTGCTGCGGTTCAA
>JBOHCK010000572.1:0-2445 GCA_050698755.1 Streptosporangiaceae bacterium | reverse complement strand
GTAGGTGGAGGACGGCTCGCGGTGACCCAGGTAGGTCGATAGCGACGGGATTCTTGACTGCACGTCCTCCTGCTCCCGGTACCAGCCGAGCAGGGTACGGACCGCGAACGAGTGCCTCAAATCGTGCAGCCGCGGCGGTGACGGCGCGGCGGCGCCGATGCCTGTGGTGTCGATGAGCTGCCGGAACGTCTCCTGCACGACCGCGTAGAGCAGCCGCTTCCGCTTGAGGGAAACGAAGAAGGCCGGCTCGGCGGGCTGCGGCTGGAGCTCGTCGCGAAGCCGGGCATAGCAGTCGAGCGCCTGGATGCTGGTGGGATGCAGCGGGACCAGTCGCGACTTGCCGAACTTCGACTCGCGGATCAGCAGCACGCCCTGCGCCCAGTCGATGTCAGTGCGGTCGAGCTTGATGGCCTCGCCGATCCGCAGCCCGCTCGATGCGAGCAGGCCGATCAGGGTCTGGTAGGTTGCCGCCCGCAGCGGCGAGGCGATCGTGTTACTGGCCGCTTCCAGCAGCGTGCTGATGTCGGCTGTGGTGTAGATGAACGGCTGGCGCCAGCGCGCCCGGTGCGGCATCAGGCCCGGCGGCGGCACTTGCGCCGCGGGGTCGATGCCGGACAGGTAGCGGGCGAAGCCGCGGGCGGCTGTCATCCGCCGCGCACCTGTTGTCGTCACCCGGCCCGCCGGTGACGCCGGGGCTTGCTGAGCCCAGGCCAGCGCCGCCTCGATCGTGACCGTGGGCAAGCCGCAGGCGTCGAGGTAGGCCACAAAGCCCGGCAGCAGCCAGCCGGCCTCAGCCAGCTGGTGTCCGAGCGAATGCCGCAGCTGCAGGTAGTCGGCGAGGTTCTGCTCGAGGGCGGTCACCGGGCTGTTCCCGGCCAGGGCTGGGCGACATGCCGCAGCGTGTCCAGGTCGACCTTGGCATACAGGGCTGTGGTGGCCAGGTCCTGGTGACGAAGCACCTGGCTGATCGCGACCAGCCCGGCGCCCTGGCGGAGCAGTTCTGCTGCCAGCGCATGCCGCAGCCGGTGCGGTCCGACCCGTGGCAGGCCCGCGCGCAGGCACGCCCGCTCCACGACGTCCCCGACCAGGTCCGCGCGGATGGGTCCGCGCGGAGCCTTGCAGGTAAGGAACAGCCGCCGGGTGCCTGCAGGAGCCCGGCCCCGCGCCAGGTAGGCGGCCATGGCCTCGCCGGCTTCGGCCGGCAGCGGGAGCCTGTCCTGGCGGCGCGCCTTCCCCCGGACCATCAGCTCGCCCGCCCGCCAGTCGACGTCGGCCAGTTCCAGGCGTGCGACCTCGATGGACCGCAGGCCCAGCCGCGCGACCAGCGTCATGATCGCCAGGTCACGGACGCCGACGCCGGTGCTTCGGTCGCAACTATCCAGCAGCAACTGGACATCAGCAGCTGTCATCGTGGGCGGCAGCGTGGCCAGCCGCCAGCCACCCACCGGGGGCACGGCCGTCCCCAGCCGTAACGGCGTCAGCCCACGCAGGTAAAGGAAACGCAGGACCGCGCGAAGCTCAGCCACGCGTCCCTTTGCCGACCCTGCGGAAACACGGCCGCATTCGCGGAGCAGGAACTCGTTGACGCCCGCCCCGGTCAGGCCCGCCGGCCGCAGCACGCCGCCGGCCATGGCCTGCTGCTGCAGGAACCGCCGGGCGGTGTTCTCATAACGCAGCACCGTAGCCGGTGCCAGCCCCCGTTCCTGGACCAGCCAGGTCCGGTACTCAGCCAGCAGCGCCTCCGCCGGTGTCTTCGGCGGCAGCGCCGCCGGGGTGACACCGGCATCCCTCAGGTAAGTCAGGAGCGGGATCATGGCGCGCGGACCCAGGGCCCTTCGGCGGCCAGCCGCCTGCCGGGCAGCCAGGAACATCACCATCGCGTCCTCATCAAGCTGATCTGTTTCCAGCCCGGCGGCGGACATCCACACGCCGACCTGACCCAGATCCTTGAGCATGTTCCGGACCGTCTGGGGCGTGTAGCCCCGTTGCGCCAGCCACGCCCGGTAACCCTCGACCTGCAGCCCCAGCCGGCCGGCCTTCCTCCTGGTGCCCGACATCGCCTGCTCGCCTCCCTCGCGGGGAGCACGGTGCCCCTTACCGAAGGCTGCAACTATGCCGATACCAGTAACGGTCAGATGCCGAAGAACGCCCAGGTCATCAGATCAGACAGAGCCTCACAACACAGACCCTCGGCATAGTCGCGGGGTCGGCATAGATCGACCAGGATCAGGTCGTTGCGGAGCAGGTTCTCGATGATGCGGCCGGCGGAGTTGTCGGCCATGCCGCGGTAGAGGGTGTCGGTCAGGTCGGCGGCGGTAAAGTAGCGGACCTTGTGCCCGGCGTGGACGGCGGCGGCGCCGAGGGAGACCAGGACGTGGCTCTTCCCCGTGCCGGCCGGCCCGACCAGGCACAGGTTCTCTTTGGCCCGGATCCATTCCAGGGTGG
>JBOHCK010000571.1:0-2484 GCA_050698755.1 Streptosporangiaceae bacterium | reverse complement strand
GACCGGGTATGGCCGCGAGGGATGCGCAAGGACGCCGCCCGGCTGGACGAGTGGGCCAAAGACGTCGCGCCAACCACCGAACTGCGGACCTGGTACCAGCACGACCCGGCCAAGTTCGACGAATTCCGCCGCCGGTACACCGCCGAACTGGCCGAACCCGGCCCGCGGGAAGCGCTCAACCGGATCCGCGCCCTCGCAGCGGACCGGCCGGTGACGCTGCTGACCGCCACCAAGGACCTCAGCCTCAGCCAGGCCGCCGTCCTCGCCGACGTGCTACGGGAACCCGCGTAGCGGCCGGCACCGGCAAGCTACCGGGTCTCGTCCGCGGCTGGCTGGCGCTCTCCGGGCTCGTCGCGTGCTGTCAGCCGGGCGACGCACAAGCTGGGCTCGACGAACGGGTCCAGCCGGTCGGCGCTGACCGGCGCCCGCATCCGGGCCAGTGCCCCCCGCATCAGCCCGAGATGCAGCGCGCAGATGACGTCCTGGTGCTGCTGGGCTACCTCGCGGAACGGGCACTGGCGCAGGCACAGCCGGTACTTCCCGGCGCCGTCACCGGTCTCCGCCTGCGGCGCGAAACCCAGCTCTTCCATGATCGCCGTGAGCTTCTCTACGGCCTCCTCAGCGGTCAGCCGCTGGTACGGCGGCGGCTGCTCGGTGAGGTAGGCACCCCACTCGCGCCCGGCCTCCTCCGCGGCCCTGCCCGGCTCCGGCATGGTGCCGGCGATGAGGCTGGTCAGCATCTCCGCCAGCAGCCGGTAGCGCCGCCGTCCCGCGGGACCGTCGGCGACCGCCCGGTAGCCGATCCTGGGCCTGCCGGGCGTCTCCCGGTCTTCGGTCTCCCGGGCGGCCAGGCCCGCCTGCACCAGCGCCTCCAGGTGGAAGCGTGCCGTGTTCGGGTGCAGCCCCATCCGCTGCGCGACCTCCCGGACGCCGAGCGGGCCGTCCGCGGCGCGCAGCATGTCCAGCACGTCGGCGCGGCTGCGGCCGAGCGGGGAGGCATCCTCGGGTGCCAGGAGCTGCTCTGTATCCATAGGTTTATTTTATATCAGTAATCGTAGTAGAAATTAAGGGATCGGTGCGGGTGCCGTGCTGCCTGCCTGGTCAGGCGGCACGGGCAGCGCGGCCAACGCGGGCAGCTGCCATGACACGGCGGTCCCGGTCCGGTGCCGTTTCCGTGCCCGCGGGCAGGCGGGTCGGCGCGCCGACGGTAGTGGCGAGGTCCGCCAGGTAGCGGAGTCCCTCGATACCGGATCGCACGATCTGGTCCGGGCCGGCGACGGCCGGGATCACCTGGCTGGGCAGCGCCAGCCATTCCTGCCGCCGCTGCCGGATCCGCCGCCACCCGGCCGTGGTAAGCGGTCCGCCGTCCGGCGCGATGGTGCCGCCCGACCGGCGCACGATCCGGGCCAGATCCGGGTCCCGGTCCAGCACGCCGGGGATGTCCGGGCTAGCCAGCCGGTCAGTGATGTCTTCCCGTGGCCACATCAGCCCGGTGATCACGTGGCGCACCTCGTAGGCGCTGCTGACGTGCCGCCCCTGGACCCAGATGACGCGGAACAGGCGGCGGCGTAGCTCATCCGCGACGCGGTCGCTGACCGCCTCGGCGTAGGCGGCCACCGCCGCCATCGTGTTGCTGATCAGGACCGGCGGCCCGGCCGGCACGTGCTCCCCGGGCAGCGCGAGCGAGGCCACCTCGGCAAGCTCGCGGTCCCAGTTGGCCTGGTCGCGGCCCGGGCGGCTGCCGGTCACTGGCAGGCCGCGGTCATGCTCGACCGCGCGCCAGTCCACCGTGACCCCTGCCCGGTTCAGCAGGTCAGCCCGCTGGCTGGCCAGGTAGGAATACGGGCAGTTGAAATCTCCGTAAATGATCACGTCCATCACAACCTCCTCTGGAAACTTCCGCGCCGCGGCAGCGGCGCGAGAGCCGCGCCGGCGCTGACTGACTTGCACCGCTATTCCCGTGGCGGAAGCGCGGCGACGAACGGAGTGTCGGCACCCGCCACGCCGAGCTTGGCGGCACCGCCCGGCGAGCCGAGGGGCTGGTCGCGGCCGGGCAGCGGCTCGGCGAAGAACCGCGCGTTCTCCCCGGCGTACGCCTGCCATTTGTCCGGCAGGTCGTCCTCGTAGTAGATCGCCTCCACCGGGCACACCGGCTCGCACGCCCCGCAGTCCACGCACTCATCCGGGTGGATGTACAGCATCCGCTCGCCCTCGTAGATGCAGTCCACCGGGCACTCCTCCACGCACGCCCGGTCCAGCACATCCACGCACGGCTCCCCGATCACATAAGTCATCGCGCCTCCTAATCCCGCACCCAGCCTGCTCCTCATTTTAACAGTATATCTTGTAAAAACAACGGCGAGCGGTTCAAGCGTCCCGCAGATAGACGGCAGGGATGGGCGGACGGTGCTGGCTGCTGACGAAGCACCGGCCGGCCCGCCGGCTTCTCCGTTCCCGCACGCCGGGTTCCGACGGGGATCTCCG
>JBOHCK010000570.1:0-2499 GCA_050698755.1 Streptosporangiaceae bacterium | reverse complement strand
ACCGCGAGCGCTTGATGATCGGCATCCCCTTCGCGCAGCGAGGCCAGGAACTCGGCCACGTCCGCGGGTTTGACCTCATCCAACCGGGCCCTTCCGCACCCGGCGAGCGCCGCCTCGTACCGGCGCAGGTCGCGCCGGTACGACTCAACCGTGTTCGCCGCCAACCCGCGCTCCACGATCAGGTACTCCAGGTACCCCCAGATGGCTTCGCCGACCGGAGATGACACATGGTTGTGGCAACCACCCTGTTCTTTCGGGTACGTTGCCACAACCATGGCCTGAGTTCGCGGGTTGACCTGAGTCGGGTGGGTTAGCTGAGGAGTTCTGCGATCGGCGTGTACGGCAGGGCGTGGGCTTCCGCGACCGCCTCGTAGGTCACGACCCCCGCGTGGGTGTTCAGGCCGGGGGCGAGCGAGGCGTCGGCGCGGAGGGCGTCGCGCCAGCCGCGGTTGGCGATCTCGACGGCGTAGGGCATGGTCACGTTGGTCAGCGCGTACGTCGAGGTATGGGGGACCGCGCCCGGCATGTTGGCCACGCAGTAGAACAGCGTGTCGTGCACCTTGTAGGTGGGGTCCGCGTGCGTGGTGGGGTGGGAGCCCTCGAAGCACCCGCCCTGGTCGATGGAGATGTCCACCAGGACCGCGCCCGACTTCATCCGCTTGATCAAGTCGTCGGTGACCAGGCGGGGCGCCTTGGCGCCCGGTATGAGCACCGCGCCGATCACCAGGTCGGCGTCGATGCACGCGCGCTCGATCTCGTAGGCGTTGGACGCGACCGTCTGGCAGTGGCCCTGGTAAATGGCGTCCGCCTGGCGGAGCCTGGTCACGTTCTTGTCCACGAGCAGGACCTCGGCCTGCATGCCGAGGGCGATCGCGGCCGCGTTCATGCCGGAGACGCCGGCGCCGAGGACGACCACCTTGGCCGCGTACACGCCGGACACCCCGCCCATCAGGACGCCGCGGCCGCCGCCGTCACGCTGCAGGTGGTGCGCCCCGACCTGGGGGGCCATCCGGCCCGCGACTTCGGACATCGGGGCGAGCAGCGGCAGGGAGCCGTCGGGCAGTTGGACGGTCTCGTACGCGATGGCGGTGATGCCCGAGCTGAGCAGCGCCTCGGTGGACTCCCTGGACGCGGCCAGGTGCAGGTAGGTGAAGAGCACCTGACCGGACCGCATCCGGTGATACTCCTCCGCGATGGGCTCCTTGACCTTGAGAATCAGGTCGCCCTCGGCCCACACGTCGTCGGCGGTGGGCAGGATCTGTGCGCCAGCCGCGACGAAGTCCTCGTCCGGGATCGACGAGCCAACCCCCGCTCCAGCCTGGATCACCACCTGGTGGCCGCCGCGGACCAGTTCATGGACGCCGGCGGGCG
This sequence comes from Streptosporangiaceae bacterium, assembly GCA_050698755.1. Classification (GTDB taxonomy): domain Bacteria; phylum Actinomycetota; class Actinomycetes; order Streptosporangiales; family Streptosporangiaceae; genus Palsa-504. Next base: position 1,128 of record JBOHCK010000570.1, on the reverse strand, counting down.
TGATGGCCACCCGGTATTCGTGGTTCTTGACTTCGGTGGGAATTCCGACCTTCATGGTGGTCCTTCCAGACTGTTCCAGCGCCATTGCAAGCACAGCTCAAAACTGCGGTGAGTCCGCCGGGCGAAGCCGGGCAAACCCACCTGACCTGGCAGCATACCCTGCCAGTATGCCCAGGACGGTGACCCCGTTATGCAGCTCACCGGCAAAGACCTTGGCGACGGCATCGTCGAGCGGCAGCCAGCTGGTCAGCAGGTACGCCTCCTCGTCGTGGGGGACGAAATCGCGCTCGGCCTGGGGGACGAGCTCCAGGTCGCGAGCGAGGTAGACGCGCAGGCGTTCGGTGCTGAAGCCGGGTGAGGAGAAGTAGTCGGCGAGCAGCCGCCAGTCGCGGGCCCGGTAACCAGCTTCCTCCAGGAGCTCGCGCTGCGCCGTGGCCCATGGGTCTTCCCCGGCGACGTCGCGCAGGCCCGCGGGGATCTCCCACAGCAGGCGACCCACGGGGTGGCGGTATTGCCTGATCAGGAGGATCCGATCCGTGTCGTCCAACGCGAGCACGCCTACCGCGCCCGGGTGAAGCACCACTTCTCGTTCGGCTATCTGATTGTCCGGCATACGGACCTTATCGGCCCGGACGGTGACCAGCCGGCCACGGAGCAGTTCTGCCGATGAGACCACGGGCCACTGCTCGGGGACATCGGCGATGTTCATGCGCTGGCCGCGGCGCGCGCGCCGGACGCCAGGCTGGTGGACTTGGATCGCGCGAGCGCCGCCGCGATCAGGCCGCTGAACAGCGGGTGCGGCCGCGTCGGGCGGGACAGGAACTCCGGGTGGGCCTGGGTCCCGACGAAGAACGGGTGCGCCGGCAGCTCGGCGAACTCCACCAGGTGACCGTCGGGCGAGAGCCCGGAGAAGACCAGGCCGGCCTGTTCGAGCTCTTTTCGGTAGGCGTTATTAACTTCGTACCTGTGGCGATGCCGCTCCTCGACCATCGTGCGGCCGTACAGTTCCTCGACCTTCGTGCCTGGCTGCAGCGCGGCCGGGTACAGGCCCAGGCGCATGGTGCCGCCCATGTCCCGCTCCCCCGCCACCACGTCCTCTTGGTCCGCCATCGTGGCGATCACCGGGTA
>JBOHCK010000569.1:0-2535 GCA_050698755.1 Streptosporangiaceae bacterium | reverse complement strand
GCCAGGCCGCGGCCAGGCCCTCGGCCGACTGGTCGGTTTCCGGCACCAGGTCCGGCCTGATCCCGAAGTCGAGGAGCGCCGCCGAGGTCTGCTCGCCGACGGCGGCCACCTTCACCCCGGCGAAGGCTCTGGCGTCGAGGCCGTACTCCTCGAACCGTTCCCTGACCGCGCGGACCGCGTTCACCGACGTGAAGGCCACCCACTGGTAGCGCCCCGTGACCAGGCCCTTGACCGCGCGTTCCATCTGCTGCGGCGTGCGCGGCGGCTCGACGGCGATCGTCGGGACCTCCTCGGGCACGGCGCCGTACTCGCGCAGGCGCTGCGAGACCACGGCGGCCTGTTCCTTCGTGCGCGGCACCAGCACCCGCCAGCCGAACAGCGGCTTGGTCTCGAACCAGGACAGCCGATCCCGGGCCGCGACCGCGTCGCCCACCACCGCGATGGCGGTGCCCCGGGTGTTCGCGAGTGACACGCCCGCGGCCTTGAGGTCGGGCCCGACGCGCCCCAGCGTGGAGACCACCGTCTGCTGCGCGCTCGTCGTGCCGTCCCAGGTGATGGCCAGCCGGGTGGCTTCCGGCCAGCCCGCCGCCACCAGCATCTTGCCGAGTTCGGCCGGGCCCGCGTCCGCGCCGAGCACCACCAGCGTCGCCGGGTTGTACGCCACCCGGCTGGCCTCGGCCGCGTGGATGACCCGCAACTCGCCGTTCGGCTCGCTGGCCACCGGGATGCCCGCGTAGGCGGGAACCGCGATGGCCGAGGGCACCCCGGGGACGATCTCGAACCTGACCCCGGCCTCGGCGCAGGCCGTCGCGTCCTGGGCCGCGCCGTTCAGCAGCGGATCGCCCTGGTAGAGCCGGACCGCCAGCTCGCCGTCCGCCGCGGCCCCGGTCAGCAGGCCGGCCACGCCCCCATCCGCCGGATCCGCCAGGCGAGCCTGCGGGGTCATGTAGCGGCGCGCGAGCCCGGCCAGGTCCGGCCCGGCCACGACCAGGCCGGCGCTGGCGAGCAGCTCGGCCCCGCGCACGGTCAGCAGCCCCTCGTCGCCCGGGCCGGCGCCCACCAGGGCGACCCAGCCCGCCTCGCGCTTGACAGAATCTTCTTGACTGCTCACTCCGCATCAATCCCGCTGCTCGGTGCCTGTGGCACGCCGATGAGATCTGAAGCCCCGCGGCGGAGCAACTCCGCCGCCAGGTCACGGCCGAGTCGGCGCGCGTCGGTGCTGGGCGCGCTGCCGTGCGCGCGCAGCACCTGGGTTCCGTCGGTGCTGATGACGGCCGCTCGCATCCGCAGCTGGTCCGCTCCGGCCGCGTACGCGCCGACCGGTGCGCTGCACCCCGCCGACAGGGCCTCGAGCAGGCTGCGCTCCGCGGTGACGGCGGCCACGCTCGCCTGGTCGCTCACGGCCTCGAGCAGTTCGGCCAGTCCGGGCTCTTCGGCCCGGCATTCGACGGCCAGCGCTCCCTGCCCGGGGGCCGGGAGCATCTCGTCGGGTTCGAAGACCTGGGTGATGGCGCTCAGGTATCCGATCCTGGCCAGTCCGGCGCAGGCCAGGACCACCCCGTCGAACTCGCCCCTGGTCACGGTGTCCAGCCTGGTGTTGGCGTTCCCCCGGATCGGCACGCAGCGCAGGTCGCTACGGAGCGCGAGGAGCTGGGCCGCCCGCCGCGGCGAGCCGGTTCCGATCCTGGCCCCGTGCGGGAGGTCGGCGAGCTTGGCGCCGTCGCGCGCGACCAGCGCGTCCCTGGGGTCATCGCGCAGGGGCACCGCGGCCAGCACGATGCCGGCCGCGGGGCCGGTCGGCAGGTCCTTCAGCGAGTGCACGGCCAGGTCGACCTCGCCGCCGAGCAGGGCTTCGCGGAGCGCGCTGACGAAGACGCCGGTGCCGCCGATCTGGCTCAGCTGGGCCCGGCTGACATCGCCCAGCGTCGTCACCCCGACGATCTCCACGCGGCACCCGGTCCGCTCGGTGATCATGTCCGCCACCTGGCGCGACTGCTCGATGGCCATCGGGCTCCTGCGGCTGCCGAGCCGCAGCGTCCGCCCGGGGACCCGTTCACGTTGACTGCCGGTCACCGTGCGCCTCCTGCTCCATGGCGGCGCGGGTAACCGCCTCGACTGTGCGCGGATCGATGTCGAAGAGAACTCGCAGCGCCTCGGCGTATTCCTCGCCCCCAGGCGAGCCCGCGAGTTCCTTGACCCGCACCGTCGGCGCATGCAATAGCTTGTCTACCACTCGCCGCACCGTCTGGGCTATCTCATCCATCGCATGCCCGCTCACGCCGTCGGCGCTCAGCCGGCCGGCCAGCCTGGCCAGCTCGGCATCCACCACGGTAGCGGCCTTGGCCCGCAGGGCGACGACCGTCGGCGCGACCCGGGCGGCACCCACGGCCGACTGGTACGCGGCGAGTTCGGCCTCGCAGATGGCCCGCACGGCGGCGACGTCATCGGCGCTCGCGGCGCTCTGGTGCTCACTGAGCTGATCCATGCCGATGACGATCACGCCGGGCAGGCCGGCGACCGCCGGTTCCACGTCGC
>JBOHCK010000568.1:0-2542 GCA_050698755.1 Streptosporangiaceae bacterium | reverse complement strand
CGCCGCGGCGGGCGCCCTCACCGTGTTCAGGGCGGGGGCTCGTGGTGTACGAGGAGCTGCCTGAGCACCGCGGCGGCCGCGTGCTGCTCCTGCGCGCTGAGCGGTTCGAGGAAGGCCTCGCTCGCCTCGATCACGGCCTCGAGGGCCTGCCGGGCCTTGATGCCGCCTGACCTGGTGAGCTGGATCAGCACGCCGCGCCGGTCGGCCGGGTCGGGGGTGCGCCGGATGAGCCCGGCCCGCTCGAGCCGGTTGAGCCGCGCGGTCATCGCCCCGGTGGTGATCAGCGAGGACCGGGCCAGGTCGCTGGGGTTGGTGCCGTGCCGGTCGTTGCGTCGGCGCAGGGTGTTCAGGACGTCGAAGTCCGCGATGCTCAGGTTGAACGGCCGGAGCGCCGCGCTGACGGCACGGTCGCAGTAACCGGCGCACAGCAAGATTCGCCCGGTGACCTCGAGCGAGCCGGAGCGTATCCGCGGGTCGTACTCCGCCCACGCCCGGACGATGCGATCTACGGAGTCGCCCTCCACGCGGGAGAGTCTAGCCAGACTTAGCTTGACGTTAAGCCACTCGCTAATTAGCTTGTTATAAAGCTACTTAATACCAAGCTATCTAGAGAAAGGCAGGAACCACGGTGCTTGTCGCCTACGTCACGTGCACCTGCCTGGCCGCGCTCGCCTGCGCCTACGCCGTCTACGCGAACGTCACGCACGCCAGATTCGTCACCGAAACCGCGGTGAGAGTGGGTATCCCGGCGGCGCTGACGGTCCCGTGCGGAGTCCTGCTCGGCTCGGCCGGAGCCGGTCTGGTGGCCGGTTTCGCGGCGCCGGCGCTCGGGACGGCCGCTGCGTCCGGGCTGGTCGCGTACTTCGTCATCGCCCTGGCGGTCCACCTGCGGGCGCACGACTTCCAGCTGGCCTGGGCGCTCACTTACCTGTTGCTGGCCGCGGCCGCGCTGGCCACGGGCCTGGCCTACCAGCGCCCCCTCTAGCCCCTTCGGCCAGCCCGAGCGCCCCGTCAGCCCGCCCGGTAAGGTGCGGGCATGACCTCCACCTCTGCCTCCGGTACGCAGGCCCAGGCGCCCGGCACGCGAGGCGATGACCTGCTCCCGCTGTTTCCCGAGCACAGCTCCGTGTCGCCGGACGGGGAACTGCTCATCGCCGGCGTCGGGGTCCGCGAGCTGGCCGAGCGCTTCGGAACGCCCGCCTACCTCGTCGACGAGGCCGCGCTGCGCCACCAGGCCCGCCGGATGCGCGACGGGCTCGCCGCCCGCTACCCGGACTCCGAGGTGGTGTTCGCGTCGAAGTCGTTCCCCTGCCTGGCGGCCTACAAGCTGTTCGCCGCGGAGGGACTGTCCATCGACGTCGCCGGAGCCGGCGAGCTCGTCATGGCCCTCACCGCCGGGGTCGCGCCCGAGCGCATGTACCTGCACGGGAACGCCAAGACCACCGCGGAGCTGACCGCGGCGCACGAGGCCGGGGTCGGATGCGTGGTGGTGGACAACTTCGACGACATCGACCGCCTCGAACAGCTGGCCACCCGCCCGCAGCACGTCCTGATCAGGATCATCCCCGGGATCTCGCCGCAGACGCACGAATCGCAGTCCACCGGCGGGGATGACTCTAAGTTCGGGCTGCCGCTCGATCAGGCGCGCGAGGCCATCACCAGGATCCGGGCCAGCGAGCGGCTGATCCTGGACGGGCTGCACCTGCACATCGGATCGCAGATCCTCGAGCTCGACCCGTTCGCGCGGGCGGTCGAGTCGGTGGCGGTGCTGGGCAAGTTTCCCGTCTACGACGTCGGCGGCGGACTCGGGGTCCAGTACACCCGCGCCGACGACGCCCCGAGCGTCGAGCGGTACCTGGACGCCATCACCTCGGCCGCCCGCGCGTACCTCCCGTCCGGCGCCAAGCTGGTCATCGAGCCGGGCCGCTCGCTCGTCGCCCAGTCCTGCACGACGCTGTACCGGGTGACCACGGTCAAGCACACCGGCCGCACGTTCGTCGCGGTCGACGGCGGGATGGCCGACAACCTGGACGTGTCGCTCACCGGCCAGCCGTTCGAGGCCGCCCTCGCGACCCGCATGGCCGAACCCGCGGACGAGGTGGTGGACCTGGTCGGGCGGCAGTGCGAGTCCGGTGACCGGCTGGTGGCCGGCCTGCGCATCCCGGCGCCCGCCGTCGGGGACCTGGTGGCGATGCCGGTCACCGGCGCCTACACCTACACGCTGGCCAATAACTACAACGGAGCCCTGAAGCCGCCGATCGTGTTCTGCCGGGACGGCCAGGCCAGGCTGGTCGCCGAGCGCGAGACCCACGAGCACGTGCTCGCCCTGCACCGGCCGGCCCTCGACCTCACTTGGTGATAGGCCAGCCCCGCACCCAGAATGTGAGAAGGCCGTTTCGCGGAGTAGACAAGGCAATGAGGGTTATGCAAAACCCTCCCTGAAGAAGTACAGTCCAATTGCGGCGCGGAATGACGACTTGAAGGTCTTCAGCGGCCGACGGTAGTCGGTGAAGAGAATCCGCCACGCTTTCAGGGTGGCGAC
>JBOHCK010000567.1:0-2561 GCA_050698755.1 Streptosporangiaceae bacterium | reverse complement strand
GCCCCGGCGTCGAGGAGGGCGCCGACCTCGCGCATGGGCGCCGGCAGGTCGCGGTAGCTGCGCCCGGCGACGGTCACCGAGCCCCGCGTCGGCGCGTCCAGGCCCAGGATCATCCGCATGGTGGTGGGCTTCCCGGCGCCGTTGCGCATCATGTGCAGTCTGACCAGGGGAAATCGTTGTGCCCACGCGTGCTCGACTCAATCTCGCTGTGTACCGCGGCTGGGCCGTGGCCGACTGATTAGCCCCGGATCTACAAGTCAAGGAACGCGCGGAGTATCCGCCGCACGCCGGCCAGCTCGGCCGGGGTAACGGCGCCGATGCGGCGGTTCAGGCGCTCGTAGGCGACCGCCCGGGTGTCCTCGGGACGGGTAAACGACGGCAGCTTGCTCAGCCCCGACGCCGGTGACGTGACGGCGATCTGGTGGCGCAGGCCCCGGTCGCGGCTCGTGACCGGCACGACGAAGACGACGGCGTGCGGCAGCGACAGGTGGAGGGGGCCGGAAACGATGACGGCCGGCCGGCGGCCGGCCTGTTCCGAGCCGACGACGGGGTTAAGGTCAACCAGCCACACGTCACCCGGACGCAGCGGTTCGCTCATTCGTCGGGCAGCCCGTCGCTGGTCACCGCGTCCCACTCGGCCAGCTCGCCGGCATAGTCGGCCCATTCGGACGGGTCGGCCTGCAGGCGCGCGTAATCTGCCCGCACACCCTGCCAGAACCGCGCGTCCTCGACCTGGTCAAGGGCCCGCGAAAGCGCGGCGTCCATCGTGAGATGCCCCTCGTCCGCGAGGCGCTTGAGCCTGTCGCGCGTCGGCCCGGACACCTTGATGGTGGTCATCTCAGTCATACCTTCAGTATACCCACGCGGCCGATGGCCGGGATGGCCGCCGATCCTGGCGGGCGCGGGAATAGTCATGGTGGAGTCGGTCATGCGCTCATGGTATCGAACAAGTTGTCATTGATGGTTCACTGTACGCACAGGGTTGCGATTGGCAATGACGTGTTATGGGGACGCACGTTTGAGGTGTCATGGCGGTGACGGGACCACTTCACTCCCCGACTCCCCGGCGGTACCGCAGGAGCGCTCCTGAACCCCGGACAGGCGTGCGCACTGTACTGCGTCACCGCAGACGCGGGGCGGCGTACGCTTCTGCCGGTCCAGCGACCGCGCCCGGCGGCAATGACTGTCTCAATTCCGTAACGGGGTTGCCCGCGCCCTTGGGTCTACTCGTTCAGCTCACGTACAGGAAATTCAGAGCTGCTGCTCAGCCTCGTGCATAACGGCCTTACCTGGCTGGCCATGAGGGTCGTCTGTCACTACCCGGCCCGGTGAGCGTCCACAGCCACGCCGAGAATACTTCCGGTAGGATAAAGAGCATGAGTGAGCCTACCGGAAAGTACTCGATCACCATGCCACGCGACATCGCGGAAGCGGCCCGTGCCCGCAGCGGCCCGTCGGGCCTGTCAGGCTACGTCGCCGCGGCTGTCGCCCGACAGATCGAGCGGGACAACCTGAACGAGCTGATCGCCGTGGCGGAGGCCGAGCACGGTCCGATCACTGAGGAGGAGGTACAAGCCCGGCGTGAAGAGATGCGGCAGGCTCGCGCCGAGCAAGGCCACCCCCGGTCCGGGGCCGCGTGACCCGGACTCCCGCCACTCCGGCGGGCACGCTCGTGCTGGACAGCGAGGGGCTGGCGAAGGCGGTCCTGCGGGCGCGGGAGGTCACCCAGTGGCTGGCACTGGCACGAGCCGACGACCTGCGGGTGATCACCAGCGCCGCCACCGTAGTGGAGGTGGCACATCCGCGGCTCAGCCGCCCGGCGCTGGAGTGGACGCTGTCCCGCGTCGTGGTGGAACCGGTGACCGAACCGATCGCTCGCCACGCAACGGCCATTCTCGCCAGAGCCAGCCTGCACGGTCACCGGCATGCGATCGATGCCATGCTCAGCGCGACAGCCCTGGCCGCGCCCGGCCCGGTTACCGTCCTCACATCGGACCCCGAGGACATCGCCACCTTGTGCGACCGGAATGTGACCGTCACCAAGATCTTACGTGACGGTCCCGGGCACTTGGCTCGCGGTCAGGCGAGTTCCAGGCATTTCCAGTCGTTTTTCCAGAGCACTCGCAAGGCGCTGCAACGTCGCTTCCGTACAGATGTCTGCACGGAGCGCGGATGCGGTCAGGCCCGGATGGAGGTGTCTTTTATGAGTTTGTCGAAGATCACGTCGCGGTCCAGTCCGCCGGCGGCCATTCGCATCGCCTGCTCCGCTATCTCTGGAGGGGCACCTGCCCACAACTGGTCAACGAGCGTCCGGTAGGACGCCCACCGCTCGCGCGGGATCCGTCGTTCGCCCAGCCAGAGGTCGGTGATGCGGGAACGGCCATCGGGCATGGCTGGGTCGAGCGTTTCGGCGCCCGCGGCCCGCTCGTGGGGAAGGGGCACAGCGAGGTACCGCCGCCGCAGCACCTCCTCTGACAAGGTGTCGTCGCAGATAACGTCGTCGGGCAGATCTTCCGCGTACCGGTGCTCAGGTGCCCGGTTCGCTTCGGCCAGGCGCGCGC
>JBOHCK010000566.1:0-2567 GCA_050698755.1 Streptosporangiaceae bacterium | reverse complement strand
GCGCATCAGGTCGAGGGAGAGCCCGTCCGCCCCCCACGGGACGAGCTGCAGCACGGCGCGGACGATGCCATTCTCTTTTGCGGTAACCAGGACGCAGTCTTCATCACCACGGTCTTCATCACCACGGGCTTCATCACCACGGGCTTCATCACCACGGGCTTCATCACCACGGGCTTCATCACCACGGGCGTTGTCGCCGTGGGCGCCGATCCGGCCGAGCGCCATGGAGAAGCCGCGCTCGGTGTGGGTGCCGCGCCAGGAATCCGCGACCTTGACGACCGCGTCAAGCTCGGCCCGCGGGATGTCGCCTACCCGGCGGACCTCGGCCACGTAGCCGTTCTTGGCCACCCGGTTCACCATCTGCCTGACGTTCCGCATGGACCGGCCGGCCAGGCTGAAGTCGGCCACGTTCACGATCGCCTCGTCGCCGAGTTCGAGCGCGGTCAGGTGTCCCTCCCGGCACCACACCTCGGCGCCGAGTTCGCTGCAGCCCATCACGGCAGGCGCCCAGGCGTGCCTGGCCGCCTCGTCAAGGAACGGGCCGATGGCGCCCGGCCAGGCCTCAGGGTCGCCGATCGGGTCGCCGCTGGCCAGCATGACCCCCGACACGACGCGATAGCAAACGCAGGCCTTGCCGGTCGGCGACCAGATCACGCTCTTGTCGTCGCGCAGCGCGAAGTAGCCGAGCGAGTCCCTGTCGCCGTGCTTGACGAGCAGTTCCCTGACCCTGGCCGCGTCCGCGGCGCCCAGCCTGCCCCGCGGCTCGGCCGGGCGCAGGAACAGGTACGCGGTGACAACGAGGGTGAACAGCCCGAGCGCGCCGGTGAAGATGCTGAACAGGTCGCCCCGCGCCTCCGGCACCCACTGCACGGGTCCGGACACTCCTACCAGGCCGTAGAGGGTCTCCTCGACCCGTGTCCCGAACGAGTAGTCCATGACGAGCCCGCGGGCCAGGAGCATGTAGGTGAGCCCGATGACCACGTCCGCCACGACCAGGGCGCCGAATACCCAGCCAGCCCGCCACCGGGTGCGCTGGTCCCCCTCCGCGTAGAACTCCTCGCGGAAATAGATCAGCGCGCCGCACAGGACGATCGCGACGATCGCGGTCGGTATCCGGTGCCTGGCGAAGTGGATCGCGATGTCGAAGGCGCTTAGCGCCACCACCGCCTGCCAGGCGCGCCGCTTCCTGCGTCGCAGGCCGTGCGCGAGCAGCAGCAGGAGCAGGCCGATGAGCACGTCGGCGGTGCGGGTGACGTTAGACAAAATCCCGGGCACGAGGTACTTGTGCAGCTTGCTCTGCAGGTCGGGCCTGAAGATGGCGACAATGTCCGACAGGCCGACGAGCGCGGTGAGCAGCGCCGCGGTGCGGGGCACCCAGACGTGCTGGCGCCTTCTGTCAGCGAAATGCCCGGTGTCCTTCGCGGCCTTCTCGGCACCGCTCGGGTGTCCAGCTTCGGCGCTGTCGCTCATCTGCGCAGCTCTCTCGTCAGGCCCTGGATCACGTTTGGTCAGCGTGGTCATCGCGCTGCCTCGCGTCCTGTTTTCACGGTACCTCCCAAGCCTAGGCAAAGGCTCCGGCGGACGGGACAAAGTCGGCGACGTCCCGGACCTAAGCTTCTTCCCCCACGCCCCCTCGCCGGAGGCGACCTACCCATTAGACGACGCGGAAAGCGTTTCAGTTCAGTATTGACTGAGGATTAACTCAGTGCCGTCCGTAGATCAGGCTCATCGCCTCCGCGCGGGTGACGTTGTCCCGGAACGCCCCGCGCACCGCGGAGGTCACGGTCTTCGCGCCAGGCTTGCGCACGCCCCGCATCGTCATGCACAGGTGCTCGGCCTCGATGACCACGACGACGCCGCGCGGCTCCAGGATGTCCACCAGGGCGTCGGCTATCTGGCAGGTCATCCGCTCCTGGATCTGCGGCCGCCTGGCGTAGACGTCCACCAGCCTTGCCAGCTTGGACAGCCCGGTGATCTGGCCCTTCTCGTTCGGGATGTACCCGATGTGCGCGACGCCGATGAACGGGACCAGGTGATGCTCGCAGGTCCCGTACACCTCGATGTCGCGCACGATGACCATCTCGTCGTGGCCGACGTCGAAGACCGTGGTAAGCACGTCCTGCGGGCGCTGGCGCAGCCCGGCGAACTGCTCCGCGTAGGCGCGCGCGACCCTGGCCGGGGTGTCGCGCAGGCCGTCGCGATCGGGGTCCTCGCCGATGGCGGCCAGCATCTCCCGCACCGCGCGCTCGATGCGCGGCAGGTCGAACTCCGGGCCCCTGTCCTCGGTCTCGGCCGGCTCCCTGCGGCCCTCGGCCGGCTCCCTGCGGAACTGGTCAGTCATCCGTGGGCGCTGGCCGCGCCTGCCCGTTCGTGGCCTGCCCGTTGGTGGCCTGCCCGTTCGCGGGCAGGGTCAGACCGCCGGTGGCGGACCCGCCGTCGGAGGCGGCGGTCAGGGCGAGTTCCTTGGGCGAAAGCACCGGCGGGCGGTCCGAGGGCAGCCGCTTGCCGTAGCCCGTGTAGGAGCCGCGGACCGGGCGCTTCTGCACCGGCGCGAATATCTCCAGGAC
>JBOHCK010000565.1:0-2569 GCA_050698755.1 Streptosporangiaceae bacterium | reverse complement strand
GTACAGTGCGGTAGCGAGAGTCTCTATCTCTTTGTTCACACTCAGATCATGGAGACTCTCGCCTTATCTTGCGCCCCATACCCCCGGGAATCATCCATCTAGAGGCGCATGTGGGTCGGGAGCCACACGGATCAATGCGGGTCGTTGAACCTCAGAGCAGGCTGGCTGACGCGAGCGCGACCGGCATCATGCCGGTGGTGGTGTACTGCCATCGGGCGATCTGCATCTCGGCGACCTGGACGTCGGTCACCTTCATCTGACGGCGGGCTTCGGTCCAGGCGTCCAGTTCATCTGCGGCGGGGACCGGGCCGGTGAAGTACACCAGGTTGACGTACCAGAGAGCGGGCGTGGATCCCGCTTCGTAGCATCCCTCGGCGTGCAGCGCAGCGTCGAATCTGACGGCCAGGTCATCAGCGGCAGCATCAGCCGGGATGGCACGCGCCGTGACCGAGACCGGCGTCAGGATCAGGCCAGTTATCGCGAACCGGACCGGGCCTGCGGACTTCGCTGCTGCGCATAGCGCCGCCGCATAGCGGGCCACGAGCCGGTCGTCTGCCGAGATCGGCCTGCGGCGCTGTTCCAGGTGCCGCCGCAGGGACAAGTGTGAGCTCCGCTCATCACCTGCGAGCCAGTGGTTCGCACCGACAACGGCTGCCGCAGCCCGGGCAACCTGTTCGATGGCCTGTGCTGCCCGTGGGCCGGGCCGCAGTATTGCGCCGGCTGCCCATCGTGGGCCGCCACTGGCTGGAGCCCGCTCAACCTGATGGGTACCCGTCAGCACGGCCCGCCGTCCCTCAGCGTGCAGGCGCTCAACGCCGCAAGCCTTTTCGCCCGCAGGGTTGGCTGGGAGTGCACCGATTTCACCTCGGCCATAGGCTGGCAGGACCTCACCCGGCACAATACGCCCGCCCGTGAAAGGAGACAGAGGTCCGCGCGATGGTAGCCAGGCTCCGCAGCAAGCCAGGTGGCGAGGCTATCCCCGTAACGATCGGCGACATGACCACGGTCAGGGTAGACGGCGCCTTCACGCTGGCCTACCTGGTGTACAACACCATCAACAATCTCACGACGCAGGAAGCGCAGGTCGTGTGCTTCCGTAACGTCGCCGCGCATCTGGTTCCGGGCGGCTGCTTCGTCATCGAGACCGGCCTCCCGAACCTGCGTTACCTGCCGCCCGGGCAGGACATCCTGGGATACCGGGCAGGCCCCGGCGGGATCGTGTCCTACGCCTTTGATCATGCCACCCAGCAGTACCGCGGCCATTACGTCCAGTTCACCGAGGGGACCGGGGAGTACCGCACAATCCCGTTCCGCTACGTGTGGCCATCCGAACTCGACCTGATGGCCCAGATCGCCGGGCTCCGACTGCGTGACCGCTGGGCTGGCTGGAACCGTGCGCCTTTCACCACGGACAGCCGCTCGCACGTCTCGGTCTGGGAGAAGCCGGTCTAGGGCAGGCAGGCCAGCTAGCCGAGGTTGGCCGCCAGGTCCTGATAGGGAGGGACTAGCGCATCCCACCGCGCCTCGGTGTCGCCGCGCTCACGCCCGGCGAGGTAGGCGGCAAGGTTCTCGGCGTGGATCTGCCATCCGGCCCCGAAGAAGGCGATCGGGTCCAGGGGCATGCCCCGGGCCTCGATGACCAGGATGGTCTGATCGCCGTCAGCGGTCAGCGTGGCCTCGATGGTCGTGTCGAACGGCGGCACGCCCTGACCCCGCTGCCAGGACTCGTCCGTCTCCCTGGCCGTCACGAGCAGCCGCCGCGGGGCTTCGCATGCTTCCACGCGACCGGTGCTTTCGACGTCATCGGATTCGAGGTACAGCCGGAACTCTCCTCCGGGGCGAAGGTCGCCTTCCACCTGGCCGTGCCAGCCTTCCAGGCGCCGGGGATCGGTGAGGGCTGACCACAGGTCCTCGATGCCGGTGTCGTACCGGTCTTCGATGCGAACGACGCCCCTGCCGTCTGCCGAGCGCAGGCTGCCCAGGATGCCGGTGCCCGGATGTGCGTTGCTGGTCATTCCGTACTCCTTCGGCCCGTTTCGGTTGTTGTCCCGTTGGTTGGACGGAGCGGCGGCCGCTAACTCATCGGCCGTGCCTCGGCAAGGTCCGAGCCGGTCGGGTGCGGTTCGTATGCTCCAGAGATGGACTGGAGCCTGTTCGGCTGCGCGCGCAAGGGGCACGTGACGTACGCCCCGGACGAACCGGAGCTGCGGGACCGGCTGATGGCTCCGACCGCGGGCGGAACCGCCTGGCGGTGCCTGCGCTGCGGCGCATTCGTGACCGGCGGGGAGCACGGCAGCGGCCCGGCCATGGCGGCGCCGCTGGTCCGCCGGGGCAAGGAAGTGCGCAGCGAGCTGATCCTGCGCGTGTTCGCGGTCGAGCGGTTCCTCCGCTTCCTGATCGTCGGCGTCGCCGCCTACGGGGTGTGGTGGTTCAAGTACGACCAGCCCGCCATCCAGCGGGCCTACAACCATGCCCTGCCCGCCGTCCGCGAGCTGTACAAGGCTCTCGGCTTCGACCTCAGCCACTCCAAGCTGCTCGTGCTGGTCAACCACGCGCTCACGATCAGCCC
>JBOHCK010000564.1:0-2571 GCA_050698755.1 Streptosporangiaceae bacterium | reverse complement strand
GGCCAGCACCGCGCCGTCCGGCCCCACGTCCTCGTGGTACAGCGCCCGCATCACGTCGCCGTCGACCTGCCCGGCCAGGCCCAGCGCCCGCGCGCCGGCGCCCTGCCAGTAGCCGGGCGGCTCCCCCTCCGCGCCGGTGTAGTAGTCGCTGGCCGCCTGGCCGCCGCCCACGGCGTCAGTCAGGTACGCCGTGTCATAGCCGGTGTGCAGGCTCAGCACGGGCGTCCCTCCCTTCCCGCGAGCCGCACGCGGCGCGGGTTTCGCTCGCGGCGCGCAGCGGAAGCGGCAGCGGCAGCGGCAGCGGCCATGATCATCTTCATGATGCAAGAGTGTGAAAGCTTTTGACCTTGCCCTTGGATGGTAACCCAGGACCGGCCCGGTTTGCCGGCCTCCATCAGAGGGCGTTCGGGTACCGCGCGGCATCTGGCCGGCTAGGGCCTACCGGGGTGATACTCGAAAGGGTGGAGGACAATCCCGCCTGGGTTCCCGGCGATTACAAGCCTGCGCCCGGTGTCACAGACGACGCCGGGGACCTCCTGGACGCGCCGTGCGTGCTTTCGGCGAGGCGTTCACCGCCCGCCAGGCCGGGCAGGTGAGGCAGGGCCAGGACCTGATGAACGAGGCCCGCGCCGTGCTGGGACACGCCGGGGTGCGGCTCGTTCTGGCTCTGCTGAACTCCGGCCGGATCCCTTACCCGGATGCGCCGTACTGGCCGGTGTTCCTGTCCGAGCTGGTGCGCCGTGATCCGGATGAGCCGCTCTACGTGGCGCTTCCCGCGCCACGCCCGAAGCCGCGCCCGGCGCCGGTCGCTGACGAGGAATCGGTGAGCCTCGCCGACGAGTTCCGGAAGATGGGCCTGACGTAGCCCCCGCAAGGAAGCGACCGCCCGGCCCGGGCGGGCGCCCTGGTCTCGCGTTACGCCGGTGGCTGGCTGCCGCGGCGCCGGCGCGGCGCGCTGGGAGCGTCCTCCGTCCCCGCTTCCTGGCGCACGCTGGCCAGCTCGGCCCGCGCGGCGTCAAGGTCCCGCTCGGCGCGCTCGGCCCGGCCGCGCAACTCGCCGCGTGACTCCTCGAGCACGGCCGCGCGGGATTCCAGCGCACCGCGCAGCTCGTCGCGCTCGCGCGCCGCGTCGGCCCGCAGCTGCTCGAGCTCGGCGGCGTGCGCCCTGGTCACCTCGGCGAGGCGGCTGGCGGTGTCGGTGAGCCGGGCCAGGATCTCGTCTCGTTCCCGTTCAGCGTCGGCCCGCAGCTGGTCGAGTTCGCGCGCGGCGTCTTCCCGGGTCCGCGTGGTCTCCGCGCGTGCGCCCTCTGCGCGCGCCTCGGCGGCGGCGGCGCGCTGCTCAGCCTGCGCGGCCTGCGTGACGGCCTGGTCGCGAGCGTCGTTAGCCGTACGGACGAGGGCCTCGGCCTCGGCCAGGGCCTGCTCGATGGCTTCCCGCGCCTGCTGCTCGGCCTGCTCCGCCCGTGCGGCAGCGGCACGGGCGGCGGCGTCCTTGCCGGCCTCGGCCGCGGCGATCCGCTCAGCCGCGTCGGTGTGTGCCCCGGCGATGGCCTGATCCGCTTCCTGGCGGATAGCCTGCCGGGCCTGCTCGTGCTCGATGATCCGGTCCCGGAGCCCGGCCCGGGCGGCGCTGGCGTCAGCGCGGGCGGCTTCCGCGTCGGCCTGGGCCGCTTCGGCCTGCCCGGCCATGCCCTCGGCCATCTGGCGGGCTTCCCCGGCGCGGGCCTCGGCGGTGAGCCGGGCCGCCGTCTCCCGGTCGGCTGCTGCCTTCTGCCGCGCGGCTTCTTCCCTGACATCGGCGAGCTGCGCGTCGATCTGCGCGGCGGCCGCGTCGGGGTTGCCTGCGGTGGCCAGGGCCTCGGCGAGGTGCTCGGCGGTCTCCCGGAGCGCGGCGGCGAGCTGCTCGGCCCGGTCCAGGGTGTTGCCCGCGGTCTTGATTGCCTCGGCGACTGGCGTACGGGCCGCCTGGGTGTCGTCGTCGTCCGCGTCGGCGGGGCGGGTTTTGGCGCGCCAGGCGTTCAGCGGGTTGTGCGCCGGCTGCCCGGGCCCGTCCGCCTGCTCGCAGTAGACCGGCGCCGGTCCCCTGGCGCCGCGCCGCGGTGCGGGCGGCCGGGTGCACTGCTGGCCGTCCTCGTACTCCCACCGGCAGGCCAGCTGGCCTGCGGGTGCTGCTGCTGCTGATGGTCCTTCACGCGATGTCATTTCGCCCATGCCCTCAGTTTAACTAATCTCATCTCATTCCGCCAGTTAATCTCATCGCATCTAATCTCATCTCATCTCTGAGAGTTATTAGTTTCGGGAAGTGTCGTGTCGACGGGCATCGGGGGGAGTAGGGGGTGCACGACTGAATTGTGAGGTGCTTGGGGATGTCGGCGGCGATGGTCCGCGCTGGCCCTCCGGTCCCAACTCACCGGCCCCGGGCCTTGCAGAAGGTTTCCGGGGCACCCCCCCAACTCCGGGGCCGGGTTCCCCCGCCAGACCTTCCCTATCCCTGATAGCCGCCAAATCCGTGAGCCGAAGACGGGGTCAAGCCCCGTCTTCGCGTGTACGTCCGCCAGGCACTTCTACCGG
>JBOHCK010000563.1:0-2572 GCA_050698755.1 Streptosporangiaceae bacterium | reverse complement strand
TTAATCGGGACTTAAGCAGCTAAGGCACGCCAGTATACATGACTACGTATGATGGTCGTGCGAGCACGTTTCACCTGGTCGCAGGCGCAAGGGGGCGATCGGCCGGCAGGCTCAGGGGGAAGTTCGGCTTAGGGCAGCCGGACCGCGCTGACCGGGTCCGCCTACCACCGCCCCCGCGCGGAGACTGGGCCTGGCAATTTAGGGCAGCCGGACCGCGCTGACCGGGTCCGCCTACCACCGCCCCCCGGGCGGAGACTGGGCCGGGAAGCTAGGGGAGCCTGACCACGCTCACCGGGTCGGGGGCGTAGGGGTTACTGGCGTTGTCGACGAGCTCGATTTCGCCCCGGTTGGACATGATGTGGTACGAGCCGTCGGCGCGGTACTCGCGGATGACCGTGCGGGTGCCGTCGGCGTGCCGGTACCGCTCCTCCGTGTACCCTGGTGTGGTGCTCTTCTCTGCGTCGACCGCAGCCTCGTCCCGCCAGACGAACCGGTACGGCGCCAGCGGGAGCCTCAGCTGGTACCGGTACGGCTCTTCGCTCACGCGCCGACACCTCCATTCCTCAGCGCCGACAACGCTCCTCCCTCACGCGCCGACACCTCGGTTGATGGGCATGGAGTACTCCTCGTCCATCAGGCGCTGGTGCCGCTCGGGGTCCTCCAGATCGCGCAGGTTCGCCGGCACGTCCATCCCCATGACTTCCCAGTTGCGGTTCGCGCCGACCTGCATGGTCGCGACGTGCTCCGGCAACATGTGCCCGAACCGGCCCTGCATGGCCAGGTAATCCGTCACCGGGCGCTGCAGCGGCGGGTGGAAGTAGCGGTACGCGCGCTCGGCAGGGTCGTACTCCCAGACCGGCCAAAGGCCGGCCTCGACTACCCGCCGGCCGAGCTCGACCGTCATCGACGTCTGGTAGACCCAGCCCTTCTGGCACGGCGTGTAGCAGTGCAGGAACGCAGCCCCCACGTGGTTGAGGCCCTTGCGCGTCTTGTTCATCAGGTCGACCGGGTACCCCACGGTCGTCGTGGCCACGTAGCAGTGCGGGTGCCCCTCGGCCATCATCTTGGCCAGGTTCTTCGGCGGCAGCTTCTTGCCCTCCGGGATCGCCTTGCCGAACGGCGTGAACGTCGTCATCCCCGCGTACGGCGTCGTCGGCGAGGTCTGGATCCCCGTGTTCGCGTAGCACTCGTTGTCGTAGCAGATGAACAGCGCGTCGTGGTTGCGGTACAGCGCGCCCGAGATCGAGCCGATGCCGATATCCGCGACGGACCCGTCGCCGGCCATCACGAGGATGTTCGGGTACGGGCCCGGGTGGCGGCCCTTCCTGATCATCGCCTCGTACCCGGCCGCCATCCCCGAGGTAAAGGAGCCACCGCTCGCGATCGGCGTGTGCGCCCAGGGCACCGTGTACGGCGTGCACAGGTACGTCGAGTTGGCCACGTACATGCACCCGGTCGGGCCGGCCACCACGGTGTCGAGGCCTGCCGCCTTGAGCACCCAGCGGTACTGGATCGCGGGCCCGCAGCCCGCGCAGGTCCTGTGCCCGGCCGCGTACGGGTCTTCCTCCGGCAGGTCCGGCAGGTAGTGCAGGTCACGCCCGTGCTCGTCGTCCGTGGCCCCCGCGCGCCCGTCCTCGTTGAACAGCGGAAGCTGCTGCCGGATCACTTCATAGGTCATCGTTTACTCCTCGAAGCCGACCCAGTGGGCGGCCTTCTCGACCCGGCCGTTACCGACGGCCTGGGTGAGCTTGCTCGCCATCCAGTCGAATTCGGCCATCGGTACGGTCTCACCGCCGAGCCCGGCCATGAAGGACGTCACCAGCGGGCGCGGGCCGTCGAGGTGGTACAGCGCGGTGGTCACGTCCAGGGACAGGATCCCGCCGTAGCTGGCCCCGCCGAGGCCGAGGTTGGTCTCAACCACCCCCACCGCCTTGACACCGCGCAGCGCTTCGCGCAGGTCATCGCTGGGGAACGGCCGGACCCACAGCAGGCGCGCCATGCCGATCTTGACCCCCTGTGCGCGGAGCCTGTTGACCGCGGCGCGGCAGGTGACCGAGTGCCCGCCGGAGATGACGATAGCGATCTCGGCGTCGTCCAGCAGGTACGACTCGACGAAGTGCGGGTAGGTCCGGCCGAACATCCGCGCGAACTCGTCGGTCTTCTCCCTGATGACGGGGATCGCGTCCTCCATCGCCCGGGCTCGCTCGAGCTGGAGCGGCGGCCCCTGTTCGGGGTGGATCTGCGGGCCGTGCGACAGCGGCCGGCGCGGGTCAAGCGGGAACGGCAGCTGGTATGGCGGCAGGAACTCATCGACCAGGGCGGCTGGCGGCATGTCCACCTCGCCCGCGATGTGCGAGACGAAGTAGCCGTCCTGCACCACCATCTGCGGCAGCAGCACCCGCGGGTCCTCGCCGATCGCGTAGGCGAGCAGCGACTTGTCGAACACCTCCTGCGGGGTGGCCGCCCAGCCCATCAGCCAGCCCATGTCCCTGGTGCACAGCGCGTCGGTGTGCTCGGACCCGAAGTCGCCCGGCGGGTCCAGGGTCCGGTCGGCGATGGCCATCTGGATCGG
>JBOHCK010000562.1:0-2609 GCA_050698755.1 Streptosporangiaceae bacterium | reverse complement strand
CGCGCTGTGCTGGACGCGGCAGGCCGAGCTTGTCGACGGCCTGGTGGAGCTGCTGATCGGGCTGATCCACCGGATCAACGCCCGCGCCGAGCGGCGGGTGGAGAAGGAGCTGATCGGCGACCTGGCCAGCGTGCCGGGCAAGCGCGGCATCTACGTCAAGATGATCGACGCCGCGCTCGAGCACCCCGACGACACGGTGCGGGACGCGGTGTACCCGGCGGTGCCAGGCGGGGTGAGGACGCTGAGCGCGCTGGCCCGGGAGTTGAAGGCGACCGAGCGGGCGGTCGCCGAGCGGGTCCGCTACCAGCTGCGCGGCTCCTACTCGCACTACTACCGGCGGATGCTCGCCCCGCTGCTGGCCGCCCTGGAGTTCCGCTGCAACAACAGCGCCTACCGGCCGGTGATGGACGCGATCGGCCTGCTCGCCCGCTACGCGGGCACCGACAGCGACCAGAAGCTCTACGCGGCAAGCGAGAAAGTGCCGGTCGACGGAGTCGTGCCGAAGGCCTGGCTGGAAGGGGTGGTCGACGACGGCGGCCGGGTGGAGCGGATCCCGTACGAGCTGTGCGTGCTGATCGCGCTGCGCGACGCGCTGCGCCGGCGCGAGGTCTACGTCCAGGGCGCGGGCCGGTGGAAGGACCCGGACGAGGACCTGCCCGGCGATTTCGAGGACAATCGCGACGTCCACTACTCCGAGCTCGGCAAGCCCCTGGACGCCGCCGAGTTCACCGACGGGCTCCGCAGGCGGCTGGACGAAGGGCTCACCAGGCTGAACAGGGCCCTGGCCAGGAACACCAGCGGCGGCGTCCGGATCATCACCAGGAAAGGCAGCCCGTGGGTGAGCGTTCCCAAGCTCGACAAGCTGCCCGAGCCGAAGAACCTCGGCATGCTCAAGGCCGAGGTCCAGCGCCGGTGGGGCACCATCGACCTGCTCGACATCCTGAAGGACACCGCGTTCATCACCGACTTCAACGACTGCTTCGCCTCCGTGGCCACCCGCGAGGTCCTCGACCGCGCGACCCTGAACCGGCGGCTGCTGCTGGTGCTGTTCGCGCTGGGCACCAACATGGGCATCCGGCAGATGGCCGTCACTGGCGAGCACGGCGTCGGCGAGGCCGAGCTGCGGCACGTCCGCTCGACCTTCGTCACCCGCGAGAACCTGCGGGCGGCGATCACCACGGTGGTCAACGCCACCCTGGAGGCCCGCGAGCCGCAGTGGTGGGGCGAGGCGACCAGCACCGCGTCGGACTCCAAGCGGTTCGCGTCCTGGGACTCCAACCTGATGACCGAGTTCCACGCCCGCTACGGAACCGGAGTACGCACGGGTTCCCGGAGCCTGATCCTGGCCGCGTAGCCGCATCTCAGCAGGCCAGCAGCCACTTTCTCTCCCAACAGCAACCCTACAGGATTCTGCCCGTGTTTCCAGGATTCCCGGAGAGACTCGTGTAATCTTCCGTTCCGTGAGCGAATCCAGGAGTCGTCTGCTGTCTGTCGTGCAGACGCTGCCGCCCGCCGGGCCTGCCGAGGAGGCCGTGCCGACGGACAGCATGCTGCTGCTGGAACAGGGCCTGGCCGACGTCGTCACGCTGCAGCGGCGCCGGGCGGCCGAGGTCAGCGACGGCGACGAGCAGAACTTCTTCGTGGACACGCTGGCTGAGTACCAGTGGGCGCGGGACGCGGCCGGGCTGGCGGCCACCACGCTGGACCGGCTGACCAAGCCGGTGCTGGAAGTCTGCGAGCACTACGGCCTGGCGCCGTGGCGGCTGACACCGCGGCAGGTCGACCAGTACTTCGCCGGGGCGGGCAAGCGGGGCCGCTCGACGGTGCGGCAAAAGATGAACATCATCGACAGCTACTTCGCGTTCCTGGAGCAGCGGTATGCCGGGGAGATCGCCCGCCGCTACGGGGTGGCGGTCGAGTCGCCCATCGACGCGTTCAACCGTCCCCGCCACCGCGGCGACTTCGGGCTGCGGGTGCCGCCGTCGCAGCGGGCGACCCGCGAGTTCTTCGGCCGCTGGCGGGACGCACTCGGCCAGGCCCGCAAGCCGCTGATCGCCCGCCGGGACTACGTGATGGGCAAGGTCACCTACCTCTCGGGCGTCCGGGCCGCCGAGCTGTGCGGGATCCGGATGGGCGACCTGCACTGGGAGTCAGGCCAGTGGGGCCGGTTCCTGGTCAACGGCAAGGGCGCCCGCGGGTCCGGGCCGCGACCGCGGGAGGCCTACATGTTCGAGGAGGGCCGGGACCTGCTGTGGTGGTGGGTCGAGGAAGCCCGCGGCGACTTCACCGACGACCCCGAGCACCCGGACGCCCCGCTGTTCCCCTCCGAGCGCATCCCGGCCGCGGTCTCGGCGCTCAACGTCACGGGGCCGGGCATCGCGGTGACGCCATCGACGTTCCGGCGAGCGCTGAAGGTCGCCGGGGACCGGTTCCTGTCCGGCCCGGTTACTCACCTCCACCCCCATCTCCTGCGCCACGCTGCGGTTATCTGTACTGCCTTACCCCTGTTAGGGACGTGGGTTCGGGGGTGCGACACGCCCGTGCCTTACGAGTATCCGGTACTTGTGTGGCACGTAGGTTACGTTACGTCACGTGACCGGTCTGATTGA
>JBOHCK010000561.1:0-2610 GCA_050698755.1 Streptosporangiaceae bacterium | reverse complement strand
TGCTGAACTCATCGACCGCCTGCTTCTGGCTAAAGCAAGCCTGCCAAAGCAAGGCGGGCAGCGGTATCGGCCGAGGAATTCAGCCGGAGCACTGGATGGATCGCTATCAGTTCAACGGCTCGAATGTACAGGATCTGCCGCTTCCCGCGGTTCTGCCGCTGGAGCGGGGGCGCGAGCTTGACCGGCTGGGGTGGGAAGCAGAAACGCACGATCCGGTCGCCGTTTTCTCGCCTCGCAAACCGGCTGCCGGGGAACTTAATCTCGTGCGTGTTGCGAACGAGAAGCTGCGGGCGCGGATGATCACCGTGCAGGAGGAGCTTGACT
The DNA here is from genome assembly GCA_050698755.1 of Streptosporangiaceae bacterium. Taxonomy (GTDB): domain Bacteria; phylum Actinomycetota; class Actinomycetes; order Streptosporangiales; family Streptosporangiaceae; genus Palsa-504. The sequence goes on along the minus strand of JBOHCK010000561.1, from coordinate 2,286 downwards.
GGGAGTGTTACCGGCTGTATGGGCTGATTGAGGACGACCTGACCTACAGCGGGGATGATCTGCCGCGGCTGGCGCTTGGGGAGCGGGCGTTTGAGATTGTGCTGGCTCGTGCTGTGCGGGCGGGCGAGGAGGAGACGGCCTGGTTTGCGCGGCACGGGTCGACGGCGGTCACGGAGATCCCGGAGCACTGGCCAACTGCATATCGGGGGCTTGTTCAGCGGCGGCTTGATCTCATCGCGTCCGATCCGTCGATTCGGTTGCTGGAGAGGCCGGAGTACAAGCGGCGGTGGGCGCAGGAGTCGTGGGAGAGGCGGCAGGAGCGGGCGGTGCGGGACTGGCTGCTGGACCGGGTGGAGGATCGGCGGTTCTGGTTTGACGGGCAGGGGCGGCCATTGCCGCGAAGCGTCGCTCAGTTGGCCGATGATGTGACCCGGGACGCTGATCTGGTGTCGGTGCTGGCGTTGTGGGAGGGGCGGCCGGACGTGCCGGTGACGCAGTCGCTGGTGCGGTTGCTTGGGGATGAGGCCGTGCCGTATCTGGCGGCGTACCGGTACAAGGATTCGGGGCTGCGGAAGCGGGAGGCGTGGGAGGAGACGTGGCGGCTGCAGCGCCTTGAGGACGCCGGGAAGAGGGTCGGGGCGATCGCGGTGCCGCCGAAGTACACGTCGGCGGACTTCAGGAAGAACTCGTACTGGCAGGCGCGGGGGAAGCTGGATGTGCCGAAGGAGCGGTTCATCTTGTATCCGGACGCGGGGCGGGAGACCGATCCGACGCCGCTGCTCGGCTGGGCGGGGTGGGATCACGCGCAGCAGTCGCTGGCGCTGTCGCTGGTCATCGGGGAGCGGGAGCGGGACGGCTGGGAGGATGAGCGGCTCGTTCCGCTGGTGGCGGGGCTGGCGGAGTTGCAGCCGTGGGTGGAGCAGTGGCATGGGGAGGTCGATCCGGGCTACGGGGTGAGCCTGGCGGCGTTCTGCCGGGAGCAGCTCACGGCGCGCGCCGCCCAGGTCGGCAGGACGCTGAAGGAACTGGCCGCGTGGCGTCCCGTCCTGGCGGCGCGCGGGCGCCGCGCGAGGAGTACGACATGAGAGCAGGTCAGCCGTGAGCGCGTTGCTGCGTGAGGTGCTCGACATCCCCCGGCAGGCGGGCGCCGAGGATTATGTGCTGCGGTTGACCGACAGCATCGAGCCCGACGCGGTCGCCCGCACGGTGGATGAGTACGTCGTGACGCCGGCGCTCGCGGAAGCGTTCGACGCGGCGCTCGGGCTGGTGGCCGAGTCGCTGACGTCGGGGGTGAGCCGGGGGGCGTTCCTGGCCGGGTCGTTCGGGTCGGGCAAGAGCCACTTCATGGCCATCTTGCACGCGCTGCTGCGGCATGACCCGGCGGCCCGGGCCAAGGCCGAGCTGCAGCCAGTCATCGCCCGGCACGATGACGTGCTGCTCGACAAACAGGTGCTGCCGCTGGCCTTCCACCTGATCGGCGCGGAGTCGCTGGAGCAGGCGTTGTTCCGCGGGTACCTGCGGCAGATCGCCCGGCTGCATCCGGGGGCGCCGCTGCCCGCGCTGCACGAGTCCGATGCCATCATGCGAGATGCCGAGCGGCTGCGGGCCCGGGACGGGGACGGGCGGTTCCTGGCCGGGCTGAACGGCGGCGCGGCGGGGGGCGGCGGCGCGGACGCGTGGTCGGGGCTGATCGGCAGCACCGGCGCCTGGACGGCTGAGTCTTATGCGGCGGCCCGGGCGGCGGAACCGGGCACGGAGCAGCGCCAGCTGCTGGTGACCGCGCTGGTGGAGAACTACTTCGGCGCGTTCACCCGGCAGGCTTCCTATGTGGATCTCGACACTGGCCTGGCGGCGATGGCCGCGCACGCGAAGGGCCTGGGCTATCACGCGGTGGTGCTGTTCCTCGACGAGCTGGTGCTGTGGCTGGCCTTCTCGGTGCAGGACCGGGAGTTCTTCCGCCGGGAGTCGCAGAAGCTGACGAAGCTGGTGGAGACCGGGGTGGGGGCCCGGGCGGTCCCGCTGGTCTCGTTCGTGGCCCGGCAGATGGACCTGCGCCGGTGGTTCGCCGACGCGGGGGCGAGCGGCGCGGAGCAGGAGGCGCTGGACCGGGCGTTCCGTCATCAGGAGGGGCGTTTCGGCACGCTGGTCCTGGGGGATGGCAACCTGCCGTATGTGGCGAACCGGCGGCTGCTGCGCCGCCGGGCCGACAATCCGCAAGCCGATCAGGTGCTCGCCGAGGCGTTCTCGCGGCTGGACCGGCGCTCGGACATCTGGGACGTGCTGCTG
>JBOHCK010000560.1:0-2612 GCA_050698755.1 Streptosporangiaceae bacterium | reverse complement strand
GCAGGACCTTCGGGGCCAGCTGCCCGAACCTGTCGCTCACCCCGCGCCAGCCGAAGTCGGGGGAGCAGCTGGTCCAGATCGCGCCGATGCTGGTCGTGGCCAGCATCGCGATCGCGGTCTGCGGGATGTTCGGCATGCACGAGGCCACCCGGTCGCCGGGGCCCACGCCCATGTCGCGCAGCCGGGTGGCCAGGACGCGCACGCTGTTCGCCAGGTCCGGCCAGGGCAGGCCGGTCAGCGGCGTGGTTTCCGACTGGTAGTGCAGGGCGTCCTCGCCTGGTCGTTCGCTCCGCAGCACGTGCTCCGCGTAATTCAGCCTGGCCCCGGGGAACCAGTCCGCGCCTGGCATGGTCCGGGCGCCGAGGACCGCCAGCGGGGGAGCCGACGCCTGGACGCCGCAGTAGTCCCAGATCGCTTGCCAGAAGCCGTCCAGGTCGGTCACCGACCATTGCCACAGGGCCTGGTAGTCGCCGAAATCGTGACCGCGCTCGGCCGCGAGCCACCGCATGAACGCCGTCACGTTGGCGCGTTCCACCCGGTCGGGTCCCGGCGTCCACAGCTGGTCGCCCTCGCGGACCGGGCCCCCTTGACCTAGCGGCTCCACATCGCAGACGGTGCCACAGCCGGGCGGCCGATGGCAATGGGGTCCCCGCACTAATGGGTCCTGCGGAAATGCTGGCCGCGACACGATGGCGGGCCCGAAACTGCCGTATAAGGTGTTGCAATGGCTGGCCCGGACCCATCCGTGCTGCGCGGGATCGACGTGCACGTACACGTCGAGTCGGACGGGCACGGGCATACCTCTCTCGACGACGAGCTGCTCGCGGCGTCGGCCCGGTACTTCAAGGCGGATAACGACCGGGCCCCGACGGTGGAGCAGATCGCGGACTACTACCGGCAGCTCGAGTTCGCGGCCGTCGTGTTCACCGTCGACGCCTCGACCGCGACCGGCCACCAGGCGCTGTCCAGCGAGGAGATCGCCGACCGGGCCGCCGCCCACGCGGACGTGCTCATCCCGTTCGGGTCGGTGGATCCCCGGACCGGCCAGGAGGCGGTCAAGCGGGCTCGGCGGCTGATCGCGAACCACGGCGTCCGCGGTTTCAAGTTCCACCCGAGCCTGCAGGGCTTCTCGCCCGATGACCTGCAGTACTACCCGCTGTACGAGGCGATCGAGGAGGCGGGCCTGCCGGCCGTCTTCCACACCGGGCAGACCGGGATCGGGGCGGGCCTGCCCGGCGGCCGCGGGATCAAGATGCGGTTGTCCAACCCCATGCTGCTGGACGACGTGGCCGCGGACTTCCCCGGCATGCCGGTGATCCTCGCCCACCCGTCGGTGCCCTGGCAGGACGAGGCGATCTCGATCGCGACCCACAAGGCCAACGTGTACATCGACCTGTCCGGCTGGTCGCCGAAATACTTCCCGCCGCAGCTGGTCCGCGCCGCCAGCTCCTACCTGCAGGACAAGGTCCTGTTCGGGACCGACTACCCGCTGCTGACCCCGGAGCGCTGGCTACGCGACTTCGAGCTCCTCGATATCAAGCCCGAGGTTCGCCCCAAGATCCTCAAGCACAACGCCGCGCGCCTCCTGCGCCTCGGCGACACCCCCGGCGCCTAGCCGACGGCCCCGCCCCTAGCCGACGGCTCGGCGCCGAGCCCACGGCCCCGCGCCGAGCCGACCGCCCCGACCGGTCCGGCCACCCGCCGGCGATCGCCCCAACCACCTCCCAGGCACCACCCCCCTGCCACGCGGCGTTCGGGGCTCGTGGACCACAGGCCCCGTCTAGCGGGCGGTCCACCGCTGGCGCAGGCAGGGCTTGTACCGGTCGAGTTTGCCTGGCCGGGTGGTGCCCTTGACCAGCAGTTCTTCGGTGCTGGCGGCCGCGCGCCCGGCTGAGCGGCCAGCCACCCCTCCAGCGTCCCGGCCTCGCGGCCAGCCAGCAGCTCAACGGGGCTTGCCCGTGGTCACATCGACCAGCACCGTGCCATAAACCCGGCCTTTCCTGAGCGTGAAATCATCCACGCGGGTCACCTCGGCCCGGTGCCCAGGCACGGGGGCAGGCAGCGCGGCGACCAGGCCAGCAGCGCGGTGCGGTGACCCGCGGCTGGCTACCCGGGCCGGTCGACCGTCTCGTAGTGCACGACGGCCGCACCGCCCCCGATCAGGAAGTGGGCATCCTCCGCGGAGGGCGGCGACTCCTTGCCGTTTTCGCCGGTGAAGGCCCGCATCGCGGCCAGCGATTCCCACACCGTGACCGTCACGAACTCGGTGCGGTCGCCGTCCCCGCGGCGAAGCAGATAGGCGGCCCGGTTCCCGGGAGCCGCGCGGCACCGCGGGATCGCCGTGGCCATCAGGTGCCGGGCGTAGGCGTCGGCATCCCAGGACCGCGTCCAGCCACGCCATACCCTCGCGATCATCGGCCGCCGCCGGTAGCGGATCTCACAGCAGGCCACCCTGTCAGCCCTGCACGGCGGCCGCATCGTTCATCTAGACCGAAGTTCCGGTGACTCCCTGTAGAACTTCTCTGCCCTGACCTGCGCAACTGAACCGTCCAGCGCCCGATGTTGTAGCCAGAAAGTTATCGGAATAATGCTGACTTCTACGGCATCATCCG
>JBOHCK010000559.1:0-2624 GCA_050698755.1 Streptosporangiaceae bacterium | reverse complement strand
GGCGCGGGCAGCGATCTGGTGCCGAGGCTGGCTGCACGCTGAGCGTCCCAGCGGTGGATGGCTAGTTCCACGGCGAGGCGGCGCCGCCACCAGCTGACTCGCTGGTCGCCGCGGCTGGAGAAGGTCCAGGTCCATGACTCGGGCGGCGTGGCCGTCAGGATGGTGAGGGTCCGGTCCAGGTGAGCCTCATACCAGGCCGCCAGCGTGTCCCGGTCAGCAGGCGGTGTCTCCCGGTCGCGGCGCGGCACGGCCTGGCCGCTGGTGACGATCTTTGCGATCCAGCCGAGGATGGCGCCCATGTGGCCGACGAGGTCGGCGGCGTTCCAGCCGGGGCAGTCCTGCACCGGGCGTGACCAATCGGACTGCGCGACGGCGAGGAGGTCGCGTCCGTCCGCCGCGGCGACCATCAGCAGGTCGAGTTCAGACACGGCCGTCTGCCTTTCCGCAAAGCGCCGGGACCGCGGATGCAGGTGCCCGGCTAGCAGGGCGGGCGGCACGGCCTCTCCGGCGGTCTCCTGCCTCACCGAGTGAAGATCGACGCAGACATGCCAGGTAGCCGTCATATCTGCAATCCTCGGACGCGTTGGCTGCAGGCACTGTCGTCAGCATACTGGGCCGCCTGACGGCGTTAGCGCGTCGGCAGCGACGGTGTTCCCGGTGCTATTTCTTCAGGCGCCGGCTTCCGCCGTGCCAGTCCTCCTGGATGCCGGTCTCGCCGGGGTTAACTCCGAAGCTGCGCAGCTGGGGCCGTTCTCGCAGGCTGCGCTTGAGCTCGGCGAAGCCGGGGAAGGAGGCGAGCCCGACAACGTGGTCCCATAGCCGGACTGCCTCCTCGCCAGCCGGCAGCCGGCTGATGACCGGCCCGAAAACGCGGTCCCTCGGGGCGGCCCGAAGTGGATGATCGGGGTACCGACGTCCTTGCCGGTCAGCGCGAGCGCCTCGTCGGTTTCCGCCTGCAGTTCGCCGTCCCAGCCGGGGTCATCGAGGGCTTCGGCAAGCGCGGCGGGCAAGCCGGCCTGCTGGAGAAGGGGCTCGACGAACTGGCGGCTGCCCCGTTCTTCCGGCCCCGGCGCGGGCGCGGCGGCGGAGTCGAACGCCTGGGTGCCGATCGCCTCGTACAGGGGCCCGACCGCCTGGCGGCCGTGCTCGGCGCGGGTCCTGGCGGCCACCCGCAGCAGCCGCAGCCCGGCGGTGTGGCCGGCCTCGTAGCCTGCCGGGAAGTGACTGTCGTAGTCGACGTCGGTGTTGATCAGGCGCAGCGAGATGAACCTGTGGGTGCCGAGAATAGTGTCATCTCATGCGACCTGCGAATATTCATGGATCAGGCCACCGAGCCGGTCCCGGCGCAGAACCCGGACGTTGGCACCCGGAGCGGGCGGAACCGGACGCCCGGCAGGCGGCCCCTGATGCAGCGTCCGATGCGGCCGATGCGCGTTGTAATGATCGACGTACTCGCCAAGGACCAGCCGTAGGTACCGCTCGCTGGTGATCAGCATCCGGTCCAGGCACTCGCGGCGGGCACTGGCGATCCAGCGTTCCGCGATCGCGTTCGCACGAGGCGCCCACACCGGCGTCCGGATGATCCGCACTGCGGCCGCGGTGAGCACGGCGTCGAACGCTGCGGTGAACTTGGCATCCCGGTCCCTGATCAAGAACTTGAGGCCTTCGGCGCGATAATCGAGGTTCATCAGCAGGTTCCGGGCCTGCTGGGCCACCCACTCCCCCGTCGGATGAGCGGTGATCCCGGCCAGGTGAACGCGGCGGGTGCCGTACTCGATGAAAAACAGCACGTACAGGCGGCGCAGGAACACGGTATCGACGTGGAAGAAGTCCACGGCGGCGATCGTCTTCGCCTGGGCCTCAAGGAATGCCCGCCAGGTCTGCCCGGACCGTCTGGGCGCGGGGTCGATGCCCGCGTCTTTGAGGATCTGCCACACCGTCGACGGGGCCAGCTTGTACCCGAGCCCGGCCAGCTCACCGTGAATGTGCCGGTATCCCCAGCCCGGGTTGTCCCTGGCCATCTCCAGTACCAGCGCCCGCACCGGCTTCGCGGTCCCGGGCCGCCCGGGAGCACGGCGCGGGTAGCTCCAGTGCCGCCGGACGAGGTGGGCGTGCCAGCGAAGCAGGGTCCGCGGGGAGACGATCAGGCGCAGCTGGCCGAGTTGGCGGCCGGGCAGCCACCTGGCCAGCGCGGCCAGGACCGCCCGGTCGGCCCACGACAGCCTCGGGACCTTGACCTGCCGCTGGAGGACGGCGACCTGATGACGCAAGATCAAGATCTCAGCGTCCTTGGCGCGATCGGACCGAGCGAGCAGGGCGAGCCAGCCGAACATGCGCAGCACGGCCAGATAGGCGAATCGCATCGACATGAGTACCGACAGTGCCCGAGCGTGAGACTCCCGCGCAGCCAGATGCTTAACCTGACCACCCCTAGTCCGCGCAACACACCAGGTCAGCGGCCGTGACAGAGTTATCGGCACCCACACCGTCGGGATCGCGCCAAGGTTCCGGTTCGAACGGTTCCAGTTCGAGCACGGCGACCTCTCGGTTGCGGCGAGGACGCTCCGCCCAGACGTGGCTGTGGTAGCAGCGCTTGCAGATCCCGGGCGGGCAGTTCTTGTACC
>JBOHCK010000558.1:0-2652 GCA_050698755.1 Streptosporangiaceae bacterium | reverse complement strand
GTGCTTCCGCCTGGTCAAGCGCCTGATAGACGAGGCCTGCCGAACCGCCCAGGACCAGGAACACGGGGTGGATCGCCTCGACGCGGCCAGCTCGCCGCCGACGCCACCGGACGCTGACCGCGTACCCGTCCGGGATCCGGAGGGCGTACCGGTCAGCCCGGGCCAGCCGCCGCGGTGACACCAGGTCGACCAGCGGGTCATCCTCGGCCGCCAGCTGCCGCAGGACCCGGGCGACTGTCCGGTGACTGAAGGCCGAGTGCAGCGCGAGATTCCGGCATCCGAACTCCACCGTTGACGAACCGCTCACCATCGCCGCCTGGCCGAGCGCGGCCAGCACCAGGCGGATGGCGATAGCGCGGCCGGCCCAGCCCTTGACCCGCTCCGCGTCCTCAAGCGCGCAGGCGACCGCCGTCATCCACCTCCGGATATGGCCGTACTCCGCTGAGGATGCCGATTCGCTGGAGGGGGGGCGTGATTGAACGTCGCTAGTGTGCCATCCGCGTACATTTTTCTCCCCGGTGACGAAGGCGATCGATTTTCGCCACTCCGGGCTTAGGAGCCGGTCCATCCGGCCGGGTTCCGAGGGCCGCTCGTACAGCGCAGGGAAGCCCTGCCAGGCTCCGGAGGCGATGGCTGCCCGGACGTCGGCCAGCCGCCAGCCGCGCGCCGCCGCGGCGCCCAGGACGGCCATGCGGGCCTCGGAGCGGCCTTGGTAGCGGCCTCGGCAGCCGGTGCGGGCAACCTGCTCGAGGTCGGCGCTTAGAGGAGCACGGCCACCTAGGCGCGGCACCCAAGGGACGCCGGTATCGTCGAGCTCGGTCTCAGCGCTGAAAGCCTGGTTATCAACCGCACTTCTGTTGGCCTGCTGCAGTTCGGCCGCGAGCTCAAGCAGTAGGGCGTCCCACACCTCCGGCTCGCACCGGCGCGCCAGGACCGCCCTGGCTTCGCTCAGCGGCGTCGTGAGCAGCCGCCATCCGCCGCTCTTGTGACGGGAGCCGGGCGGCGCGATCTGGCCGCCGAGTGAGCACATCGGCACCGGGTCGATCGACGGCCAGCGCAGCGCTAGGGCGCGGGTGACGTCGCGCAGCTCCCGCCAGGGCAGCGCTGCGGCGAAGACGACGAAGACGTGACGGCCTCCGCTCGGCGCGACGTCGGCGAGATACCGGCCGCCTAGGCGCTCGAGTAGCTGGCCGAGCTCGGCCGCCTGGTCCTCGACGTCGCCACGCCCGGGGTCAAGGTCGATCGCCAGCAGGCGCCCGGTTGCCGTGGCGGGATCATAGACGGCCACGGTGGACGGCTGGCCCGGAGGCTCAGCGGGCAGCGGCCGGGCATGCCGGGCGGGGAAAGTCCGGCCGCCGTCCCTCGAGACCCGGACGTGCGGCGTTCCGGCCAGCGAAGGCGTGACGGCACGCCAGGCAGCCGCAGCGGCGAGCGCGGGCCCGGCGTGCGATATGCCGTCAGGGCGCGGAGAAAATGATCTCCCGCCCAGCGGCGTGTCGCTATACGGCAGTGTTGAATTGACCGTGCGACCTGTTACTGTGGCCACGGTTGCTGGCTTTCTGGTCGGACCCGGACTTGGTTGGGAGCCTTGGAGCGGGTCTCGTACAGAGCGGATTTTCAGGTGTCGTGTCGGCCCGCCTAGTGCGGGCCATCGGCATGTCTGGGGTCTTATGGAACTCCAGCTATTCGAGGGCAAGGAACGGACAGCATCTTTGCCGGCCCGGGCGGTTAATGCCCGGCGGCGCGCCGGCTCAGCTGCCAGCCGCCCCATCGGTCCAGATTTGAACGAGCCGGTCAAGGTACTCGCGTTCCGTGATGCCCTCGGCCCGCGCGGCGATCCTGGCGGACAGCACGGCGAAACTCGCCAGGCTGGCGACCAGCTCGCGGCCCGGCTCGGGGAGGCCATCCGGCAGCAGGACGCCCAGGCACTCAATGTCCCCGTCGAGCAGGGCCCGGACGACGGCCACGGCGGTGAGGCGGGATTCAGCGGACATCAGGCCCGGCCGCCCGGCACCGCAGCCCCATCGCCCGTGCACACCGCCAGGAAATCCGTCAGGTCCGTCTCCATCCGCTCGCGGATGCGAGACAGCCGCCCCTTGTGAAACTTCCACTTCTCAGGGTCGCCCCAGTCGGCCTCTGTTGCCTGGAGGCGCACCACCAGCGCGCCGACCGACTGGAACAGCGCCCGCGCCTCATCCGGATGAGCGGCAACCTGGGGAGCGCAATGCTCCGCTATGTCGCGTACCAGGTCCCTCAGCGTCACTATCACGGCGAACGTCTCACCAGAGACAGCCGGCGGACCCGCGGCGTCAGTCACCCCACGATGCTAGCCAGCGGCCCCCGCCGGTCAGGCAGGAACGCCCACACCGCCATCACCGCACCGCGTAGCCTTCGCCCATGCCCCGCCCAGCACACAGCCCCGACAGGTACGACCGGAATACGTCGGAAACCCGCCGTAGAGGGGGTCCAGCCAAGGTGAGGCCAAAAGCCACAATGAGCAGATCTTGAAGCCGTGACGGACGGCCGTTCGGCTATGCGGTCCCGGCGGCCTGTCCGGCGTCGTGGGTGCGGAAGGCGTTGTAGAGGGCGCGGCGGGAGACCGTCCGCTCCTGGCCGCCGGCGGTTTTGTATGTCAGGCCCCTGGCGATGCTG
>JBOHCK010000557.1:0-2662 GCA_050698755.1 Streptosporangiaceae bacterium | reverse complement strand
CCCGGCCGCCACCGTCCTGGCCGCCTGCGCGGGGACGGCGGGCCGGTGAGCACACGGGCGGTCGCGGGCGAGATGGCGAAGCTGCTGGCGGAGCGGCTGGAAGAACACGGGTACACCGTCGCGTTCGCGGCTGGGCGCGACCCGGCCGTCTTCAAGGTGACCGGCCTGCGCGGCGGCCCGTACGTGGAGGTAACCGCCGAGGACAACGGCCAGGTCGCCTGCCACTACACCGGCCGCAGCACGGCCGAGGCCGCCCGGGTCATCGCCCGGCTCCCGGTTCCCGGCCGGTCCCTGGCCGAATCGCAGCCGGACACGGTGACCGCGACCTGGGACGGCATCGAGATCGAGTGGCACTACCAGCCCCCGGCCGGGCAGCCCGCCGGCCCGGACCAGGTCGCCGCTGCCCTGCTCGCCCACCTGGCCGTCCTCGGCGGCCATCACGACCGGAAGGACGACCCGACGTGACAACCACCTGCACTGCCGATCGCATCGCGCCGGGCGAGTTGCTGCGCCTGGTCGTCGACGGCCTCACCGGCGCCGGGCTTGAAGTCCGCCCGCCCGCCGACGCGGACGGCTGCCGCCTGGACATCGCCTTGCCGGGGGCGCGGTGCACCCTGGCGGTCGGCGAGGGCGGCAGCGCCGAGTGGGAGTACTGGCCCTGGTCCCCGGACGACGCCGACCCGGACCTGACCGCGGACCTGGCCACCGTCCTGCTGACCGGCCGCACCGGGCCGCAGCCGCGCCTGGGCTCGGGGCACCAGCGGGAGAACGTCACGTTCAAGGGCATCGTCGGCCTGGAGCTGAAGGCCCGGGGCCTGGACGTGGAGCTGGCGGTCTACACCGACGAGACCGCTTTCGACACCTTCGCCGAGATCATCGCGACCGTTCCCGGACAAGGCGACGACGGCGGGCAGGTCTGCGTGACCGACGACGGCGGCCTGACCTGGACACGCGACTACCAGTGCGAGGCCGCCGCCCTCATTGCCGCGCCGGAGGGATGCGGCCAGGCCGCTGACCCGGCCAGCGTCGCCGGGTCGGTGGTCGGGGCGGTCACGCGGGCGATGTCGCTCCTGCGTCCCGTCGGGACCGGGAGGGCTGCTCATGGGTGAGGTGCTGACCGCGCCCGGTTCACGGGTTCCCCACCACGGGCCGGTCACCCGTGACTGCCCGGTTGAGTGCCTGCTCACCGTCTTGTCGTTCCACAGCTTCAACCCGCTGACCCGTGCCTACGACGCGCCGTTCGACGGGCCGCGCACGGTCGGCGACGTGATCGACCTGCACGCCGGGCACCAGCTCGGCCAGATCCGGGGCGTCGGGCCGCACCGCGTCTCGGAGATCGAGGCCGCCCTGGACCGGCTCGACCTCACCAGGCACCAGCCCGCCAGCCAGGCGCGCGGGACGCACTAAGGACACGATCATGCACTGCAAGACGAGCAACCGGACGCAGCACACGGGCGGGCACCCTCGTCTTGCCGCAAGCCAGGAAGCTCCCCGCCACCACGGCCAACTCCCCGCCGCCAGGGCGGACGCGGCGCGGGCAGCGCCGTTCGCCGCGCAGTGGCCTTACCAGAGCTTCCTCGAACTCGGCGCGCTGGCCGGCGCGGTGCCCTGCGCTCGGCTGCACGCCCGCCTCGTCCTGCGGGAATGGGGCCTTGCCGCAGTCAGCGACGATACCGAGGCCGTGGTCTCAGAACTGGTGACCAACGGGGTGCGGGCCTCCCGCGCGGCAGGGCACGACGCCGTGCGGATGTGGCTTGTCTCCGACCTGGGCCGGGTCGTGGTCTTCGTCTGGGACGCCAGCCCGCAGCCTCCGGCGCGAGGCGACCCCGGCGCGGACGCCGTAAGCGGGCGGGGCCTGCTGCTGGTCGAGGCCCTCAGCCAGCGCTGGGGCTACTTCGGCCACGACGGCGCCGGCAAGGTCGTCTGGGCGCTGCTGGAGACGGCCCCGGTCACGCCTGGTGCCTCCGCTCACGGTTTCATCCCCTAGCCCGGCGTGGCCGGAAGACGAGCACCCGCCCCGTGCCGCGCGGGACCGCGCGGGCCGCTGGAACAGGAGTACCTGCGATGTTCGACAGCCTCGGTGACCAGGCGCTGCGCGCCGCTCATGACGCCGCCCGCCTGTACGACAACCACCGCGCGCTCGGGCTGGACGTGCTGGCGGTCAAGCTCGACACGCTGCGGGTTGACCTCGCCGTGGAGCTGGAAAACCGGGGCAAGCCGCTGGTCCCGGCCGATGGTCAGCCAGCACCCGGGCGGGACCAGCCCGCGCCTTGAGCTGCGAAGGAGCACGATCGTTATGACCAGTGCAAGTCCCCCCATCGGCGCCACGGAGGCGCAGAGGCCGGAGTACGCGGCGGCGCAGGACGGCACCTTGCGCGTGCGCGTGCCAGGGGCGTTCGGTCCCTCTTTCCCGGTGCCGAGGTGGAAGCCCGGCGCCTCGGGCCGGGCCGAACCCGGGCCGGAGACGATGCGCAGGGTCACTACGGCCCTGAAACGGCTATGAGCACCATGCACTGGGGCGGCGCAGGGGCGCGTCTAGGACGCCGCTGAATAACTCGTGAGGCCTGTTCCGGCGGTTCTGCCGGCGAGGTGTTCGAATCCCTGTGATGATTGTCCCATGCAGGGCATCTCGAAGACCGACCGTGACCTGTGGGACGCCGGC
>JBOHCK010000556.1:0-2662 GCA_050698755.1 Streptosporangiaceae bacterium | reverse complement strand
GGGGTGATCAGCGCGTCGGGCAAGGGCGGCGGGGTCGCCGCGCCGCTCTCGGTGCTGATCGCCGCGGTCGGCGTGTTCGCGATCGGCTGGATCGTGTCGAGCTACGCCAAGGAGATCCACGCCGCGGGGTCGCTGTATGACTACGTGACCCGCGGGCTCGGCGACCGGATCGGGACCGCGGCGGGCTGGCTGTACTACGCGGGCGTCACCGTGCTGATGACCGGCTTGCTCCTGCTCATCGGCGGGTACCTGCAGTCGACCATCGCGTCGGAGTTCAGCGTGAACCCGATGCCTGGGTGGGCCTGGACGCTGATCATCATCGCGGTGATCGCCGCCGTGCTGTACTTCGGGGTGCGGATCTCCGTCCGCAGCCAGCTCGTGCTCGCGCTGATCTCGATCGTCGTGGTCACGATCTTCTTCATCACCGTCATCGTCAAGCTCGGCTCGGCGAACAGCTTCAAGCCGTTCAATCCGTCGTCGTCGGCCGACGGGTGGGGTGGCATCTTCTTCGGGGTGCTGTACGGCGTGCTGCTCTTCGTCGGGTTCGAGACCGCCGCCAACCTGGCCGAGGAGACGCCCAAGCCGCACAAGCACGTCCCGTTCGCGGTGATGGTCTCCGCCGGGATCGCCACGGTCTTCTTCCTCCTCGCCGCCTACGCCGAGGTGGCCGGGTTCCACTACAGCCTCAAGACGCTGACCGCCGCGGCGTCGGCCCCGCTGTTCGCGCTGGGCGCGGCCAAGTCGGCCGGCGGGTACGGCGGCACCTGGATCGACCGGCTGCTCGAGCTCGTCGTGTTCTTCGACATGATGGCCGTCGCGATCGGCTGCGCCGTATCGGCCTCGCGCGGGATCTTCGCGATGGCCCGCGACCGGCGGATCCCGGCCCGCCTCGCCAGCACCTCCAAGCGGTACGACTCCCCGCTCGGCGCCACGGTCTTCCTGGTCGGCGCCTCGCTGCTGACCCTCGCGGTGGACGTGTGGTGGAAGGGCCTGTTCGCGCTGCCGGCCACCCCGCACTACTTCGCCCTGTTCGCCTGGGGGTCGACGTTCGGCGGGTTCGCGCTCGTGGTGGTGTACCTGCTGATGGCGGTCGGCTCGCTGCGCAGCTTCGCGCACGCCGCGGGCCGGGTGCGGATCGTCATCTCGGCCGTGCTCGCCATCGCGATCACCGCGGGCGCCATCTTCGGCTCGTTCTACAAGGTCACCAGCCCCACGATCCTCGCGCCATGGTTCGCCCTGGCCGTGCTCGTGATCGGTTTCGCCTCCACCTACGTCGCCCGGTCCCGGCGGTCGGCCAGCACCCAGCTCACTGACCTGTCCAAGAGCACCGCGTGAGCCCGCCGCGTGCCGTCATCGTCACCGGAGGCGGCACCGGCATCGGGGCGGCGGTGGCGCGCGCGCTCACCGCGGGCGGTGACCAGGTCGCCGTCGTAGGGCGCCGGGCTAGCATCCTGGCCGCGGTCGCCGCGCAGACCGGGGCCCTGGACGTGGTCTGCGACGTCAGCGACCCGGCGCAGGTTTCCGCCTGCGTCGACGCGGTGGTCAGCCGGTTCGGGCGGCTCGACGGGCTGGTGCTGAACGCGGGGGTCATGCTGCCGGGCGGGGTGGCCGACCTGGCCCCCGCGGACTGGGACGCGATGGTGGCGGTGAACCTGACCGGGGCGTTCCATGTGGCCCGGGCGGCACTGCCGCACCTGCTGGCGCGGCGCGGGGCGATCGTCTCGGTGGCGTCAGTGGCCGCGCTGCGAGCCGCCAGCGGGATGGGCGGGTACGCGGCGACCAAGGCCGGACTCACCATGCTGACCCAGTCGCTGGCGGTCGATCACGCCCACGAAGGTCTGCGGGCCAACGTGGTCTGCCCGGGCTGGACCGTCACAGCGATGGCGGACGAGGAGATGGCGGCGTTCGGCGCCGAGCGGGGGCTCGCGATTCCCGCGGCCTACGAGCTGGTCACCTCGCTGGTCCCGCAGCGCCGCGCGGCCCGCGCGGACGAGGTGGCCGCGGTCGTGACCTGGCTGCTTTCCGGCGCGGCGTCCTATGTCAACGGCGCGGTCATCCCGGTGGACGGGTCGGCCACCGCGGTGGACGTGGGGACCGTGCCGTTCGACCCGCGGATCGACGTCCGGCCCGCCTGACTAGGACGGGCCGTAACCCGCCCGGCTCAGCATCCGGCGCAAGTCGACCACCATCTGCTCGTCGACGTCCTTGCTGACCGGAGGTTCGAGGATTTCGCGCTCGGACCCGACCTGGACGGTCACCTGGCCGTTGTGGTGGACGTCGACCGTGCCGATCGCCTCCAGCAGCGAGGTCACCGCGTGCCACTCGATGTTGTGGCTCACCGGGTGCTGGAAGATCTGCCGCAGCGTGTTCCGGTGGTGGTTGTCAAGGTGCGGCGTCGCTGGCGAGGATGTCATCGGTGCTCCCTTCTGGCCCGACCCTATGCCGCGGGTCGGGCGGGGACGCGGAAGGGGGGTTGCATTGGCTGGCCACGTCCTGGTCATCGGGGTCGACGGGGTCCGGTTCGACCTGATCGGCGAGGAGACGACGCCGTACCTGTGGGGCCTCGGGCGGGCCGGGTTCCTGGCGCCGGTCATCATCGACGAGACCACGCCGACCTGGTCCGGCCCGTCCTGGGCGACGATCGTCACCGGCACCGGGGTGG
>JBOHCK010000555.1:0-2665 GCA_050698755.1 Streptosporangiaceae bacterium | reverse complement strand
GCCACAACGACCTGGGCATGGCCGTGGCGAACTCGGTGTCGGGCGCGCTCGGCGACCTGGACGCCGGGCAGGACGCGTGGGTGAACACCTGCGTGAACGGGATCGGCGAGCGGGCCGGGAACGCGGACCTCCTGTCGTGCATCCTGGCGCTCTCGCACGGGTTCGGGCTCGGGTCGTCGGTGTCTCTTGGTGACGCGCTGGACCTGTCGTGGGCCCGGCGGTTCGGGCTCTGGACGGCGTACGCGTTCGGGCAGCCGCTTCCGCCCGCCTGGCCCGGGGTTGGGCGCAACGCGTTCGCCCACGAGTCCGGGATCCACGCCGACGGAGCGCTGAAGGACCGCGGGAACTACGAGTTGTACGACGACTCGGTGCTCGGTCCGTTCCCTTCGGACTGGTACACGCGCGAGGGGCGGGTCGTGCTGACCGGCGAGTACGGCGGCAAGGCCGGGTTCAGGCACGTCCTGGACGGGCTGGGCATCGAGGTGGCTTCCGGTACCGAGGACCTGGTGTTCTCACTGGTTCAGCTTCGCGCCTCGGCGACCGGCAGGCAACCGCGCCTGATCGCTGGCTATACGCACCAGCTGGCCCTGCGTGAGGCGACCTGGGCCGGGCGGCGATCGGTAACCGACGGTAGTCCAGGGCCCGTTGCTCAAACGAGACCCCGGTCGGTGCGTAACTGGTTCCTGGCCTGCTCGCTCCTCTTCCTTCGCCGACGTCGTAACCGGGGGGAGCGGCCGGCGTGTCAATGGTCGCCCCGCTGCCACCCAGCGCCGCGATGACTCCGAGCAGCGCGCCAAATACCGCGCCAAGCAGCGCGTCGTCGCGCAGCCGTATCAGCGGCGCCGTCCCGGTTGCGCTCGTCGCAAGGTCGAGTGCTGGCACTGAAGTCTGGCCGCTGGAGTAAAGCAGAGAATCGAAATAGACGAGGTAGCTGCGGGCGGCCGCATCAGCGGTGGCCTCTGCCTGGGCGGCGGTGCCGGCGGTGGCGCTCACCGACAGGACATTCCCCGCGAGGGACTTTACCTGCACTCCGCTCGGAATGGGCTGGAGCGTTCTGGGCCCGATGTTGTCGGACACAAACTGGGGCCCGCCGCAGATGGCCCCGGCCGGGCACGACGGCGTAAGCCGGATGAGGGCCTGGCTCGTGAACGCCGACGGGTTGACCGCGGCGAAGACAGCGCCAGCCAGCAGGCCCAGTGCGGCCATGATGCCGACCAGGGCCCTGTACCGCCCGATGATCTGAACGAACCTAGGCAGATCCGATGTTGGCTGGCTCATCTGGCCTCCAAGTGAATCTCCGGGCCTGACCCAGCGTGGTCTCTATACGAACCATGATGCCAGAGGCTCTTTGTGCCCGAAAGGCCTCTTTCGCACGAATGAGCGCTAGTGATCGTGGCTGCGGGGGTTGCCGGGCGCGTGAGCGGCTGGTTCGCTGGGGACGTGACGGTTGCGGGCGAGGTGGTGGTGCGGGTGGCCGGGGTGCCGGCGCTGCTGCGCTACGTGGAATCGCCCGAGGTGGCGGCCCGGCGCGGGACGGTGCTCTGGTATCACGGGTTCGGCGGGACGAAGGAGCGGTATGCGGCGTACGCGGCGGCGCTGGCTGAGGCGGGGTTCCTGGCGGTGAGCCTGGATGCGGTCGGGCACGGCGGGCGGCGGTATCCCGACTTCGACGTGATCTTCAACGACGAGCGCTGGGACGCTTCGTTCGAGGAGACCGAGACCGACTTCCTGCGGGTGATCGACGAGACCGCCGCCGAGGTTCCGGCCATCATCGACGACCTGGTGACCCAGGGCTGGGCGCGGCGGGACGGGGTCGGCGTGGCCGGGCGGTCGCTGGGGGGGAACGTCTCGTACGCGTCCGTGCTGGCGGACTCGCGCGTGCGCGCGATCGTCTCGGTGGTGGGGTCGCCGGAGTGGACGCTTCCGCGGGCGCACAGCCCGCATCACCACCCGGATCGCTTCTTCCCGGCGGCGGTCTTCTCGCAGGCGGCGGAGTTCGACGAGCACTGCCCGCCCGGTCCCATCAGGGCGTTCCACGCCGCGCTCGCGCCGTTCTACGCGGCCGAGCCGGACCGGATCGCGTACGTGGAGTACCCCGAGGTCCGGCACGCCCTGACCCCGGAGCTCAACGCCGAGAGCGAGCGGGCTCTGGTGGACTGGTTCCTGCGGTGGCTCCCGGAAGGATCGGGGTTACGCACCAACGGCGTTCGGGGAGGGAAATAATGGTCTTCCGTGAAGGTCTTTATCTCGTTTGACATGGAGGGCGTGGCCGGGATCGTCGACTGGTCGCAGTGCCTGGGGCCCGGGCAGGCGTACGAGGAGGGGCGGCGGCTCCTGCTCGGCGAGGTCAACGCGGCGATCGACGGGGCGCTCGAGGCTGGCGCGACCGAGATCGTGTGCAACGACTCGCACGGGACGATGAACAACCTGAACCCGTCCGAGCTGCACGGGCAGGCAACCTACGTGTCAGGCCGGCATAAGCCGCTGTACATGATGCAGGGCCTGGACGCCACCGCGGACCTGGTCTTCATGGTCGGTTACCACGGGTCGATCTCGGGCGAGAGCTCGGTGCTCTCGCACACCTACAACCCTTCGGTGATCTCGCACGTCGAGCTGAACGGGGTGCGGGTCGGGGAGAGCGGCATCAACGCCCTGGTCGCCCTGG
>JBOHCK010000554.1:0-2677 GCA_050698755.1 Streptosporangiaceae bacterium | reverse complement strand
TGGCGTCGGCGCGGGCCCGCTCGTCGGCGCCGTCGATGGCGGCGGCCAGCCGTTCCCGGGTCTGCAGCAGGTCATCGAGGTAGGCGGTCAGGTCGGGGAGGTGGGAGACGTCGGTGCGGAAGTGGTCGCAGCCGGCGCAGCGGAACCGGATCGGGCAGGCCCCGCCGCCGGCGGCCACGTTGGATGGCTCCGTGCAGCGGCCGTAGGGGACGGCGATCTCGCCGACGGCGTACCGGGCGTGCTCGGATGCCAGCAGCGCGGCCGCCTCCCGCCAGATGCGGTTGCCGTGCCGGTCGAAGCTGAACGCGGTCACCTTGTCGACCGCCTCGCGGCGGCGGTCTTCCCCGATGCGGTAGTACCCGCGGGTGACGTTGAGGTCGCGGTGGTCCATCAGCTGGGCGAGCACGTCGATGGGAACCCCGGCGTCGGCGTGCCGTTGGGCGTAGCTGTGCCGGTAGGCGTACGGGGTGGCCCGGGCCTTGTCGAACTCGGCGCCGTCGCGGGTCCGCAGGGTTGCCAGGCTGTCCACCCATTCGCGGTGCCGCTGGTCCAGCGTGTCGGTGCTGATCGCGCGGCGCCCGCCGGGGTTGCGGCAGGGGCTGGGCAGCAGCTTCAGCTCGCTGGCCGGGGTGTGCGGGAACCGGTCACGGACCCGGTCTTGCTGGGTGAGGATGACCGCGGCGGTGGCCAGGCCGATGGGCAGGCGGCGGCCGAGCCGGCCGGCCTTGGCGTTGTCGTAGATCAGCACGGCGCCGCCGTCGGCGTCGCGGGCCAGGCAGTCCACCGGCAGGGCGAGGATGTCCTCGGGCCGCCGCCCGGTGTCGATCGCGATCTGGATCGCGGTGCGGGCCCCGGCGGGCTGCAGGCTGTCCAGGCTGGCGCACAGCGCGGCCATGATCTCCGGCGGCAGGTCGCGTCCGGGCTCGCCGCGTTCGGGGCGGGCGGGGATGTCGCCGCGGCCGATCATGAAGTCGCCGGGCAGCCCGGCGGCTGGCTGCCCGGGCCGGGTCAGGCCGATCGCGCGGATCCCGGCCAGCGCGGCCTGCACGTCCTGGCAGATCACGGTGCGGTGGCAGCGGCTGATCGTGCCCGCCGATTCCAGGTAGGCCACCCGGGCCAGGAAGGCCTCGATGTCGGGCCGGCCCAGGCTGGCCGGTATCATCCCGTGATCGCCGCGGGCACGCAGGCTTTCCGACAGCCGGGCCAGCGCGTTGACCTTGGCCCGGACCTTGCCGGCCCCGCCGCCGCGGTGGCGGGGCAGCTCGCCCGCGGCCCAGGTCTTGGCGGCCCGGGCCAGCCACGGCTGGCTGATGCCGGTGAACGACAGCCGCCCGCGGTGGCCGAAGATGGCCAGATCCCACACGTCGCTGTCCTGCTCGGCGGCCGGATCGGCCAGGCCGCGGCGGACGTGGCGGGCCAGGGCCGTCAGCAGCGCCCGGGCCGGCCGCCCGGCCCGGACCGCGGCCGGCGGGCAGTCCGCGATCGATGCCGACTGCCGCCGCCGCAGCGTGTCGCAGACCCCGCGCAGGGTCACGTCGGTGATCTTCGCTCCGCTGCGGGTGCGCTGCCAGATCCCGAACAGCACCTGCACGGCCACCAGCGGGGCAAGCCCGCGCAGGCTGACCTGCCCGCTCTCGGATACCGCCGGCTCGGTCAGCTCCCAGTGCCGCTGGCCGGTCTGCGGGGCGGCGGTGACGGTGATGCGCCACCGCAGGTCATGGGCGGGACAGTATCCGCGCCCGCTTTGGGCCCGCCGGGAACACGCCGCCACACCGCACGGGCCCAGCGCGGCCAGCGGCCGGACGGCCGGGACGGCCAGGAACTGCTCCATCGTCATCCCAGCGGTGCCGCGGAACCGCCGCGAATGCGCCACGCACAGCCCGGTCCGCTGCCCCGGCCGGCCGCCCGGCGACATCCGCTCGCACCCTGGGACCAGGCACCCCGCCGGGCGCGGCGGCGCGGGCGGCACCTGCGGCACGGCGGTGATCTGCTCTGCGCTCATCCCGGCCCGCCGCAGCCGGGCAAAGCAGCTCTGGCACAGCCCGCCGGTCTTGGTGCCCTGCGCGGTGGCCGGGCAGCCATCGGCCCGGCACAGCGTGCGGCCCAGCAGCGGATGGCTGGCGGGCAGGGACAGCACCCGGATGGCCGGATCCCAGCCCGCTTCGGCCAGGAACGCCGGGTCCAGCATCGCGGCCAGCCGGGCAGCCGGCCCGTCCAGCACCACCCCGGCCAGCACATGCCCCCACTCCCGCCCCGGCGGCCGGCCCGCCGCAGCGGCGGCGGCCAGGCCCGGCGCCGGGCTCACCGGGGAACCCCGTACTGCTCACGCGGGCTGGGCACCACGTCCACCGCAGCCCGCAGCCGGCCCGGGTCCGGATGCACGTAAACCTGCGACGACGACACCGAGGCATGGCCGAGCAGGCCGGCGACCACATCCAGGCCGCACCCGGCATCGGCGGCGTTGCTGCCGAAGGCGTGCCGCAGCTGATGCGCCCGCACCGCCGGGGCCAGCCCGGCCCGGCGCGACGCCGCAGCCAGCAGCTCCCCGATCGCGTCCGGGCGCACCGGGGCACCGATCACCCCGCGGGCCAGGTTCACGACCACGAAATCGCTCGCCGCAGCTTCCGCCACCCCCATCCGCTCCAGCTCATAGGTGTCGAACGCCTGCACGACCAGG
>JBOHCK010000553.1:0-2712 GCA_050698755.1 Streptosporangiaceae bacterium | reverse complement strand
TGGTCCACGACTTCGTCGACGGCTTCGACACCTACACCGAGAAGCTCGGGTACACATGGCCGGCCGACGTGGCCTTCGCCGACGTCAACCCGGCCGAGTACGTCGCCCTCGTGATCCCCGGCGGGCGCGCGCCTGAGTACATCAGGAACGATCCGGACGTCCAGCGGATCGTGCGTCACTTCATGGAGTCCGACCAGCCGGTCGCGCAGCTGTGCCATGGCCCGCAGGTGCTCGCCGCCGCCGGGACGCTGAGCGGCCGGCGCACCGCCGCCTACCCGGCGCTGGCCTTGGACGTGGCGGCCGCGGGCGCGGAGTTCGTCGACAACGCGGCGGTGATCGACGGCCAGATGGTCTCGGCGCGTGCCTGGCCTGACCACCCGGCCTGGATGCGCGAGTTCATGCGGATCCTGCGCGCGAAGGCGCCGAGCCAGGCGTAGCCGTCAGGATCGGCTGACCTGGGCTCCGGAACGTTCGGAAACCTGCGGGGTGACGTCGTCGAGGAAGCCGAGCGCGGCGGCGGCGGTCGCGCGGCGCCACGCCAGCAGTACGGCGTCGAAGCCGTCCGTCTCGGGTCGCTGGGCTTCGATGGCCTGGGCGATCGGATCCAGGACGGCTCTCTGCCGCGTGAGCAGGTCGGCCGGATCCCAACCGGCCCGGTACAGGAGGGCGAGCTTGATCAGCAGGTGCGACCGGATATCCCTGACGTGCTCCACCGGAGTGCCCAGCCAGTCCTCGACATCCTGGCGGCCCTGCGCGGTGACCGCGTAGATGGTCCGCTGGGGGCCGAGGCCCGGCTCGACTGACTCGGGCGTGATGAGCCCGGCCTCGACGAGCCGGCCGAGCGACCGGTAGACGACCGGTCGGGGGATGCGCCAGATGCGCCCGAGCTCGCCTTCCGGCGCGGTGAGCTGCGCTAGGGCGAAACCGTGGGCGGGCTGCTCGCGCAGCAGCGCGAGGACCGTCCACTCCGCCAGCGACAGCTTGCCTTCCATGAGCCCGAGAGTAGCGGGTTCGCGAAGTTACGGCATGGCGGCCAGCCGGGTGCGGTCGAAGTCACCTTCGGCGGCGCCGGGTCCCGGTTCCGCGGTGACCGCGCGCGCGTCGAGTGGTTCTCTGCAGTGTGAGCAGGTCGGCACGGCGGCCGTGACGTGGCCGCAGGCGTTGTGCCTGATCTGCACGGGCGGGCCGTACGGGGCCGCCCACCGGTCGCCCCACTGGCTCATGGCCGTCACCACGGGCCACAGGTCGCGGCCCTTGTCGGTGAGCCGGTACTCCGACCGGGGCGGATGGTCAAGGTAGGCCACCCGCCTGAGGACCCCGTGATCGACGAGGCCGTTCAGCCGCTGGGTGAGGATGTTCCGGGAGATGCCCAGGCGAGCCTGGAAGTCATCGAACCGGGTCACGCCGAGGAAGGCGTCCCTGACGATCAGCAGGCTCCACCACTCCCCCACGACGTCGAGGCACTGAGCGACCGAGCACCGCATGTCCTCGAAACTCGTCCGTTGCACGGCTTCAGCATAGTGGGTTGCGTAATAGAACGCACCATCTCTAGACTGAGTTTCATGAGAAAACTTACTCAACGTACGGCCGCCGCCCGGGATGGGAACGGCGATGGGCGCTGACACCGGCACGGTTCGCGTCGCGCCGAGCCTGGACGCCGCTCCCCTGAATGACGCAGGCGCCTTCCTGCGCGCGGCAGGCCTGGTCTTCGACGAGATCACCGCGACTCGCGTCACCGGTCACGTGATCCTGGGCCCGGATCACCACACCCCTTGGGGCATCGTGCACGGCGGCGTCTACACGACCGCGGTCGAGAGCGCGGCGAGCGTCGGCGCCAGCACCGCCGTGCGCGATCAGGGTCAGGTCGCCGTCGGGCTGACCAACACCACGCACTTCTTGCGTTCGGTGACCAGCGGGCGGGTGAACGTCGAAGCGGCCGCGCTCAGCCAGGGCCGCACCCAGCAGTTGTGGCGGGTCGACATCACCGACGAGTCGGGTCGGCTCGTCGCTCACGGCGAGCTGCGGCTGCAGAACGTCGCCGGCCGGTCCTAAGAGGCTGCGGGCGCGTCGTCTGGCTCGGCCGGCGGCAGCCGACCGGCGAAGGCGGGCGCTCAAGAGCTGGTGAGGACGCGGCGGCGCAGGTCGCGGCGGATGTCCTGGCCGAGCCTGCGGGTCTCGCGCCCGTTGAGGAACGCGCCGACCACCGCGCCGGTAAGGAGCGGGCCCAGCGAGGACGCGCTGCGGCCCGCGCGGGCGGCGAGCCGCCGCCGCAGCAGGCGCGCCAGCGGGGACCCCGCGACGAGGACCACGCCGCCGGGAATCATGTAGACGCCCCGGCGGTGCGCCCAGGACGCGACGTACGCGCTCATCCGTTCGGCGCGGTTTCCCTCGGCGGGCATGCCGTACGCCTCGTGCAGTTCCGCGACGAGCTTGATCTCGATCCCCACCAGGACCAGGGTCTCCGCCGCCACCTCGGCCGGGAAGGCGGGCAGCGTCGGCAACACCGCCCAGAGGCCGGCGACTCCCCCGGCCGTGGCTGCCGCGCGAGCCGCGCCCTCCACGAGCGCGTCGGCGATGTCCTCGGCGGACTGGCTGCCGAACTGCTCTCGCAGCCCCGCCTGGTCCCGCACCCGCAGGCGCGGCGCCATCGCGGTCACCTGGGAGGCCAGCCAGGCGCTGCCCAAGCGGGCGCCGCCCCGCGCCGCCCGCACC
>JBOHCK010000552.1:0-2758 GCA_050698755.1 Streptosporangiaceae bacterium | reverse complement strand
ACCCGGCCCTGTCCCGCGAGCTCCTCGCCGCGGCCGCCCGCCACCCCCGGTCCACCTGGTGCCTCACCGTCACCGGCCCGGACGGCCGGCCGGTCGCACACGGCTGCGGCCGTCCCCCGCCTCGTCGGCCAGCCGGACGCGACCCTGCACCACCCGTCACATCCGCCCGCGACGGACCCGTCTACCTCCCCGGCGACGATCACGGTCCGCCCGGCGGCTACGGAACGATGCGGCTGGACCTGGCCACACTGGCCCGCGGTAACGGCCAGGATCCGCGCGGCGGATCAGGTGCAGCTGGGAAGCGGGAACTGGTGTTCGCGCTGGAAGGCCTCGCCGGACCGTGCGATCACCGGCACCAGGCCCCTGGGCACGATCCCGGCGTGATGCTCCGGCACCTGACCGGAATCCTCAACACCGCCTGCACGTTCCCGCCGTGCCGCCGGCCGGAGTCGCAGTCGGACTACGAGCACAGCCTGCCCTACGAGCAAGGCGGCCTCACCTGCCTGTGCCAGGCCGGCCCGGTCTGCCGCGCCAACCACCGCGACAAGCAGTCCCCCGGCTGGCACCTCGAAGACGCCGGAGCCCGCGGCTGGTTCCGCTGGACCACCCCCTCCGGCCGCAGCTACCTCAGCCGGCCCACCCAGTACCCAGACTGAACCCCAGTTACCGCGCCTATCACCACGGCGACCCCGCCGCCTCCGTCCGTGCCGCGCTCCACTCCGCCGCCGATGAACGGCGAATCCGGTTCGTGCGTGACAACCTGTGAGACTCAGCCGCGGCGGCGGGCGATCTCCTCGGTGAGCGCGGGCACGACCTTGAACAGGTCGCCGACGATGCCGAAATCGGCCAGGTCGAAGATCGGTGCCTCTGGATCCTTGTTGATCGCGGCGATGACCTTGGAGGTCTGCATGCCGGCCCTGTGCTGGATGGCGCCCGAGATGCCGATCGCGAGGTAGAGCTGCGGGGAAACCGTCTTGCCCGTCTGGCCCACCTGATTGCTGTGCGGATACCAGCCCGCGTCGACGGCCGCCCGCGAGGCTCCGACCGCGGCACCGAGCAGGTCAGCAAGCCCTTCGATCAACTCGAAGTGCTGACCATCGCCCAGGCCGCGCCCGCCGGAGACGACGATCGAGGCCTCGGTAAGCTCCGGCCGCCCAGAGGCCTCGCGGACCGTGCGATCGGTGATCGTCGTGGCCGCCGCGATGGCAGAAAGCTCGACGGCGACTTCGTGCACGGCTGGCTCGACGGGATTCTGCTCGGGCGCGGTGGCGTTCGGCTTTACCGCGATGACGGACACGCCTGAGGTGACCGCGGATGTCACCGTGAAGGAGGCGGCAAACGCAGACTGGGTGGCGATCACGGCATGACCGGAACCCGGATCGCCGGCCTCGACGTCGATAGCGTCGCTGATGAAACCCGAGTCAAGCCGCAGCGCGAGCCTGGCCCCGATCTCCTTGCCCTCAGGGCTCGCCGTCAGCAACACAGCGGCCAGATCACCGATCTGCCGGGAAATCTGCTCCAGCGCATCGACCTTAGGCACCACGAGATGCTCGAGCACCCCCGGGTCCGGCACCAGGTAAACGTCGGCCGCACCATATTCGGCCAGCACCGGGACGGCCTGGCTCGCGTCGTGGCCAAACACCACCGCGGCTGGCGAGCCGATCCGGCGCGCCAGCGTCAGCAGCTCGAGCGTGGGCTTTGGCGCCGAACCGTCCACGGCATCGACGACCACGAGGACTACGGACATGAGTCTCCTTCTTGCTGGCCCGGTTGGCTTGCAGGGACCGGCCGCGGCAGGCGAGGTTAGATGAACCGCTGGGCGGCGAGGAAATCGGCCAGCGCCTTGCCGCCGTCGCCGTCGTCCTTGACGAGCTGGCCAGCGGACCGCGCCGGGCGCCGGGTCGTCGAGAGCACCGTGGTGCGGGCGCCGGCCAGGCCGACAAGCGCCGGGTCTATGCCGAGATCGGCCAGGCCCAAGGTCTCGACCGGCTTCTTCTTCGCTGCCATGATTCCCTTGAAGGACGGGTACCTGGCCTCCCCGGTCCGGTCGGTCACGCTCACGATGGCCGGCAGCCGCGCGGTCACGGTCTCGGAGCTGGTGTCGGAGTCGCGCAGGATCTCCACCTGGTCGCCGCTGACCGACAGCCGCCCGGCGAAGGTCACCTGCGGGACCCCGAGCCGCTCGGCGAGCAGGGCCGGCACCACGCCCATCCCCGCATCCGTCGACGCCATCCCGGTGACCACCAGGTCGAAACCGATCCTCTTGATCGTCTCGGCCAAGACCAGCGAGGTGGCGAACGCGTCGGATCCGTGCAGGGCACCGTCCCGGACGTGCACGGCCGCGTCGCCGCCCATCGACAGCGCCTTACGCAGCGCGTCCGAAGCCCCGTCCGGCCCCATCGTCAGGTAAACCAGCTCCCAGCCAGCGGAAGACTCCTGGACCCGCAGCGCCTGCTCAGCGGCGTGTTCGTCCAGCTCCGACAGCCTGCCCGGCACTCCGGCCCGATCAACGGTGCCGTCAGGCAGGAAGCTACGATCGGACGTGAGGTCGGGGGTGTACTTAACGAGAACGACGATCTTCGGCAACGAACACCTCGGCCAAGTCTAGATGCGGGCAAGCAATTATTCGATCCATATCAAATTACAGAAGCCCGCATGGCCGGGTCAATGTGTTTCAGCCCACCCGCCCACGAGAGACCAAGCCGCAGCGGCGCCCGGCGCCCGGCGCCCGGCGGCCTGCGGCCTGCGGCCTGCGGCC
>JBOHCK010000551.1:0-2793 GCA_050698755.1 Streptosporangiaceae bacterium | reverse complement strand
GGTAGGCACGCCGGCCCCTTCGGCCCGGGCCAGCGCGCCGATCGCGCCGCGGTCCGCGCCCACCGCGGCCACCAGGGCCCCGTAACCAGGGTCACGGCAGGCGTCGATCAGCGCCTGCAGGTTGGTCCCCTCGCCGGAGACGAGCACCACCAGCCGCGCCACCATGCCGCCACCTTAAGGCAGGTGAGGGGCAAGCGGCCGGAGGAGGCAAAATAGAAGGCGATGGCCAGATACCAGCCCCCCGGCCGGCGCGGAACGCAACCCAGGGGAATGCTGCCCGCCCGGCAGCTGCCGCCCGCGGACCCGGCCCTGCGCCAGCGCGCCCTGTCGGCGCTCGCCATGGGCGTGCTCAGCCTGCTCGGCCTGGCGCTCGGGCTCGGCAACCTGAGCCGCAGCATCTACGTGGCCATCCTGGCCCTGCTGTTCGCCGTGACGGCGATCTGGCTGGGCGTGGGCGCGAACCGTAAGGCGCGCCGCGGCGGCACGGCCCGCCCGCGCGGGGCGGTCGGCGGGATCGTGCTGGGCGGGTTCGGCCTCGCGTTCAGCGTGCTGTGGCTGCTGGTCCTGGCGGTGTTCTGGCCGCAGGTGAGCGCGTATTACTCCTGCATCAACGGCGCGAACACGGTGACCACGCAGCAGGCCTGCCACGCGCAGTTCAACAACTCGGTCGGCGGGGAGATCAGCTTCCTGGATAACGGCCGGTAGCGGCCGTCATTCGTCCTCTGGCTCGTCCTGATCCCAGGTGGCCCAGGGATTCAGGTAGATCCGGTGGCCATCCGCGTCGTCGGACTCGTCGACTACCCCGGGCAGGACCGGGATCGGGATGGGACCGGTATCCGCGTCGTCCTCGTCGTCCGGGACGGGCAGGCCCGCTGACCTGCGGCGGCCGGCGCGGCGGAGGATCACCCAGTTCGCCGCGGCCGCGGTCAGCGCCGCGGTCACGCCGATCTCCAGGACCGCCACCAGGGTGACCTGCCAGCCGGACGGGCCGACCACGGCCAGGCGACCGTCGCCGAGCGGGCCGCCCGAGAACGCCGCGGCCAGGCCGACCACGACGCCCGCCGCCCCACCGGCGATGAACCCCCACAGCGGGGCGGCCTCGAGCACCGGCGTGGGGTTGATCCGAGCCGTGACGATCCCGCCGAGCGCGCCCGCCAGGTACGGCACCGCGAGCACGAGCACGGGAATCAGGCCCGGACCGCCCGGCCGCGCACCAGCGGGCAGGGCCGCGAGCATCGGGAAGATGGGGACCGCGCCGAGCGCCGAGCCGGTCGGGGCGATGACGGTGCCCGTGCCGAAGGCGAAGCCCGGCCCGAGGGTGTAGGCGACGGCCCAGAAGATCGCGTTCGGGACATAGGCGAGCTGGGCCAGGAGCAGCAGCGCCGCTCCCATCAGGCCCGGGTTCAGCGCGTCGGTGGCCGCCCTGACCTCCGCCAGGTGCACTGCCAGCGAGCCGCCCGCTAGCGCCGCGCCGGCCGCGACCAGGACGGCAACCGACGCGAGCATGCCCATCACGATCGAACGCGGCCGGGCGGGCATCAGCCCGGCCAGCCGGGACCAGGGGGCCAGCGCGCGCGCGGCGCCCAGCCCGCCAGCGACCAGGGCGAGCAGGAACGACGCGATCACGGCCTGCCAGAGCGTGGGCGCCAGCTGCGCCGTCCTGCTCGCCACGGACACCGCTCCGGCTAGCAGTGTGTAGGGCAGCGCGAGGACGATGGCCACGTAGCCGATGTGGCGCAGCCGGGTGACCGCTCCGGCGTGCACCACCCATCGCCCGGCCAGGAAGAGCAGCGCACCGGGCAGCAGCACCAGCCCGAGCGGGAGCATGCCGATCCGCCCCGCCCCGCGGACCGTGAACCCGACGTGGTGCGCGACCAGCCACAGCATGGCCGCGGTCCGCAGCACCCCGCCGAGCCCGCTGCCGATGCCCACGTGCGGAGCGGTGATCCACCCGATCGCGGTCAGGGTGACCAGGACGGCGAGCCCGCTGGCGGCTGCCGCGCAGGCCGCGATGGCCCCCGTGACGACCAGCGGGCGCGCAGGTCGCCCCCCGGCCCCGGGCTTTGTTTCAGAATCAGGGGCGGAGGCCGGCCGGGCCTGCTCGGAAACAGCCACATACCCGATCCTGACAACGCCTGCCCGCCGGCCCAAGCAGGCGCGCCGGGCCGGCTAGCGCTGCATGATGTCGCGGACCAGAGCGGCGGCCTCGCTGGGGGTCTTGCCGACGCGGACGCCGGCCTTCTCCAGCGCTTCCTTCTTGGCCTGGGCGGTACCGGAGGAACCCGAGATGATCGCGCCGGCGTGCCCCATCGTCTTGCCTTCCGGCGCGGTGAACCCGGCCACGTACCCCACGACCGGCTTAGTCACGTGCTGCTCGATGAAGGCTCCGGCACGCTCCTCGGCGTCGCCGCCGATCTCGCCGATCATCACGATGGCGTCGGTCTCCGGGTCCTGCTCGAACGCCTGCAGGCAGTCGATGTGCGTGGTCCCGATCACCGGGTCGCCGCCGATCCCGACGGCGGTGGAGAAGCCGATGTCGCGCAGCTCGTACATCATCTGGTAGGTCAGCGTGCCCGACTTGGACACCAGGCCGATGCGGCCTTCGCTGGTGATGTCGGCCGGGATGATGCCGGCGTTGGACTTGCCCGGCGAGGCGACGCCAGGGCAGTTCGGCCCGATGATCCGGGTCTGGTGGCCGGCCGCGCCGGCGTACGCCCAGAACTCCGCGGTGTCGTGCACGGGGATGCCCTCGGTGATCACGATGCACAGCGGGATCCGGGCGTCGATCGCCTC
>JBOHCK010000550.1:0-2806 GCA_050698755.1 Streptosporangiaceae bacterium | reverse complement strand
CCGGCGGCGGGGCCGTCCCGCAGGCCGCGCGCGATGCTGTCGAGCATCTTGTCGTAGTCGTCCTCGGGCAGGCCCAGGTCGACCCGGAGCCGGTACCGGAGGCGGAGCAGCAGCGGCAGCTCGTCGCGGTCATCGCCGTCCAGGCACGCCTGCACGCCCGCGGTAGCCCAGTCGAGCGCGACGCGCAGGTCGCCCTGCTCAATGAGCAGCTCGGCCACCAGGTCACACGTGCGCGGCAGCGCCTGCCCGCCGGAGGCGGTCAGCTCGCGCAGCAGCGAGTCGGCTTCGGCGGGCCGGTCCAGCGCGAACATGGCCCGGGCGAGCGGAACCCTCGGGTCGTCCAGCGTCGGGCCGGCGTCGGCGATCGCAGCGCGGAACTCATCGGCGGCGGTCGCGGGCTCGTCGGCCAGGAGCCACTGCTCGCCCGCCCGCAGGTGGGCCTCGGCGCGGGACATGCTACCTGCCGTGGCCTGCACGGCCAGCCGGCTCATCCGCACCGCGGCGCGCTGGTGGTTACCCGTCCGGGCCGCGTTGACCTCGATGGCGTCGAACAACTCGCCGGACAGCACAACCACGTTCATGACCCTACCCGCCGAGGTGATGGACATTCCGGGCGTCTGCGGTTAATTACCGGCGAGTACGCTCGAGCGCGTCCCAGAACCCGCGACGCAGCGCGTGCCTGACCTCGTCGTGCAGCAGATAGTCGATCGGCAGCGCGGAGCCCTGCAGCAGCCGGGCCTCGAGGTCCGATGGCATGCGCGGCTTCCTGGCCAGCACGGCCTCCAGCCACAGCGCCGGCGCGTCCCTGGCGACCGACCCGCCGAACTCCTGGCCCTCCTCGTGCGCGGCCTGCACCGCTTCGGAGAGCGAGATCCCGCCCGTGGGGGCGTAGCCGGGGGGCGGCGGCGAGGAAGCGACCGGCTGCGGGCCGGTGTACGGGGAATTGCGAGGCGAACCCTGGCCGGGCCCGGCGTGCTGGCCCGGCTGCGTCAGCGCGGCACCGGTGGCTCCCATGGGACCCATGGACCCGAGAGATCCCGGGCTGCCGGAGCGGGAAGGCAGCCGGCGGAGCTGGCCGCCCTGAGCCGGGGCGGGCTCCGGGCCCGGCACCCCGGTCAGGCCGGTGACCGGCTCGGGCGCGCTCGGCTGCCCGGGGGCGTAGGGCGAGGCTTCTTCGGCGGGCCGGGCCCACGCGGCCGGGGACGGCGGCGTGGAATCCTGGCGCTCCGCCCTGGACCGGGCAGCGGTGGGCGCCGACGCGGGCGCGGCGTAGATGTCCTGTCGCGGCTGGGACTGCGGCTGCGCGTCGCCGTTGACGGGGGCGGGCGCCGGCGCGGGCGCAAGCCGGTCGTCGCGGGCCCGGTCCTCGCGGGACGGGCGGTCCTCCCGGGACGGGCGGTCCTCCCGGGACGGGCGGTCCTCTCGGGAGGGGCGGTCCTCGCGCGCCGGGCGGTCCTCGCGGGACCGGTCGGGCGCGGCGACCCTGGGCAGCTGGAGCGAGGGCCGCTGGTACTCCGCCACGACCGGCGCGGTGTAGATCGACGGAGGCGCGTGGTTCCCCGACGCGGCGGGGATCGGCTGGTAGGAGCCTGACCCGCTGGACGCGTGGCCGTTGGCCAGCGGCCGCGCCTGGGCCAGGTCGGCCAGGTCGGGGTCGTCGGACAGGGCAGGCTCGGCGCCGGCGATCAGCTCCACGTAGGGCCGCAGGTGCTCGCCGCCGATCTCGATGATGTCATCGGATTCCTGGCGGAGGGCCCGGGAGATGGTCCAGTTCCCGTCGACCGCGATGTGCATCAGGCTGACGCGCATGCCCAGGTCCTGCACGTCCGCGATGACCTGGGCCAGGTCCTCTTCCGCGCTGACCACGAGCGCGTCGCTGATCGCGTTGTTGCGCGCCAGCGTGGTCAGGTCGCGGTGGATCTCGGTTTCCACGCCCTCGCGCCGGCCGGGGCGGATCTTGGCCACCCGGAGCTTGATCCCCGGCATGTCGGCGAGCGCATCCTGCTCTGCGGTGCGCCGGCCGTCTACGGTGGCCTCATACCAGTAGCAGCGCAGCAGCGGCAGCCCGGTCCGCTCGGTGACCAGGCCGGCGAAGAAGTGGAGGAGTCCCTCGTAGTCCCACGAGACTGACTCGCCACGGCGCGTCCCGTGCACGGCCATGGCGCCGTCGGCGAGCACGTAGCCAGCGTCGACGAACAGCGCACAGCGATCCACGGCCGCACCGTCCTTCCTTGAGGTAGCGGGTCTGTCGGACCTAAGCGTAGGTGAAGGACGCTCGGCCGGGCTGCCTTTCTGTGCATTTGCGCTGCCTGCGGGCGTAGTATCACCGCCGTGAGCGATCGGGCCGACCTCCTCGCGGCGATCAGGGCCAAGGCCGTCGTCCGCGGCGACTTCATCCTCTCCTCCGGTCAGCACGCCGACTGGTACATCGACCTGCGGCGGGTCCTGCTCGACGGGCGCGTGGCGCCGCTGGCCGGGCGGGTCATGCTCGACCTGACCAGGGACCTGGAATACGAGGCGGTCGGCGGCCTGACGCTGGGCGCCGATCCCGTCGCCACGGCGATGATGCACGCCGCGGCGGCCGGCGGAACTCCGATCGACGCGTTCGTGGTGCGGACGGCGGAGAAGCAGCACGGCCTGCAGCGCCGGATCGAGGGCCCCGACGTGGCCGGGCGGCGGGTGCTGGCCGTCGAGGACACGTCGACGACCGGGGCCTCCTCGCTGACCGCCGTCGGTGCCCTGCGCGAGGCGGGCGCGGAGGTGGTCGGGGTGGCCGTGGTGGTGGACCGGGGGGCCAGGGAGCGGG
>JBOHCK010000549.1:0-2822 GCA_050698755.1 Streptosporangiaceae bacterium | reverse complement strand
CTCCTCGCCGCGGACGGCACCTACGCCTCGCTCTGGGCCGCCTTCACCGGCGAATCGGAGCTCGTCGCCTAGTTTTCTGATCCCGTCCCAGTGGAGAGCGACGTTACGTAACGGGCCTGCCGGGGATATCGACCTCGGCCCAGGCTGCTTCCCACAGCGTGCTGACGATGATCCGGATCCGTTTCGCGGCATCAGGAACGGGCGGCCAGAACCAGCACTCCCAGCTGCCTTCCGGCGAACCGCCCCCGCCGCCGGGCACGCCCTCGTGCTCGGCGGCCGTGTCGTCGACCGCCCGCACCTGGAAACACGGCGCGATCATCGGCCAGTACTCGCCGGTCACCCAGGGATGCCCGTACAGCTCGACGGACACCAGGTCACCGCGCGCGGCAATGCTCTCGAGTACCGCGGTAGCCCGGCGCAGCGGCAGCCTGACGGCCAGGCCCGCCCGCTCCGGCTCGACGTCCCGCGTTCGCTGGCGCGCCTGGCGGCCCCACAGGTACTTCAGCTCCTCCCGCCAGCCCTCGGAGCCGCGGGCCGCCACGATCCCGGCCGACAGCAGCGCGCTGTCCGCCGGCAGCGCGCCCACCCAGAGCAGCGCGTCGGCCACCGTCGCGGCGATCCGCGCGGTATCGAGCTCCACGGTGCCGCCGTCGGTGGCGATCGTCATCGAGGTGGCCGCCCCGAGAACCGCCAGGTAGCCTTCGGCGGGCGTCGGCCAGGGCGGCTCGGTCTCCCCCGTCGCCACCCGGGCGGGCGGCAGGAGGTCGACGCGAGCGGCGGGACCTGACGCAGTAGCGAACTCGAGCCAGCGCGGCGTTCGGGCAGAATCTGGCTCGGCGGGACGGTGCTCCTGCTCGGCCATCATCTCGCCGCGCCACGTGTACGGCGATGGCCCGGAGTGCTCGAGTGTGATGGGGCCGCCCCCGCGGATCGGCCGCAGCCGGTATGCCCGGCCCAGGTCGTCGGTCACCGACAGCCCCGACTGGATCGCCTGGACGACCCCCTGGAAAGGCAGCACCCGGTAGGGCCGCCGCCCTCGGGGCGGCCCGGCCACCTGGCCGTCGTCCGGGCCGGTGGCGCGGAGCCGCAGTCCCACTCCACCCGGCATCAGCGTCGCCCAGGTCAGGTTCAGATCCATTCCGTCCATCGGGATGGGCACCGGACCCGGGGCAAAGGCCAGCGGGATCCGGACCAGGCTGTCCGGATCCGCCGCCCGCGCTTCCTGGTACCCGTACGCGCCGGGGCGAACGCTCATTTCGCCGGTCAGGACCCCCATCCGGAAGCCCTTGGCCTCCAGTTCCGGCCGGTATTCAGCCAGGATCTCCTCGGCGCGTGCGGAGGGCAGCAGGCCGAGCATCACGAACGCGTTCGCCACGGCCTCCCGGCTGAACGGAACGCCGGGCAGCGACTCGCCCCGTCGCGCCGCGCTCAGCGGACCCAGCATCGTGCGCAGGAACGCCTCAGGATCGTCCCGGACCACAAAGACACGATACATCGCGAAGTGACATCGTTACTACCAGGCTGCTGCGAAGGTCTGGTTGGACCAGGGGATCGGACTGAAACGCCCGTGGCGCAGGATGCCGGCGGTGGCGCCGACGTTGAAGAGGCCGACAGTGGCACCAGGCTGAGTGCCGCTGACGATCAGGGCCTGCCCTGACGGGCTCGCACAACTGGCCGCTCTGCTGCCTGCAGGCCCCAACCAATCTCAGCTTGTTACGTCTACCCGGCTACCGGGGTCAGCGCGGCGGGGCCGAACCGGCCTGGTCGAGCAATTCCCGCAGCACGCTGGTATAGCGATCCAGCGCGCTGCGGCCTTCGCGGGTGAGGGACACCGAGGTCGTCCCGTTGACGCCGCTGCCGGATTTCTCCATCCGGACGTACCCGGCGTCGTCCAGCTTGCGCAGGTGGGTGATGAGGTTGCCGGGGGTCAGCCCGATCAGGTCCTGGAGCCTGGTGAAGGACAGGTTGTCCCCGTCCGGCAGCGCAGCCAGCGTCACCACGATGCGCAGCCGGGCGGGGGCGTGAATGACCGGGTCGAGCTCGTCTTCGCTCACTGATGCCGGTCCCGGGCGGGCCCGAGAGCCCCCGTGAGCAGGTATCCCAGTGCGCCGGCCAGGGCGGTCACGGCCCAGACCCCCACCGGGCCCGCGAACGCTCCGCCTGACGCCACGGCCACCAGCCAGAGGCCCAGCCCGAGCATGGTCCAGTTCAGCCTGACGGCGGAGGTCGCTACATAGACCACCCCGGTAACCAGGACGGGTGCCGCCGCCTGGAACACGCCGAAGACCACCAAGCGGCTGGCGCCGGCATGATCGATCGCTGCCTCGAGTACGAGCACCGCCACGATCCCGCTGACCAGGGCCAGGATCGACACGCGGCGCTGCACCGCCGACAAGCCGCCCACGCCGCTGGTCGCCCGGCCCACGATGGAGGCGGCGATGGCCACCGCGAACCCGACGAGCACCACCTGGATTATCGCCGCCTCCGGCGCCGGGCCCTGGTAGGGGTGCTGCCCGCGGACCGAGAGCCAGATCGCGCCGTAACCGAGCAGCCAGGCCACCGCTGCGCTGATGAAGATGACCGGGTGACTGACCCGCAGCTCACTGCGGGCCCGCTCGCCCGCCTCCTGCATGATGGCGGCCGCACCCTGCGCATCCAGGCCCGCCCCGTCGTTCAGGTCGACGTCCTCGTTCATGTCGACTCCATTCCTTGACTTTGTGTTGCAAAGTTAACCCACTTTGCACTGCAAAGTCAAGGCGCGGACAGGATCGGATCTGGCTGCTCGTGGCACCGATGACGCAAAGGTGTCTGCCCTCCGGCGC
>JBOHCK010000548.1:0-2828 GCA_050698755.1 Streptosporangiaceae bacterium | reverse complement strand
GTCGCCACCCTGAAAGCGTGGCGGATTCTCTTCACCGACTACCGTCGGCCGCTGAAGACCTTCAAGTCGTCATTCCGCGCCGCAATTGGACTGTACTTCTTCAGGGAGGGTTTTGCATAACCCTCATGGCGTCGGGCTTACTCGGTCACCCTTCGGTGAGCAACCGTAAGACCCGCTCCTGTCGCCGGGTCCCCGCCCGGTCTCCTACGTCACTCTCAGCCGGTCGGCGTCCCGGTGGCGGGAGCGCCCGCAGGGCGGTCCCGTGCCTGAGTGGTCACAAGCTGAGACACGCGATCATAGGGCCTTTTTCGCACCCGTCCCGACGGCCTATGGTCTAGACATGACCACCAATGACACGCTGCACGTTACCGACTCACGAACCGGTCGCAGCTATGAGATCCCGATCGTCGACGGCGCCATCCGCGCGATCGACCTGCGGCAGATCAAGACCTCCGATGACGACTTCGGACTGCTTTCCTACGACCCGGCCTTCCAGAACACCGCAAGCTGCCGCAGCGCCATCACCTTCATCGACGGGGACAAGGGCATCCTGCGCTACCGCGGCTACCCGATCGAGGAACTGGCGCGCGAGTCGTCTTTCCTCGACGTCGCCTGGCTGCTCCTGCACGGCAACATGCCCGACAAGAAGGAATCGGCGGCCTGGGGCTACCAGATCTCCCACCACACCTACGTGCACGAGAACGTGAAGAAGTTCATCGACGGCTTCCACCACGATGCTCACCCGATGGGCATCCTGGTCAGCACCCTGGCCGCGCTGTCCACCTTCTACCCCGAGGCGAAGGCGGTGCACGACCGGTCCCGCCAGGACCAGCAGGTCGTCCGGCTCATCGCCAAGATGCCTACGCTCGCGGCCTTCGCCTACCGGCACGCGCGGGGCCTGCCGTACGCGTACCCAGACGACGAGCTGTCCTACACGGGCAACTTCCTCAACATGATGGCGAGGATGACCGAGCCCAAGTACACCCCGGACCCGGTGCTCGAGCACGCCCTGGACGTACTGTTCATCCTGCACGCCGACCACGAGCAGAACTGCTCCACCAACGCGATGCGGGGCGTCGCGAGCTCCCAGGTGGACCCGTACTCCGCGGCGGCCGCGGCCGCCGCGGCGCTGTATGGCCCGCTGCACGGCGGCGCGAACGAGCAGGTGCTGAATATGCTGCGGGAGATCGGGTCCGTGGACAACGTGCCCGCCTACATCAGCCGGGTCAAGACCGGCGAACTGCGGCTGATGGGCTTCGGCCACCGCGTGTACAAAAACTTCGACCCGCGCGCGACGATCATCAAGGAGGTCGCCGACCAGGTCTTCGAGGTCACCGGGCGCAACCCGCTGCTGGACATCGCGCTCGAGCTCGAGCGGATCGCGCTGGCTGACGACTACTTCATCAGCCACAAGCTGTACCCGAACGTGGACTTCTACTCGGGGATCATCTACCAGGCCATGGGCTTCCCCGTGGCGATGTTCCCTGTCCTGTTCGCGATCGGCCGGATGCCCGGCTGGCTCGCCCAGTGGCAGGAGGGCTCGGTCGACCCCGAACAGAAGATCGCCAGGCCCCGGCAGATCTACACCGGCGAGAGCCTGCGCCATCTTGACGAACAGGAACGGGAGGCCTGACCAGGCCAGTAAACTCCGGATGACCTGGCTGGAGCTGCCGCCCGATTCGCTGTTCGGAGTGGCCAACCTCCCCTACGGCGTATTCGAGGCCGACGACGGCCAGCCCCGACCCGGCCCCCGGGTCGGGGTCCGCGTCGGCGACGCGGTGCTCGACCTGGCGGCCGTCCTTGACGACCCGGTGTTCGCCCGGCCATCGCTGAACGCCTTCATGGCGCAGGGCCGGGCCCGGTGGACCGAAGTCCGGGCCCGGATTACCGAACTGCTCACGGACGAGCGAGCCCGCAGCACCGTCGAACCCGCGCTGCACCCGCTGTCCGGCGTGCGCCTTGACCTGCCGTTCGAGGTGGGGGACTACGTCGACTTCTACGCCAGCGAGCACCATGCGACCAACGTGGGGCGGCTGTTCAGGCCGGGCGGCGAGCCGCTCACGCCGAACTGGAAGCATCTGCCCATCGGGTACCACGGGCGCTCGGGCACGGTGGTCGTCTCGGGCACCCCGGTGACCCGTCCGCGCGGCCAGCGCCGGGGCGAGCACGCCCCGGCGTTCGGCCCGTCGCAGCGGCTGGACTTCGAGGCCGAGGTCGGTTTCGTGGTCGGCGCGGGCGCACCGCGCGGCGTTCCCATCAAGACCGATGAGTTCGCGGACCACGTGTTCGGCGTGTTCCTGGTCAACGACTGGTCGGCCCGTGACATCCAGGCCTGGGAAACCGTGCCGCTCGGTCCGTTCCTGGCCAAGTCGTTCGCCACGTCGGTGTCGCCGTGGGTCGTCCCGCTCGAGGCGCTGGAGCACGCTCGGGTCACCCCGCCGCCCCAGGACCCGGAGCCGCTGCCCTACCTGGCCGACCCCGGCCGTACCGGACTCGACCTCGCGCTCGAGGTGCGGCTGAATGGGCACGTGGTGTCGCGCCCGCCCTACGCCACGATGTACTGGACGCCCGCGCAGATGCTGGCCCACATGACCGTGAACGGCGCCTCCGCCCGCACCGGTGACTTCTACGCCTCGGGCACCGTCAGCGGCCCGGCCCCCGAGCAGCGGGGCTGCCTCCTGGAGCTGAGCTGGGGAGGCGCCGAACCCCTCGCCCTGCCCGACGGGTCCGTGCGCACCTTCCTCGAAGACGGCGACGAGGTCACGATCACCGCCACCGCGCCAGGCGCCGGCGGCACCCGCGTCGGCTTCGGCGAGGTCACCGGCCAG
>JBOHCK010000547.1:0-2849 GCA_050698755.1 Streptosporangiaceae bacterium | reverse complement strand
GCCCGCCACGCGCCCGTGCCACGCACGCCAGGCGGGCCGCTGTGGAGGCGGAATCACCCATCATCTACCAGGGCCAGCGGATGCTGCCCAGCGACCCCGGCCAGCGCGCCGGCTGCGGCGCCTGCGGGCCCGCCGGCGCGGCGGGCCCGGTTCACCGGCCAGCACGCCAGGTTCTGCGGGCAGCGCGGCGCGCCCGGCGGCACCGCCAGGACCGGCCCTCCGCGCTCCGGCACCAGCCGGGTCGTCGGCTCTGCGACCGGCCGGTACTGCCACCATGGCCTGACCGGGAAATCAGAGGGTGACCGCGGCGCTGAACATTCGCGGGTCCCGAGCACCACAAGGCCATCGCGATGAGCGCTACACTCAAGCACGGCCTGGGCCGCAAGCTGCGAGCCCATGCTCATCGCTCTCATCCCTTCCCGGCGGCGCGAATGACCCGGCCTGCGAGGAGGTGACCGGCGTGCGCTACCGGCTCGAGGTCCGGCTCTCACCCGCCGATGTCGGCCAGCGGGTCGTGATCCGCTGGCGCCGGCCCGCGCCAGGTGGCGGCGGGCCGATCGCCGACGTCCTGGGCATCCTGGAGGAGGCTGACGCCGGTTCCTTCGCCGTCCGCACCCCTGACGGGACGCTGGTCGTCATCCCCGCCGGGCGCGCCCTGGCCGGGAAGGTCGTGCCACCCCCGCCGGCCCGTCGGCGCGGCGCCGGCCCGCCGCCTGGCTGACGGCGGTGCGGCCGGCGCGCACTGATACGGGGGACAAAGGCAAGCCGACACTCACCGCGGCCAGGATGGCGACTGCGGCAGCGCCGAGGTGATGGAGCAGTTCCAGCGCGAGCGCTATCACCCAGGGCAGCACGATCAGCGCCACGGCGATCGCGCCGTCTTTGCGCGCTGGATGCCGGGTGGCGGCGAGCCAATGCCGCCAGTCCAGGCGCCTGGCGTGGTTCATGAGCGCAGATTGCCACACCGGCCCCGGGATGTGTCCGCTACGGGAAACGCGAATCGGACAGGCCTTCCGATCGAGGTGCGCCACCCAGGCAAGCCGTTAAGCCGCTCCTGGCCGACGTGGGCGGAGGCCGGATCGCCGTGAGCCCGCCGGCCGAA
Organism: Streptosporangiaceae bacterium; assembly: GCA_050698755.1. GTDB lineage: Bacteria > Actinomycetota > Actinomycetes > Streptosporangiales > Streptosporangiaceae > Palsa-504. Next base: position 1,747 of record JBOHCK010000547.1, on the reverse strand, counting down.
GATCGTTGACGTGATAGTGCGCTCAGACGGCTCTGTGCGGACGGCCTGAGCCAGTCACCGCAGAAGCCCGGGTCACTAGCTGGCCGGGCTTCTGCATACCCGGCTGTAGCCGGCGCGCCACCCTGCATTAGGGGGGGCCGGCCGGCAACAATCGTGCGCGTCATCTGCCTCGAGCCAGTCGGAGCTCTATAGCCCTAGAAATGCCGAAGGCCCCCGCCTAGGGGGGCCATCACGACACCTGAACATCTGCTCTGTACGAGGCCCGCTCTACGGCTCCCAACCAAGTCCGGGCCCGACCAGAAAGCTAACAACCGTGGCAACCATAACAGGTGGCCGCACGGCTAGATTAGTATTCCCGCCGTGCGACACGCCGGGTGTCGCGCCAGCGAACCCGCGCAGCCGTGACAGCCTCCCGCGCGCCGACGCAGAGGCCGCCTGGCGCGCCGTCACGCCCTTGATCGCCGGTACTCCGCACGTCCGGATCTCGAAGGACGGCGGCCGCACCTACCCGGCCCGCCACGCGCGCCCGCTGCCCGCCGGTCCTCCGGACCAGCCGTGCACGGTGCCGGCCTACGATCCCGGCACGGGCACCGGGCGGATGCTGGCACTCGACCTTGACCCCGGCCGCGGTGACGTCGACCACCAGGCGGCCGAGGCCGGCCAGCTGCTCGAGCGCGCCGGCGCCCGGTATCTCGCCGACGTCGCCCCGTCCGGCGGCTGCCACGTCTACGTCCTGTTCGCCGCGCCGCTCCCGTGGCTCGAGCTGCGCGACCTCGCCCGGGCCTTGTCCCTGCGCTTCCCTGCGATCGACCCGGCGCCGATGTCATCGCTCGGCGGCCAGATCTCCCCTCCTGGGGCCCGCCACAAAAGCGGCGGCTGGCGGCTGCTCTCAACGCCGCTGGACGAAGCTGTGGCAGCCGTTGAGCACCGGAACGGCCCGGAGGTGTGGGACGCGCGTTGCTGACCGAGTTGGCGGGCGAACTGCGCCACGTCGAGCCCGTAGAGCCTGCTGGCGATGTCCCGGACGGTGCCGAGCTCGACGGCAGCGGCGTCCCCTGGGTTCCGCGCCTCGGCGGCCGCGGACAGCTAGGCGCCGAGCTCGAGCACGTCGCCCGCACCGGCCGGTGGGACAGCACCCGCTACCCGGGCCGCAGCGAGGCCCGGATGGCCATCCTGAGCGCCGCTGCAGCCCGCGGCTGGCAGCTCGCCCACGTCCGGTCGGCGATCGACAGCGGCATCTGGAAGGGCCTAGCCGGGCTGTACGAGAGGCGCTCAGAGCCGGATCGCCAGGCCAGGCTCCTGCCGATCGAATGGCGAAAATCCGTCGACAAGATCTCGCGTGAGAAAAACGTGCATAACTGGCTCACTAGCGTCAGTACCTCACGCCCCCCTGCACCTATCGACGGTGTTGATGAGTTCGGGCTGATTCGTTCGTGGGTGACGGGTACCTCTTGCGCGGCCGCCGACCCCGACCGGGTCGGAAGATGGGGGCGCTGTGCTATCGCTGTCCGCCAACTGCTCGCGGCCATCGGCCAGGCGGCCATGGTCTCCGGCTCGAGCGTTATCGAGCACGGCACGCGGAACCTGGCCCTGCACTCGGGCCTGAGCCAGCGGACGGTGTCGGCCCTCGAGGAACAACGGAACGGCCAGTGGCGGTATGGGACCGAGAACGGACGGCACGAGGTTGGCCGTCTGCGGACGGTAGTTCGCGGGCACGCAAGGGTCATCACGTTTCCGCAGTTCACGA
>JBOHCK010000546.1:0-2852 GCA_050698755.1 Streptosporangiaceae bacterium | reverse complement strand
GCCGCAGCCACGAACCACAGCAAACACCGCCGTCACCGGCAAATCACGCACCCCGCCCGGCGAGTCGCACCCATTGACCACGCGCGCCTCCGCAGCCACCGTCACGGCACTTCCGAATACTTACCATCAGCAAGCTGTCGGCGACGGGTGAAAACTGGCGCTGGCGCAGTTTCCGTGATCAGGTTGGGCGTGGTCGGATTTGTACTGAATATGGCTTCTGCGGGCATATGCGCCATGCGATCTTGATATTGCCGATGTGCTGCCGTACCTGGCGGGCGTGGAGGTGGAAGAGGTCTCCCGGGCGAAGCGCTCACGGCGGGTCGGGCATGGCGCGGATCAGCCGGATCAGCGTCATCCGGCTCACTCCCGCCGGACGTCTCAGCTAGCGGGAGGCGCCGGCGGCAGCCCCGCCGGACCCATGAAGGCGAAGACCTGGCTGGTGCCCGGAAGCAGCAGCAGGCCATCGGCGGCCGACGGCGTCGGGAAGTGGTTCGCCGACCCGCCGAAGGGAATCGAGACGACCTGCTTGCCGTTGGCCGGGTTGAGGCCGTGCACCGCGTGGTCGGCTCCGATCGTCCAGACCAGCCCATCGGCGATAATCGGCGCGCCAGCAGCGCCGTCGTTATCGGTCCACAGTTGTTTCAGGTACGGGGCCTTGGCCGAAACCCTGATCGCCGTCACGCCGTTCGGGCAGGGTACGTAGACGACCGAGCCCATCACCGCGTGTCCGCCGTCTGGGTCGCCTTGGCACACCGGAAGCGACGCGACCTCGCCATCCTTGCCGCCGAGATGCCCCTGACGCAGCAGGTAGGCGATGTCGGTCTTGCCGACCTGGAACACGAAACCGTCCACGAGCACGGGGTCCCCGGTTCCGAGGTCGAGGTCATCGCCGCTCAGCTGCTGCCAGTCGTTGAGGTAGAAGATCGACTCGAGGTGCATGGCCGGCGACAGCTCGAGCACCGCGTCGCTGTCGTCATACGGCTGGCCGGCGCCGAGGTTGTAGCCATCGGCGCTGGCCACGTAGATGTTCCCCTGAGGGTCGACGACCGGAGAACTGCCGCCCATCCAGACCGCTCCCCGATCTCTTCCGCTGCCGAGCTGGAAAAAGTCCAGCGGTCCTCCCGTCTCCGGGATCGAGACGAGGTAGCCGTGGGCAGGACCGTTGGGGCCGGGACAGTCGCCGGTGTTCTGGCCGTAGGCGATGACCACGCGACCGTGGTCGAGTGCCAGCCCTGGCCGCTGCAACTGCGCGAGCTGGTCCTCGCCGGCGCTGGGCATCGCCGGCTGGCTCAGCTCGACCTTGCCGGTGAACAGGTCGAGCCCGAATAGGCGGTGCGACGCCTCCACGCCACCCGAGGAAGAGGGGCCTTTTATCAAGGTGTCCGCGTCGACGAAGATCTCGTGGCGTGCCAGGTCGATCACCGGGGTGCCCGTAATGCCGACCAGGGGCGAGATGTCGCCGCACGGCAGGTCACGGGATGGCACGGGGTTCGCCAGGTGGCGTGACCACAGAATGTGCCCGCTGCGGGCGGCCATCACGTAGACAGTGTCGTTCTCGGTCGCCGCGACGATGCGGCCGTCGGCGACGAGCGGCTCGCCATACAGCTGCCCGTCGAGGATCGGCGAGGTCCAGGCCCGTCGCGATGGCAGCAGCTTGGTCTGCGCGGCCTGGACCCCGGTCGCCTCAGCATTCCCGTGGTAGGCGGTCCAGCTGGCCCCGGAGCCTGGGGCCTCCGGCTCCGGGATGGCGGGCACGGTGGCCGACGCCGAGGACACAGAGCCCGAAGCCGCTGCGCCGGGACCGAGGCTGGCTGTGCCGGGATTCCGCACCGCAGAGCTGTGGGACGACCCAGAACAGGCCGAGCACGCCACCGCCAGGACGCCTATGGCAGCGGCGAGCGTTCCTTTCCTCATAGTGCTCCCGTCTACCCCGGCTGATGAAGCGGACCGCCGGCCGCGAGGTTGCCACACCCCAGACTGCCAGAACGAGCGGCCTCCAGGACGGCCTCTCGTCGAGCTGCCTGACATCCTCAAGCTGCCGGACCGCATACTGCCGGCGGATCCTGAAATTCGGCCGCCGTTGACACAAGCCCTAGCGATCCTTGGTCTCTAGCTTCTGGCGATCCTTGGTCTCTAGCTTCTGGACGTTTGTGTCAAGTTTTCATGCGGCTTTCCCGAGGCGGGCGCGGCTGATGTAGTCATCGACGTACTGGCTGATGACGTCGAGGGCCTGCCGGAGCTCTGGGGGTGCCTGTGCCTGGTCGGCGGCCATGAGGGGGCGGAGCAGCCGGTTGTGGAGCTTGGTGTAGAACACGGCGAACTTGATGCCGTCGGGGGTCAGGACGTATCTGTTGGTGTGCTCGATCCGGTGGATGAGGCCGGCGAGGCGGACCCGGCGCAGGTCGTAGGTCATCTGGCCGGGGGTGTAGGGGGCATGCAGCAGCCCGGCTATCAAGGCGCGGAGGCTCTTGTTGGTGATGCCGGTTGCCGCGGTGAGGGTGGCGGCGAGCGCGCCGGCCAGGGCGGTGACCCGGGGATCGCCGAACCTGAGGGCCGGGGTCCTCCGCCCGTCCGCGTCCACGGACGGGTGCGCGATCCGCTCGAAGGCTGGGCTCGCGAGGACGGTGCCCTGGCCGGCGCGCTCGGCCTCCAGTATGCGCCGGTTGATGGCGCGGGCCTTGTCCTGAAGCTCGTCCAGGTTGGGCAGCCGGGCGTTGCAGGCAAGGTCAACTGAAACCCGCACACGTTCATTTGCACCGATTGAGCCGTGACCTGCGGCGACACGCTGTTCTGGGCGGTCGTTGACTTTGAAGGCGTGGGCCGTGAAGGTGAGGCGTCACCTGGTAAACCGA
>JBOHCK010000545.1:0-2854 GCA_050698755.1 Streptosporangiaceae bacterium | reverse complement strand
GGCAGCCGCAGTCAGGGCCCGTACCGGCATGCCCGGCCAGGCACCCCGGCAAGCCAGCGGCAAGGAACTTCCCCCGATCTGTCAAACGACCGTTGATCTGCACAGACCAGGATGAAACAAGCTCAATGGCTATCGGAAACAGGGTGGAAGCTGACCGAACGCGGCGCCCAGGCTGCCTCGTTCGTCTCGGGCAACGACCGCGTCGACGTGGTGAAGAACAAGGCCGGCCAGTGGAGCGTGGGAGGGGTCACCGCCTGCAAGTGACGCATGCTGTGCCCGGGGAGCGGGTTCAGGTTGCTGCGGCGCCCGGTCCGTGATCCACCGGGCGGCGAGCAGTGCTGAGGCGAAGGTGAGGACGCCGCCAGCGATCACGGCCGCGTCGAGGCCCAGGGCCTGGGCCAGCAATCCGGCGATCACCGCGCCGATGGCGTAGCCCAGGTCGCGCCAGAACCGGTACACCCCCAGGCTCCGCGCACGCGATGCGGGGTGGGTGTGGTCGGCGACGGCGGCGCTTAGCGCTGGCTGAGCCATCGCGGTGCCGATCCCGAGCAAGATCGCGCTGACCAGGCCGGCCGCCAGCGGCCGGGAAAGCAGGACCAGTGCGGCGGGGAACGCGGCGGCCTGGACGATCATCCCTGAGACGATCATCGGCTGGCGTCCGACCGTGTCGGCCAGCCGCCCGGTGAACAGCTGACCAGTGCCTGCCGATAGCCATGATCAGCCTCCCGCGCGTGCCTTCCTGGCACGTCACCCATCGTGGGCGGGCAGGCTTGCAGCCACCTTGCAGCTAGCGGCCACCGCCACAGCGGCCAGGGCGGCCGCCAGGGCCAGGGCTAGCACGGGCCGACCGGCGGCTAGGCCGGCCACGGCGGCCCCGGCCGCGGCGCCGCCGTTCATGATCGAGTTGATCCAGGCCTGGGTTTCCGTGCCGCCGCCGCGCGGCGCCGCGGCGGCGGCCGCGCCGAACAGCGTGGCGAGAGTGGGGCCCAGGCACAGCCCGGCCAGCGGCGCGGCGACGGCCAGCAATGGCGCGTAGAGCCCGGCGGCGGCCAGGGCGGCCAGCCCGAGGGTGTAGCCGGTCAGCAGCCGGGGCAGGCGGCGGTCGCGTGTTCTCGGGCCCGGGCCCGGGCCCGGGCTTGGGCTTGGGCTCGGGCTCGGGCTCGCGGCGGAACTGCGGGCGCCGAGCAGGAGGCTCCCGAGGATGCTTCCGACGGAGACTTCCGCCAGGAGCGGGCCCGACGCCCACAAGGCGTGGTGGTGCCGGACGTAGGCGGTCAGCGCCACCTCGGTCGCGCTCAGGGCGGCGTTGGTAAGCGCGGCGGTGACCAGGAGTTTGCGCAGCGCGGCCGAGCGCAGCGGGGCGACCAGGGAGCGTTGGTCCGGCGGGTGCTCCGGGCGCCGGGAGTACCTGGCGATGGCGACCGTAGCCGTACCGGTCAGCACCAGCAGCACGACCACGGCCGCCGTCGGGGCGACCCCGGTCGCCAGGGCACCGGCCAGCACCGGGCCGGTTATGTAAGCCAGGTCGAACACCGCAGCGTCCAGCGCGAAGGCGGCCTGCTTCAGCCGGGCGCCCGCGTAGGTGGACCAGAGGCTGCGCAGGCCCGGGCTCAGCGGCGGGTTGAACAGGCCGGCTACCGCCGCGGTGCCGATCAGCAGCCCGGCGGGCGCGCGGGCCAGCGAGCCTGCCAGCAGCGCGAGGAGGGCAAGGGCGTAACAGGCGCCGCATGTGACGGCCACCGGGAATAGGCCTCGCCGGTCGGCCAGCCTGCCCCGCAGCGGGGCGGTGGCGGCCTGCCCCAGCGTATATCCGGCCACCACCAGGCCCGCGATGGTCATGGACGCGTGCTGGGCGGCGACCAGCAGCAGGGTGATGGTGACCATGCCCTGCGGCAGCCGAGCGCAGGCGTCTGCCAGCGCGAGCCTGCGCAGCACCGGTTCGGCGAACAGCCCCCGGTAGGAGGCGGCGACGCGGGCCTCGCGGCCCGGGCTCAGGGCCCTCACACCGCCCGGATGTTCGGGCTCAACTCGGTGGCTGCGGCGAGGAGGGCGGCCCGCTCGGACACCTGCTTGAGGAACGAGGCGGCCGGGCCGAACACCTCTTCCATCGTGTGACCGGCCAGGTGAGCCTCGTACGCCTGGTACCGCGCCATCTCCCAGGCCTGCCCGCGCGGCGGAAGCCGGGCGACGGCAGGCTCGGGCATTGACCGCCACGACCAGGCCATGATGCAGTCATCACCGGGCTTGATGAAGTCAGCCTGGTCTACGTGGTAGCCCATCTGGTTCCTGACGAAGCGCAGGCCGCCGAAGATGCCCTCGGTGGTCCGGCGTTCGGCAGGAGTGCGAGTGGCCATGATGGCCTCGTAGGCCTCGACGTGGTAGCGGATCAGCGTGGCGTCGACGATGGTGACCCACCACACCGCCTCGCTGATCACGGCGAAGGCCGGCGACCGATCCCTCTCCCCGGCCTGGCCCAGCCACTCAAGCACGTCGCACATCGCGGCCGTGGTCCAGTCGAGCGCGGTCACCTCGACCCCCAGGCCGCCCGCGCGCTCGCGGTTCCAGGCGAGCCGACAGGAGGTGGAGCAGAACCGGGCATGCTCACGGCGCGGCGCGAATACAGCGCCGCACTGCTCACAGGTCCGGGTATCGCTCACTCACATCATGTTACGCAGGGATCTGGCCGGAGTGTGACCAGGTGATATGCGTTTTGCGGCCCCCAAATCCCTCAGATCGGGCAGGCCGTCGGCGTGGTGGCGTAGATCCGCCCTAGGCGTCGAGTCCGGCCGCCAGACCGAAAGACGCGAAGACCTCGGAATCCTGGAACACCGAATTCCGGCTGATGCCCTCGGCT
>JBOHCK010000544.1:0-2862 GCA_050698755.1 Streptosporangiaceae bacterium | reverse complement strand
GCACAAGCACCTGAGTGACCAGGGCCGCGACTACCGGATCGAATTCGTCGCCGAGCCGATCTGCTGGACGGAGGTGCCGGTCACGATCAGCGTGCTGCACCGCCAGCGGCGGCGATGGCACCGCGGCCTGTGGGAGACACTGTGGGCGTACCGCGCGATGTGCGGCCGGTCCCGCTACGGAGCCGTCGGCCTGATCGCGCTGCCGTGGCACTGGCTGTTCGAACTCCTGGCCCCCGTCCTCGAACTGGCCGGCCTGGCGCTCATCGCCCTCGGGGCGGCCCTCGGGGTGGTCAATCTCGCCTTCTTCTGGCTGTTCATGTCCGTGGCCTACGGCTACGGGATCCTGGTCACGCTGGCCGCGATGACCCTTGAGGAGATGGGGTTCCCCAAGTACCGGCGGTGGCGTGACCTCGGGGCCGCCCTGCTGGCCAGCATCGGGGAGAACATCGGCTACCGGCAGCTGACCGCCTGGTGGCGGGCCGAGGGCTGGTGGTCCTCCCTGCGCGGCCGCTCCCTGGCCTGGGGCACGATGACGCGCCAGGGTTTCACCAGCGGCGAGGAAGGCACTGACGCGTAACCGGCCAGCGCAGCGCTGACCGGGCCCGAGACGTTCCTGCGAACCCGCGCCATGCAATTGCGCGAGGCGCTGGTTTCCGCGTCGCCCCCGAACCTACTTCGCGGCGGCCTTGGCCTTGGCGGCTTCCTTCAGTCCCTGCTTGTACGACCGGACCTGGGCCAGCGAATCGGCGTCGAAGATGTCCGCGACCGACATGTGCGAGCCCTCGGCCCCGAACGTCCCCGCCGCCTCCCGCCAGCCCGCTGGCTGCACCCCGAGTTGCTTGCCGAGCAGGGCCACGAAGATCTTCGCCTTCTGCTCGCCGAACCCCGGCAGCGCCCCCACCCGCTTCAGCAGCTCCGCCCCGGTCGCCGCGGTCTGCCAGAGCCGGGCGGCGTCACCGTCGTATTCGTCCACGATCAGCCGCGTCAGGTCCTGCACGCGGGCCGCCATGGCCTTCGGGTAGCGGTGCAGGGCCGGCCGTTCGGAGAAGATACGCGCCAGCGCTTCCGGGTCGAAGTCCGCCAGCTCGGCGGCGGTGGGCTCGTGCCCGAGCCGGCGGACCAGGTCGAGCGGCGCGCTGAAGGCCCGCTCGAGCGGCACCTGCTGGTCCAGCAGCATCCCGATCAGCAGGGCGAGCGGGCTGCGGCTCAGCAGCTCGTTGGCCTCGGGCTCCACCGGCATCTGGATTGTCACGGCACCCTCCCCATCGCGCATGCCCGCAGCGTACCCCTCGGGCGATCATCCGCTACACGCACCGGCGGGCTATAAGCTAGAAAGAGCCGGGTTGGGCTGGGGATCCCTGGCCTGGGCGGAAAGGATGGAGTCAGCATGACACCGCACATGAAGTGGGGCATCGCCGGGGTCATCGTCGGCTTGATCCTGCTCGGGTTCGTTCCCTTCTGGGTGGCGGGTTTGCTAGTCGTCCTCGCCATCGCGATTCCCGCCGTGGCCTGGCGGATGCTGGACGAGTCGCAGCGACGGCGGTACCGCGAGATCCGCCGCCGGCGTCGGGAGATCAACTAGCGCCACGACTTCCCGGCGCGCGGGCCGCCAGGGAATGACGGCGTCCCGTCGTGAATTGCAGCTATCAGCAGTTCCCGAGGGAAGGAAGCCCCGATGGCCGTCCGCCGCCTGAATCACGCTGTGCTGTACGTGCACGGTCTCGAGCGCACCGTCCGCTTCTACACCGAGGCCCTGGGCTTCGAGATCCGCATGGAGATCCCGGGCCGGGCCGCCTTCCTCGGTGCGCCTGACTCGGCCAACGACCATGACCTCGGCCTGTTCGAGATCGGCACGGGGCACGCGCCGGACCACCCGCAGGTCGGGCTCTACCACCTGGCCTGGGAGGTCGGTACCCTGCGGGATCTCGTCGAGACCCGGGCCAGGCTCGTCGCGGCCGGGGCGCTGGTGGGGGAGAGCGACCACCGCGTGTCGAAGTCGCTGTACGCCAAGGACCCGAACGGCATCGAGTTCGAGGTCATGTGGCGTGTCCCGGCCGAGGACTGGCCGGCCGCGACCGCCGAAGACGGCGGGACCCTCCCGCTCGACTGGGACGCCACGCTCGCCCGCTGGGACCGCGACCGGGTAACCGGCGCCGCCGCCGGCTCACCCACCTGAGCCCGCGCCCCTTAGCGGCCCCTCGGAAACCCGAGCCCGCGCCCTCAGCGCCCCTCGGCCACCCGCGTGATGTAGGTCAACCCGACGAACGACCGGAACACCTCCAGCGGGTCCTCCCCCCGGATGCTCACCGTCCGCACGCCGGTCCGCTCCACCCCGCGGACCCAGCTCGCGATCTCGGCCATGTCCGCCGTCTGCACGTGCACCTCGAGGGTGGCCGGCAGCGCGATGGCGGGCGGCGCGAGCACGGAAGGCTCCGGCTCTTCCTGATCATCCTCCAGATCCTCCGCCCCGCGCGGGGCCGCCTCCCGGGGGGCCGCCGCCCCGGCCGGCGCGGCCGCGATGTCCCACACCTGCGACTCCTCGACGGCCGCCCGCTCGACCGCCCGCCGGGCCCCGTCCGCGATCAGCTCGCGCGCCACCTCCGGGTGCAGGTTCGCCGCGCCGAACCTGGTGAACGACTCCTTGACCACCACGAGTTCGGCGTCCGCCATGAACGGGTCAGCCTCCTCGATGGTCTGCTGGTCCCCGGTGATCAGCCCGACCGGCGCCTGGCACGCCAGGGCGACCAGGGCGTTGATGCCGCTCTCCCCGACCCGCACCCCGTTCAGCTCGACGTGCGAGATCACCGAAGGGTTGTAGGTGTGCGAGAGCACCGAGCTCTCGCCCGAGATCGACCCGTGGTA
>JBOHCK010000543.1:0-2891 GCA_050698755.1 Streptosporangiaceae bacterium | reverse complement strand
TCGCGTCCGGGCCCTGATTGCCTACATGGACGATGACTGGCTGCCGGAGGAGCCTGCCACGGTCGCCGCGTACGAGTTGCTGCCGGAATGGGTCCGGTGGAACGGCGAGCAAGCCGGCGTCCCCGGACCTCTCATCGAGCGCTCGGCCGCCGTCGCAGAGCGCCGCCAATCGGACATCAGCGACTGCCCTTCGTTCCGCTTCCGGCCGCGACCAAGGGGCGCGCCGTAGCACGCCGGAATATCCAGGCCGAACGGGGCGTGCTGGCGGAGGCCTTGCTGCATCCCCGAAATGCGGCGTCCAGGGAGCAGACCCGCATGATGATTTGTTGTCATCAAGGCATCAAGAGCATTATGCTTAGATGCCATGAGGACGACGGTCTCCCTCGATGACGACCTGGCCATCCGGCTGGAAAGGCATCGAACGCAGCATGGCGAGAGCTTCAAGCAAGCGCTCAACGAAGCCGTCCGCGTGGGCCTTGCCAAGCTCGAAGAACGCGCCGACGCCGTGCCGGAGGTGAGCCAGACACGCCCGCTACCGCTGGGCAGGCGTCTCGCCGGCAGCATCGATAACGTCGGCGAGGTGCTCGCCATCGCCGAGAGCGAGGATTACCGCTGATGTACCTGGTCGACGCCAATATCCTCGTCTACGCCACAGACGAGGACTCCGAGCACCACGCGGCCGCACGGGACTGGCTTGATGAGCGGACTTCCGGAGCGCCCAGGTCCGTCGGCTTGCCCTGGCCCAGCTTGCTGGCCTTCTTCCGGCTTGTCACCAACCCGCGCATATACTCACCGCCCGCGACGGCAGCGGACGCGTGGCAGCGTATCGAGGACTGGCTGTCCCGGCCAGCCGCTTGGATTCCGGTACCGGGATCGCGGCATCAGCAGGTGCTCGGCGGGATCGTCCGGGAATGCCGCCCTGCCGGGAACCTGGTGCCGGATGCGCATCTGGCCGCGCTCGCCCTTGAGCACGGCCTCACCGTGGTCTCCACGGATACGGATTTCGCCAGGTTCCCCCGCGTCGCATGGCTCAATCCCGTCTCAGCCGCGGCCTCATGACGGCTCCGCCGAAACGGCAGGCTGAATCGTGGCTGAGAAGGCACATACAAGAGCAACACAAGTCCGATTCTCTGAGGCATCCAACACGCGAGCAACACGGGCGGAACGGCTCTCCGCGGTTCAGTCTCCTCATCGGTGCGGATGGTGATCGTATCAGCCATACCGCCATTGCAAGACATGTGGTCTTACACTGGCGACACGCCCGCGGCCCACAGAAGTCCCACAAGTCCGGGCTGCGGCGGGTCCCCACTGGTTTCCCACAGACACGACGGCGTTCCGCGGCACACGGCGGCACACCTGCTAAGGTGGCCTCGTAAGCCCGTGACGAGCCTTTATGCAGATCAAGCGGGCTGACGGTGATCTGCATGAGCAGATCGCTCCCGGCGGTACGGACCTCCTGTTAACCGGCAGGTTCCAAGTTCGAGTCTTGGCGCGGGAGCTGAAGGTCCTACTGCAGGCGGCGGCGCCCGTCGTCCGGTCCCAGGTCCGGTATCTGGTTAATCCCTTCTCCTGGTCGGCCTAGTTGGCCCGGAGTATGCCGGTGAACCCGCGCCGCCGCAGCGCCCTGGTCTGGGCGGCGAGCGCGGCTAGCACGATGGCCAGGATGCCGGCTGCGGGCAGGCCGAACGCCGCCAGGCCGGGCTGGAACTGAACCGGTACGGCAGTGCCGGTGAAGGCCGATAGGTCGATGGACGAGCCGATCACGAGCGGCAGCACCAGGGCGCAGGCGGCGCCTGCCGGCACAGCGATTATGGTCGGCATGGCCTCGGCTAGCACGAGGCTGACGGACCGTTCCAGGCCCATGACGGTCAGCCTGGCCAGGGTCAGCTCACGCTCCCCCGATCCGAGCGCCAGGCCGAGGATCACGATGAACAGGCCGAATGCCGCGGCGGCGACCCTGGTGAGCGCGATGAGGAGCCCGGCGCCGCGCTGAAGCAGCGAGCTGGTCAGGCTGGTTAGCACTGCGGCGCGGACGGTGGTGAGGTTGCCCGGGATCACCGCGTCGGCCACGGCGGCCAGCCGGGAGTCGTCGATCACGGAGCCGGTCACCAGGACCCGGTTGGGCATGGCTGGCCGGCCGGGCCGGGCAGCCTCTCCAGCGGCATGACCACGAACGAACCGCCGCCGGGCTGGGCCGGGGTGGCGGCCAGGATGCCCGCGACCCGCACCGTCAGCGGCCCCACCGGGTAAAGCGAGTTCAGCTGCGTGGTCCCCGAGCCAAGGACAGCGGCGGCAGCCGGGGAGGCCAGCACGGGCACGGCGGCGCCGCGGGACAGGACGCCGTCTGGAGCGGCCCGCAGCGCGGCTGCGGGAAGGGCCGGGAACGGGGTATCCGCGACCAGCGCAGCGTAGCTGGCCGGATCCGCAGCGATCACGGTGACCGGCTGGCCGAAGGGCATGACCCAGGTCGTATCCCAGACTGCGGCCACGTGTCGCACGCCCCGGACCGGCCGCCGCCACGGCCTCGGCGGCCGACCGGTCTCGGTGCCGGTGATCCAGGGTTGGTTGGCGGCCTGCGCGGGCCTGCGGTACCGCCAGGCCGCCATCAGCGGCGCCCCGGCCAGTGCAGCGCCGCCCGCTGCGGCGGCCAGCACCCAGCTCGTCCGGGACGACACGGTCTCCTGGGCGCCGCCGGGGATCAAGACGACGGCCAGGCCCGCGCCGATCGCCGCTGCGGGGACCGCCGCGATTGCGGCGGTCCCCGTCATGACCGCCGCGACCTGCTGCCGCGACCCGCCCCCGGGCGCGCAGCATGGCCAGCTCAACTCCGCGCCGCTCGACCATCATCCTGGCCGCAAGCAGGATCACGACCGCGCCGACCACTGCCAGGC
>JBOHCK010000542.1:0-2893 GCA_050698755.1 Streptosporangiaceae bacterium | reverse complement strand
GCGAGCTCGACCTTGGTGACCATCGTGTCCGGCACCAGGCTCACCCGCCCGGTGCGCAAGCCGACCCGCAGCGGCATCAGCGCCGACGGCCTGGCCACCACCGGGCACCCGTAGTTGCCGCAGAACCCGCAGTCGTTGCACGCGTGCTGCCCGTTATAGGGCACGGAGTTGATCGCCATCGGGAAGAAGAACGGGTGCAGGCCTTCCGCCTTGGCGCCCGCCGCCAGCAGGAGCGACGTGCGCTGCTCCGGGCCGGGCGGCATCGGGAACGGCCCGCGCGGCGCGCGGGAGAGGACCAGGTCGGGGATCACGGTCACGTCGCCCTGCACGCCGATCAGCGTCTCGACCTCGTCGTAATACGGGGCGAGCTCGGCGTAGCTGAACGGCCAGTCGGCCATGTCGGCGCCCGGCGCGGGGCCCAGGGCCGACAACTGCTGGAAGTCGATGTCCCAGAACCTGGGCACCTTGCCGTCCCAGTGCACGGTCCCGCCGCCGACGAGTTGCGGGAGTTCGTCGACGCTGCCGGTGTACGCCGAGTTCGCCGACCCGACCGGCCGCCAGGTGCGCGGGAACACGATGGGGTCCGGCCCGGCGAAATAGCGCGCATTCATCTTCAGGTCGTCGTTGGAGAACAGCGTGCCGATCGGCCCGACGCCGCCCAGGTTAGAAAAGTAGTTGGGGCCCTTCTCGAACACGACGACCTGCCACCCGGCCTGGGCGAGCACCATGGCCGCGAACGACCCGCCCGCGCCGCTGCCGATCACGATCGCTTTACGCACCGCCCCGCCCCTCGCCCTCTGCCGGTTACACGACGCCCAGGAACTTCAGCACCGCGGCCACGACCGGGGTCTCGTCCACGGGGTCGGGCCCGTCGGAACGCGAGGTCTCCTCGGCCGTGTACCCCCGGGGCTGGATGTCGCCCGGGTAGCTGATGTCCTTCCAGCCGACCAGATCCCGGTTGCCGCCGTACTCGGGGACCGAGTACAGGCCCTCGATCGTGTGCTCGAACAGCAGCGACCTGAACGGCCCCACGTCCGACCCGGCTAGGATCTTGTCCTGGTCCGCATGGGAGGCCTTGGTGAAATCCCCGCCTGCGCGCTTGTCCAGCGTGGCGATCGCGTCCCGGTACTGCTGCTGCCAGCCGGTCAGGCGCCTGCGCCAGGCGATCGTCCGGACCGGATCGAGCGCGATGAACGACGCCATGAGGTCAGGCCCCGACGTGTGCCGGTTGCTCCACGGCCCGCCCGCGAACACCGGCGGCGGAGCGGCCGGATCACCGAGCCCGCTGAGCATGCCAAGCATCCGGTCGATGTAGTCGGTCACGCCTGCCTCGCGCGCCCCCGGATGCCCCGCCTCGGCCGGGTCGTCGGCAGGCCCGGGGGCGATCCGCGCCGTCGCGTCCTCGATCACGGCGGCCTCGTGGTCGGTGAAGAACCGCAGCACCCGGGGGCCGGACGAGGTGCTGGACGAGGTACAGGCGCTCGAGGACAGGACCGCCGCCGAGGCGAGCGCCGCCGGAGCGACCACGATGACCGAACGCCGGCGGGGACCGGGCCCAGCGCCCGACGCATCGGGGCCGTCGGCACCGGTGATAGGGGACATCCGGCAAGCATAGAACGAGCCGGGTCCCGCGGCGCGTGCGCCTCGGGACCCGGCCTTACCAGTCCAAACCCGGTCAGTCGGCGGGCGCCGCCATCGGGTCTATCCCGGCCAGATCCTCCCGGGTCACCCTGATCGCGAGGATCGTGATCAGCAACCCGAGCACGGCAATCCCGGCCGAGACCAGGTAACCCTTGGAGAAGCCGACTGAGTAGGCGTGGTCGGTGATCGCCCGGGTCGCCGCGGCCTGCGCAGCCGCGGACAGGTGCCCGGTGGCGTGCCTGGCCGCCGCGGCGACCTGGGTGTGGATGCTGTTCGCCACCGCGCTCCAGGCCACGGTGCCGAGGATGGCCAGCCCGATCGACCCGCCGACCTGCTGGCCGACGTTGAGCAGGGACGACGCCACGCCGGCGTCGCGGTCGCCCACCTTGGCCAGCGAGACCAGCGACAGCGGCACGAAGATCAGCCCCATGCCCAGCGCGGTGACCATCATCGGCCCGAGCAGACCGGAGACGTAGTGGCTGTTCTCGTTGATCCGGGACAGCCAGAACATCCCGCCGGTGGCGAGGACGCTGCCGGCCAGCATGAGCGGCCGGGCGCCGATCCGGGTGACGAGCTGCGATGCCAGCCCGGCCGCCGCCATGACGGTGAAGATCATCGGCAGGTAGGCGATGCCCGTCCTCAGCGCGCTGTACCCCCACACGTTCTGCACGAATAGGGTGAGGAAGAAGAACATGCCGAACAGCGCGGTCCCCACGCACAAGCTGATCAGGTAGGAGCCCGTCCGGTCCCGGCTGCGCAGTACCCGCATCGGCACCAGCGCCTGCTTGCTGCGCGCCTCGATGATCCCGAACGCCACCAGCAGCACCGCGGCCGCCACCAGGGACACGACCACCTTCGGGTCGCCGAAGTGCGAAACGCCGTTCGGGGTCGTCGCCGCGTTGGAAAGACCGTAGACCAGCGCGCCCAGGCCGAGCGACCCGGTGATCGCGCCCGGCAGGTCGAACTCGCCCCGCCGGCGCTGCGACTCGGGCAGCACGCGCGTGGCCAGCGCGGCTACGAGCAGGCCGATCGGCACGTTGACGAACAGGACCCAGCGCCAGCTGGCGTACTGGACCAGCAGCCCGCCGGCCATCAGGCCGACCGCGCCGCCGGCGATGCTCATCGCCGCATACACGCCCATCGCGCGGTTGCGCGGCGGGCCCTCGGGGAAGGTGACGGCGATCAGGGATAGCGAGGTGGGCGCGGCGAACGCGCCGCCGATGCCCTGGACGACGCGGGCGGTGAGCAGCCA
>JBOHCK010000541.1:0-2894 GCA_050698755.1 Streptosporangiaceae bacterium | reverse complement strand
CCGGAACTTCATTCCCTGTGGCGGTGACGCGGACCTTGGTGCCCGGCGGGTTATGACGGACCGCGTTGTTCAGCAGGTTCACGAAGACCTGCTCCATCCGGTCGTGATCAGCCCACACTACGGGCAGGTCATCGTCGTAGCTCAGCAAGACCGCCTCGGCGCTGGCCGGCGGCAGGCAGGCGATCGCCGCCTCGATCACCAGCCTGATGTCGCACCAGTCGGGCTGCAAGCGCATGATGCCCGATTCGATCGCCGAGAAGTCGAGCAGGTCATCAACCAGCCGGCCGAGGCGGGCGGACTCCGCGGCGATCCGGTCGAGGAAGCGCTGCTGCGAGGCGCCGTCCCAGGTCACGTCGGGCTGCATCAGGCTGGACGCGTATCCGCGGATGGCCGTCAGCGGGGTCCGCAGCTCGTGGCTCAGGCGGGAGAGGAAGCCGCGCTGGAGCTCACGCGAGCGACGCAGGGCCGCCGCCTCCTGGTGGGCGTGAGCGGCTTCCTCGCGTTCGAGCGAGAGCCGGAGCGAGTAAGCCGCGTCCTCCATCAGCGCCGACTCCTCCTTGGTCGGCGGTACGCGCCGCCAGGTGGCCAGCAGGACGGTGGGACCGTCTGCCCCCTCGAAGGCCACCGCCCGCGCGCGGTGCCTGCGGCTGCTGCGCAGCATCCTGGCCGCCCCATCCGGGTTGAAGCTGGCCAGCGCGCTGCCCGCCATGTCACCCAGAGACGGGGTCGCCGACGACGGGTCCGTGCCGAACGGCCCGGCGTACGCCCGCCAGCGGGCGGGCTGGTCGGCCGGCAAGGTGATCAGCGCCACCTCCTCGGCCTGGAGGCCGCGGCGCAGCGACTGGATCGCGATGGCCAGGCCCTCGCTGACCGGGACGGGACCGGCCAGCGTCTCAAGCATCTCCCTGATCGTCTCGAGCACGCGGTTTCTGGTGGTGACCTCGTCGAGCAGCCGGTCGCGCTCGATGGCGCTGGCGGCGTAACCCGCGTAGACGGTGACGAGGTCGAGCTCCTCGCGCAGCGGCCGGCCGTGCACCTCGCGGAAGACCGTGATGACGCCGCTGAGCCCGTTCGGCCCGGATACGGGGACAGACCACGAGCTGGCGACCTGCACCGCATTGGCCAGATCCCGGAAACTCCGCCAGGCTACGCCGGTCCGGACGTCATCGGCGATGACCGGCTGCTCGTCGGCCGCCGCCATGCCCACGGGGCCGCCCACGGACCCGAACGGCAGCCGCGACCACGGGTCAAGCTGGCCGTGCAGGAACCCGAGCGACGCGGCGCAGTGCAAGGTCTTGTCCGAGACCACGTGAATGCACAGCCGTTCGGTGCCGAGCGCCGCGCCCAGCGCGGACAAGATCAGCGACAGGCTGGAGGACGGATCGGCCGACATCAGCCGGTCGGTGAGCCCGTGCAGCCTGGTGAGCTGGCGACGCGCGGAGGAATCGACCTGCTGGCCGGACAGCAGCGCCACCACGTCGTCGGGGTAGGTGTCCGGCGGGCGCACATCCGCCACGATCCGGCCCTGCCGCAGCACCACGATGCGATCGGCGAGCCGGAACATCTGATCGATGTCGTGGCCGACGAGCAAGATGGTCGTGCCCTGCTCTCGCAGGTTCATGATCAGCTCTTCGACCTGGGCCGTCTCCATCACGCCCAGCGAGGCCGTGGGCTCGTCCAGCGCGAGCAGGCGCGGCGAGCGGCTCATGGCCCGGGCCACGGCGACCAGCTGACGCTGCGCGCCGGACAGCGACTTGACGATGCGCGTCGTATCCGAGAGCGGGATCCGCAGTGAGGCAAGCAGCGCCGCCGCGGTTCGGTGGATCCGGGCTTCGGACAGCATCAGCCGCGCCGATTCCCTGCCCAGCATGATGTTGGCGGCGACGTCCAGGTTGTCGCACAGCGCCAGGTCCTGCCAGACCACCTCTATCCCGTGCTTAGCGGCCCCGCCCGGGTCAGCAGGTACCCGCCGTCCCGCGAGGAACACCTCGCCCGTGATCGGGACGATGTCCCCGGCGATGCAGCGGACCAGGGTGGTCTTGCCCGCGCCATTCTCGCCCGCCAGCGCGACGAGTTCGCCGGCGCGCACACTCAGGTCTACGTGGTCCAGGGCCCGGATCTGACCGAAGCTGGCGCTCAGCCCGGACACCCTCAGCAGCGGAGTCTCGGAACTGTCCGCGGGGGCATCTGCACCGCCGAGGGCCACCTCAAGATGAGGCTTCCGCTCGGCGCGGGAACCCGCCCTGGCCAGCACCACGGAACCGATCATCCCGTCATTGTGTGGCCACGATCGCGCGTTTGGCCAGAACGTGGACGTGACCAGGTACTTTCACAGTTCTCATTCTGGCAGCAATATGACGTCGATCCCAGTCCCGGCGGGCCCCCGGTGCGATACGCCCGGGGTACGACATGCGGGACGTCGACACCTTCCTGGAAGAGATCGCGCAAGCCACTTCGTAGCTGCAGGCCGTGATGGTATCCGCCCCCGCTGTCGGCGCTTAGATGGGGTACTGGGTGGGTTCTTTGGTGTATTGGCGGCCGGACGGGGTGGTCCATCGGACGGTCCCGTCGGGTAGCTGGTCGACCCGCCACCGGGGGTCTTGCTTGACCCGGTGGTCGTGACGACACTTCGGGTCGCCGTTGCACAGGCAGGTCCGGCCGCCCGCCTCGTACGGGGTGTTGTGCTCGAAGTCGGCCTGGGCGGCCGGCCGCCGGCAGGCGGGGCCGGTACAGGTGGCGTACCGGATCTGGGCCAGGTGCCGGAGCATGACGCCGGGGTCGTGGCCGGGGGTCTCGCGCCGGTGGTCGCACGGGTCGGTGCCGATCGGCTCGACGGTCACGATCAGGTCCCGCGCTCCGGGAGTCCCGGTGGTCAGCCGCCAGGTCCCGTACCC
>JBOHCK010000540.1:0-2896 GCA_050698755.1 Streptosporangiaceae bacterium | reverse complement strand
GACCGCCTCGACGGGGCTGTACAGCCGCGCCCGGTCGATCTGCTCGCTGGCCTGACGGTAGGCCTTACTGCGCTTCATTACTGTCTCCTGGGTTCCTGGAGTTCGTGGTCAGCGGGCCGCGCGAGGCCCTGCCACCGGTATGAAATTCTGTTCCCATATAACCGATCACGGCGGGACGTTGTTCCGCCGGTCAGCCCTGAACCTTGATGCCCATCGAGCGGGCAGTGCCGGCGATGATCTTCTCGGCGGCCTCGATCGTGGTCGCGTTCAGGTCGGGCATCTTGGTCTGCGCGATCTCACGGACCTGCGCCTTGGTGATGCTGCCGACCTTGGTCTTGTGCGGCTCGGCGCTGCCCTTGTCCACGCCGGCGGCCTTCTTGATCAGCTCGGGCGCGGGGGGCGTCTTGGTGATGAAGGTGAACGACCGGTCCTCGAAGATGGAGATCTCGACCGGGATGATGTTGCCTCGCTGGCTCTCCGTCGCGGCGTTGTACTGCCGGACGAACTCCATGATGTTCACGCCGTGCGGGCCTAGCGCGGTTCCGACGGGCGGCGCGGGCGTGGCCTGGCCGGCCGGCAGCTGCACCTTGACCACTGCGGCGAGCCTTTTCCTTCTTGGCGGCATGCGCGTATTTCCTTACCTGTTCCCTAGGGTCCTAGATCTTGGTTACCTGGTCGAACGACAGCTCCACGGGCGTCTCGCGGCCGAAGATCGACACCAGCACCTTGAGCTTCTGGGTGTCCGGGTTGATCTCGTTCACGGTCGCGGGAAGCGTGGCGAACGGCCCGTCCATCACGGTAACCGACTCGCCGATCTCGAAGTCCGGCGCGGAGGTCCGCGCGGCCTCGGCCTGCTTCGTGCCGGCCTCGGGTTCCGGCGCCAGCAGGCCCGCTACCTCGCCGAGCTGGAGCGGCGAGGGCCGGCTGGACAGGCCCACGAAGCCGGTCACGCCCGGCGTGTTCCTGACGACCGCCCATGACTCGTCGGTCAGTTCCATCCGCACCAGGATGTAGCCCGGCAGGACCTTTTCCGAGACCTGCTGCCGCTTGCCGCCCTTGATCTCGGTCACCTGGTGGACAGGGACCTCGATCTGGAAGATGTAATCCTCCATGTTGAGTGACTGAATGCGGCTTTCCAGGTTGGTCTTCACCCGGTTCTCGTAGCCCGCGTACGAGTGCACGACGTACCAGTCCCCCGGCAGCATGCGCAGCTCGCGCTTGAACTCCTCCAGCACGCCGTCGGCGGACTCGCCCTGGTCGCCATCGACAGACTGGGCGGCCCCTGGGTCCGCGTCGGCGTGGCCGACGTCGTCCAGCGCGTCGATCTCGTCGCTGATCTCGTCGCTGTAGTCGCTCACCTGGTCCGCCTCCCCCCGCTTCCGCATCGGGATCTAACGTCCGTCGCCACGGACACGATTGCTCTCTTTTCTCTGGCCGTGATCATGCCAGCGCGATCACGGTGGCCGCGCTGGGCGGGCGCGGCCACTACACGGCGGCGCCGGAGCGCCTAGCCGAACACCCAGAACACCAGCTTGGTGAACCCGTAGTCCAACGACGTCACGAAGATCACCATGAACAGCACGAAGACCATGCACACCAGCGTGTAGGTGACCAGCTCCTTGCGGGTCGGCCAGATGACCTTGCGAAGCTCGGCGACCATCTGCCGGAAGAACAGCGCGGGAGTCGTCCGGGAGGCGCGCTTGGCCGCGCGCCCGGCTCCGCTCCGCTTCTCCGGGGCCTCATCGCGTGTCTGAGTAGCCATAACCTCACCTATACGTCCGCTGGCTGCGCCGGTTCGCCGGACCGCACCCGCAGGGCAGGAGGGACTCGAACCCCCAACCACCGGTTTTGGAGACCGGGACTCTGGCCAATTGAGCTACTGCCCTCAGCTTCGTACATCATTGCTTCGTACATAACTGCTGTTCAGCGCCCACCCGCCTCGTGCACGCGGGCATGCTGCCGCAAGACAGCACCGCTGTCGGTCCCTGCAGTGTACGTCCGTTCGGCCGCTCCGTCGAACCAGGTGGCCTAAATCGGGCCGAGGGAAAACCGCGCGCCTGGCACCGCCGGCGGGTGGGACAATGAAGTCCATGCCGACCAGAGTCTCCGCGCGGATCTCCGCCATCACCGAATCCGCCACCCTAGCCGTGGACGCCAAGGCCAAGGCGCTGAAGGCGGCGGGGCGGCCGGTCATCGGCTTCGGCGTGGGCGAGCCGGACTTCCCGACGCCCTGGTACATCGTCGAGGCCGCGCAGCGCGCCTGCGAGCAGCCGCGTTTCCAGAAGTACACCCCCGCCGCCGGCCTGCCCGAGCTCAGGGCGGCGATCGCGGCCAAGACCGCCAGGGACTCCGGTTACCAGGTGGAACCCGGCCAGGTCCTGGTCACCAACGGCGGGAAGCAGGCGGTGTACCAGGCCTTCGCCACGCTGCTCGACCCGGGCGACGAGGTCCTCGTCCCGGCACCCTACTGGACCACCTACCCCGAGGCGATCGCGCTGGCGGGCGGCGTCATGCGCCCGGTGCCGACCGACGAGCGCTCCGGCTACCTGGTCACCATCGACGACCTCGAGGCCGCCCGGACCAGCCGCACCAAGGTGCTGCTCTTCGTGTCCCCGTCCAACCCGACCGGGGCGGTCTACCCGCCGGGCATGGTCAAGGCCATCGGGCAGTGGGCGGCGGAGCACGGCCTGTGGGTCGTCACCGACGAGATCTACGAGCACCTGGTCTACGGCGACGCGGTATTTTCCTCCATCCCGGTCCAGGCCCCGCAGGTCGCCGACACCTGCGTGGTGGTCAACGGCGTGGCCAAGACCTACGCGATGACCGGCTGGCGGGTCGGCTGGATGATCGGCCCGCGCGACGTGATCGACGCCGCGGCGAACCTGCAGAGCCACGC
>JBOHCK010000539.1:0-2910 GCA_050698755.1 Streptosporangiaceae bacterium | reverse complement strand
GGGAACAGGTGCGTCCTGGTGTGCTGCAGCGTGCGCGCCTGCGCGAGCAGCCCCCCAGGAAACACGCGGTCGCGCGTCATCCGGGCCCAGGTCTCACCCAGGCGGTCAACCGCGCCGCCCGGGTCCATCGCGATGACCGCGCCGTTCAGCGACCCGACCGAGGTGCCCGTCACGAGGTCGGGAGCGATGCGGTGCTCGCCGAGCGCCTGCAGCATCCCGATCTGCACCGCGCCCAGGCTCCCGCCCCCGCCCAGCACGTACCCCACCGGCCGGGGCAGCTCTGCGATACTCACCGGCCGCCGTCGCCCCAGCCGGTTCCAGTTCTTCATCCGCCCATCATCCGCTGCTCAGGCTGCGGCCGTGGGCTCGGGAGCCTCCTGCGGCGCGGGCCGGCCGCGCCGGCCGGGGATCGTGGCGGCGGCGTCGGCGTCGCGGATGGTCAGCGAGCAGGCCACTGCGGACAGGCAGATCACGGCGGCGGCCAAGAAGGCCACATGGTAGGCGGTGAGGTTGGCCACCGGGTGGCCGTCCACCACGTGGACCGGTCCGACGAGCACGATGGCGGTGGTCAATACCGCCACGCCGATGGCGCCGCCGAGTTGCCGCACCGCATTGAACATCGTGGTGGCCCGGCCGGTCGCCGCCGGCGTGATCGTGGCGAACGCCGCCGCCTGGACCGGGACGAATACCTGCGCCATAAACAGCCCCAGGGTGACCATGAGCAGCCTGGCCCACCACAGGCTCGTCTGCTGTCCCATCAGCGCGAGCAGGGCGATGGAGGTGGCCGTGCCGGTCAGCCCGATGCTGATGAGGCGGCGGGGACCGAGCCGCGGGTACAGCACCCGGCTGGCCAGCTGCGCGCCGGCCATGATGCCGAGCGCTTCGGGGAAGATGCTCAGCCCGGAGACGAGCGCGCTCAGCCCCCGGCCGTCCTGGTAATACAGCGAGATCGCGTACAGGGTGCCCAGGAAGGCCACCGACACGAGGACCATGACGCCGTTGCCTGACCGGAATAGGCGGTTCGTCAGCAGCCGCAGGTCCACCAGGGGCGCGGGCGACCTCAGCTCGACGACCACCATGCCCGCCAGCAGCACGGCCCCGGCCGCGATCGCGGCGAGCACCTGCGTCTGATGCCAGCCGAGGTTGGGTCCCTCCGAGACGCCGTACATGACGAGCCCGAGACCCAGCCCGGACAGCAGGAAGCCGGCCAGGTCGAACCGGCCAGGCCGCACCTGCTCCGCCTGGTCGAGGAAGATGGCGCCGAAGGCGAACGCCGCCACGCCGATCGGCAGGTTGACGTAGAACACCCACCGCCACGACAGATCGGTGACCAGTAGCCCGCCCAGGACCGGGCCCAGGGCCGGGGCGAGCGTGGTGGGCACGGTGAGGATCGCGGCCGCCTTGATCCGCTCCGCGGGCGGGAACGCGCGGTACAGCATCGCCATCCCGACCGGAGCGAGCATGCCGCCGCCCGCGCCCTGAAGGATCCGGAACGCGACCAGCTCGCCCAGGCTGGAGGCCAGCCCGCACAGCGCCGAGGCGGCGGTGAACACCGCGATGGCAGCGAGCAGGACACGCTTGCCGCCCAGCCGGTCGCCGAGCCAGCCGGACGCTGGGATGAACACGGCCAGGCTGACCAGGAACGCGATCGAGATCGTGTCGACCGCCGTGACGCTCACCCTGAAGTCACGCCCGATGGTCGGCAGGGCAACGTTGACGATCGTCGCATCCATAATGCTCATGAACATGGCGGCGACGAACACGACCCCGACCACGACCTTCTGGCTGATGCCGGGGATAAGCTCGGGCAGCCGCCGGAAATTCCGGGCGCGTTACCTGGGAGGCCGCCGATGCGCCGCGTCGCCGTGCTGGGGACCGGCACCATGGGTGCGGGCATGGCCCGCAGCATGCTGCGTTCCGGTCTGGACGTCACGGTGTGGAACCGGTCGCGGGAGCGGGCCGAGCCGCTGGGCGCTGATGGCGCACGCGTGGCGGGCACGGCCGCCGAGGCGGTAGCCGGGGTGGATGCGGTGGTCACCATGCTGTGGGACGGCGCTTCGGTGGCCGAGGTGATGGCGGGGGCGCTCCCGGCCGCGCCCGACGGCGTCCTGTGGGCCCAGACCAGCACGGTGAGCGTATCGGACGCGGGTGCCCGGCTGCCCACCCTGGCCGCCGAGCACGGGGCGCGGTACGTCGACGCCCCGGTGCTGGGTACCCGCCAGCCCGCCGAAGAAGGAAAGCTCATCGTCCTGGCCGCCGCCGCCGCGCCGTTCCGCGACGCGATCGGGCCGCTGTTCGACGCGATCGGCACCCGCACCGTTTGGGTCAGCGAACGACCCGGCGACGGCACTGCACTCAAGCTGGTCGCCAACTCCTGGGTCAGCACGATGTGGCCGCGACCGCCCAGGCGATCGCCCTGGCCCAGGGGTTCGGCCTGGATCCGCAGCTGTTCCTGGACACCGTCAGGGGCAGCGGCGTAGACGCCGCTTACCTCCACGTCAAGGGCCAGGCCATGATCGCCGGGGAGTTCCCGCCCGCGTTCACGGTCCACGGTGCGGTCAAGGACACCGGGCTCATCGCCGCCGCGATGCGGGAGACCGGCACGGACGCGGCGCTGATGGACGCGGTCGCCGGGCAGTTCCGCCGGGCGGCCGACTCCGGGCACGGCGACCAGGACATGGCCGCCGTGTTCCGCGCGTTCCGTCCTTGAGCCCGCTCCCCAGGCTGGGCCCGGCCATGAACCGGGCCGCCGGGACGAAGGCGACGATGCAGAAGATCATCGGCCAGCGGGAAGGCGATACGGGCGCCGCGGTTCGGCGATAATCGCCGGGAGGAACAGGAGACGCGGATGGCGGACGGCACTGGTCTTGACGCGCCGATCACGGGCGTGACGGTCTTCAGGGACGGCGC
>JBOHCK010000538.1:0-2913 GCA_050698755.1 Streptosporangiaceae bacterium | reverse complement strand
GGAACCGGCCTGCTCCAGGACGCCCGGCGTGTCGACCAGCAGGTGCGTGGCTCCGTAGGCGGCGGCCACGACCCCGTGAGCGCGCAGGTCGGCGGCGGGCCCGGCGTGGCGGCGGGCCAGCGGGACCGGGACGACGAGCGTCCCAGCGGGCAGGTGCTGCCGGGCGGCGAGCACGGCGCGGACGAGGGCCTCTGGCCGGGTGACGACCTCGGCCGCCCCGGTGACCAGGGGCAGCAGGAGCAGGCGCGCGTTCAGCTGGCCTGCGTAGTGCCGGAGCTGCCCGATGTGGCGCTTGTTCAGCGGCCGCCGGGTGACGTAGGCCAGCACGTTGCCGCCCGCGAGTTCGGCCCGCACATCGTCGGGCCGCCGCCGCAGCTGGCGGAAGGGCCCGTGCTCGGGTTCCCGGAGCGCCGCCACCGGCCCGGCCAGGCGCATGAGCAGCGGATCGGCCGGATCCAGATCGCCCGCGCCGCCCGGCTCCTGACGAACGCGCCGCTCCGTGATCGACAGGACGGCGAGCGGCGTGCCCTCCTGATCCTGCAACACCAGGTGATCGGCTTCCGGCGGGATGACATCGGCGGGCACGTCAAGCGTCACGGGTACCGGCCAGGGCGTGCCGTCGGCCAGCATCCCGCGCTCCGCCACCGCGGCTACGTCGGCGGCCCCCAGATAGCCGCGCAGCGGCGCGAACACACCGGAGGTGAGCAGTTCAAGGTCGCCCAGCTGTGCCGCGTCGAGCGTGCACACCGGCCAGTCCGGTAGCGCCGCGGGCAGCTCAGGCGGGGGGTACGCAGTCAGCTGTGCCTCCGAGCAGAATTCAACTCCGGCTTTCTTATCACGTCACGCACGTCATCGTCCCGCACCAGTCATGGGCCCTCGGCGCCGGGCGTAGACTGGAACCGCCACGCGGGGGAGCCGGATGAACCAAAATCCGGCCGATTCATGCTGCCCGGACTCAAGGCAAAGCCAGGCTAGCAAGGACTCCAGAAGAGACAGACAGCGATCACAGGGACGTCATGAGCCTCGCCGGATTGCTCACCATCATCGACGATGACCCGCAGCTAAGTAGCGCAGTCTCGCGCGCCGGACGCGAGGCCGGCCCCCTCCCGGCGACCGGGCGGGGAGCCGTCGTGCTCGCCGGCGAGGACCTCATCGCCCCGCCGTCGTTGCGGCCCCTGCTGGCCGCGACGCTGACGGGGCCGGCTCAGTCCCGGTTTGTCCTCGCGGTGACCGCCACCGCGCGGGAGGCGGACGACCTGACGGCCGCGCTCGGCTCGTTTCTGCCGGCCCACGCCGTGGCTTCCTTCCCCGGCTGGGAGACTCTCCCGCACGAGCGGCTGTCACCGCAATCCGATACGGTCGGGCGGCGCATCGCCGTGCTGCGCCGGCTGGCCCACCCGGCCGGGGCGGGCCAGCCGAACGGGCCGCTCGCGGTCGTGGTGGCACCGGTGCGGAGCCTGCTGCAACCCGTCGTGGCCCGGCTCGGTGATCTCGAACCGGTCAGCCTCCAGGCGGGCCAGGACTGTGAGCTCGATGACGTGCTGGCCAGGCTGGTCGAGATCGGCTACGCGCGCGCCGACCTGGTCACCGCGCGCGGCGAGATCGCCGTCCGCGGCGGCCTCGTGGACGTGTTCCCGCCCACCGAGGAGCACCCGCTGCGGGTCGAGTTCTTCGGCGACACGATCGAGGAGATCAGGTACTTCAAGGTCGCCGACCAGCGCAGCATCGGTGTCGCGGACGGCGGGCTCTGGGCGCCGCCCTGCCGGGAGCTGCTGCTCACCCCGGCGGTCAGGGACCGGGCCAAGGAGCTGGCCGACACCCACCCCGCCCTGGGCGACATTCTCAGCAAGCTGGCCGAGGGGATCCCGGTCGAGGGCATGGAGGCGTTCGCGCCCGTGCTCGCCGACCGGATGGAACTGCTCATCGACTACGTTCCCGACGGCGGCCTGGTGCTCGCCTGTGACCCCGAACGGGTCCGCGCCCGCGCCGAGGAACTGGTCAAGACCAGCCAGGAATTCCTCGAGGCGTCGTGGGTGAACGCCGCCGCCGGGGCCGAGGCGCCCATCGACCTCGGGTCCTCGGCGTTCCAGCCCATCGCCCGGATCAGGGCGGCCGCGGCCGCGCTCGGCCTGCCCTGGTGGACGATCGCGCCGTTCGGCGTGACCGACGCCCACGACGACGGGACCTCGGTACAAGAATCCGGGAGCTCCGAGCGCACGCCGTTCCGCATCGATGCCTCGTTCGCGCCGGCGTACCGCGGGGATACGGCCCGCATGATGACGGACGTGCGGGGCTGGCTGAGGGATAACTGGCGGGTCGTGCTCGTCACCGAGGGGCATGGTCCCGCCCAGCGGCTGGCCGAGATGCTCCGGGGCGAGGAAATCGGCGCCCGCACGCAAGACCTCGAAGAGGCGCCGGAGCCCGGCGTCCCCTACGTGACGACCGCGCGCCTGCAGAACGGCTTCGTCTGGCCCGCGGTCAAGGTGGCGCTGCTCACCGAGAGCGACCTCGCCGGGCACCCGGCCGGGCTGCCGACCACCAGGGACATGCGGCGGATGCCGAGCAGGCGGCGCGGCGGCGTGGACCCGCTCCAGCTCAGGGCCGGCGACTATGTCGTGCACGAGCAGCACGGGGTCGGCCGCTACGTGGAGATGACCTCCAGGACCGCGGCGGGTGCCACCAGGGAGTACCTGGTCATCGAGTACGCCCCGGGTCGGCGGGGCCAGCCGCCCGACCGGCTGTACGTGCCCACCGACCAGCTAGACGAGGTGACCAAGTACTCCGGAGGCGAGGCGCCGACCCTGCACCGGCTCGGCGGGGCCGACTGGGCCAAGGCCAAGGGCCGGGCGCGCAAGGCCGTGCGGCAGATCGCCTCGGAGCTGATCCGGCTGTACTCGGCCCGGATGGCCTCAC
>JBOHCK010000537.1:0-2921 GCA_050698755.1 Streptosporangiaceae bacterium | reverse complement strand
GGGCAGAACCTCTTCAAGCCGCTGCGTCAGGTCATCGAGTCGGTCAACTGGACGCTGAAAGGGCAGCTTGACCTGGAACGGCACGGCGGCCGGACCCCCGAGGGCATCCTCGCCCGGGTCCTGGCCCAGATCCTGGCACTGACTGCAGCAATCTGGCACAACGACAAGACCACCCAGCCCGTCAAGCGCTCGCTGACCGCCTTCGACCACTGACCGTCACCGGACCCCCGGGAATCATCCATCTAGCCGCCGAACTGCCGTCCCTCTGGCCCGTCACCCCCGTGACCCAGGTCCTCACGGCCGCCTCGCCCCGCTTCTCCCTGCCCGCCGACCCCGCCCCGAGTCCGCCCGCCCCCGCCCCCCGCTAACCCCAGTTACGCCAGCGCCGACACCGGCAGACCACCGTTCCTGGCCAGGATCTCGTACTCGGCCTCTTGCACCGAACGCGGCTGCCCAGCGCGTCCCCGGAACCGCCCCACCTCGACCGCGCCGCGCTCATACGCGCTGATCGCAGCGGTCGCCAGCTCAACGCTGACCGGCCCGTAGTACAGCCCGTGTGGCAATATGACCAGGTTGGCCGCGAACCGGTGCCCGCCCACGTGCGTGGTCTGGAACACCTGCCCGGGGTACCGCGCGGCAAGCTCGACGGCCAGCGGGCCCCCGAACCTGGCGCAGCAGGCGTTCCGCTGCGCGTGCCCGCAGACCAGGAACACCGGCTCGCTGACCGGCGACCCAAACGTAACGGACTCGCCCGCTGCCAGCCGCTCAAGGTCCAGCCCGTCCGGCCAGCCCTCCCCGCCGGTAACCGAACCCCGCCGCAACCACGGCTCGCTCCCCGCGACCCACCCGGCGAGGACCGTGAACCCGCCACGAGCATTCCCCGCCCGGCCACGTCCCGCAGCCCTAGGGGACCGGATGAGCTGCACCCGCACGCCCAGTTCCGCCGCGGAGGCGACCACGGCGTCCAGCGGCGCGGGCAGCACTGCCTCGGTCGGTTCGTGCGGCCACGGCCCCGGGTGCTCGACGAGCAGCCAGGCCCGGGACGCCTCGGGCGCCGAGGCCATGGACGACTCCGTGCCGTCGTGGCTGGCCGCCCCGTGCTCGCACACCGCCGCCACGCAACCTCCGCCATCCCGCGCCGTCTCGCCTCAGGCCCCGCTCCGGCCGGGGCCGCCTACCGGGCCCACATCCCGGAGCCCGGTCCAGCTTACGGTCTTACCTGCGCCAGGCGACCCAGCCGGCGGCCTGGTCGGACGCCACGATCCGCCAGCCCGGCGGCGCCTGGGGCCAGCTGGCCTGCGCGGACTGACCCGGAAGCCATTCCGTCTCCACGACCGTCGCGTTCGCGGGCGGCGGCCCCTCGGCGGGGTTGAAGAACTCGAGCTGGGTCCACCAGATCTCGAACGCCTGCGGCATCCACGACTCCCAGCTCACGCCTAGGGCGTGGACGCTCTCGTCGACGGCCAGGACCTGGCCCGGCTTCAGGCCGCTGGCGGTCACCAGCCCGGTGGCGTTGGCCTGCTGGGCGGGCACGTTGGCCTGAGCGATGTTGCTGGTCAGCTGGATCACCGCGACCAGGCTCACCACCCCGAGGCCCCCGAGCACCACGACGCGCCCGCGCTCGCCCCACTGACCCCACCGGCCACCCCAGCAGTCGACTGCGAACACGATCCCCACCCAGGCCGCGAGCAGCAGCAACCCCACCACCGTGGCCAGGAACACATTCGCCTGCGTCCAGTTCTGGGTCAGCACCGCGGGCTCGGCAAAGGCGAACGCCCCGCCGAACCCGGCCGTGGGCACCGACCCTCCCGCGTAGGCCAAGACCGCGATCCCCGCGAGCAGGGTCGGCGGCACCAGGCAGGCCGCGTAGACCAGGATCCGCCGCCGGTCCGCGCGCAGCAGGACCGCCGCGCCGACGACGAAGAAGGCGACGACCATGCAGTCCAGGTACCGCCCCGAGGCCCAGGCCTGGGACTGGTCAGGGGGGAGTGCGGCCGGCGCGGTGACGGCGATGGCCAGGGTGACCACCAGCGACATCGCCGCCATGATCTTCAGTTCGGTCCGGGTCCCGCGCCGCACGAGCACGACCACGGCGGCGACCAGGCCGATCCCGGCCACTCCCCAGCCGTCCAGCACGAACCGCCACATCTGCCCGGCCGCCTCCTCGGCGATCAGCAGGATGTCGTGCGGGCGCTTCAGCCGGATGATGATCTCGCCGCCGAGGCTCCGCGAGCCGCTCGGGTACATGGTCCGCGCCAGCTTGCCGTCGAGCACCGAGCTCACCCACAGCGGGACGGCGAGCCCCACCGCCGCGGCGGCCACCGTGCCGCGCGGCGCGAGGCGGCGCCAGGCGATAAAGACGCCGCAGGCCACGTACGCGATCACGATGACCAGGCCCCGCGAGTGGACCGCGTCGGCGTACCCGGCCAGCAGCGCCGAGCCGACGGCCGCCGCGTACCGCCCGCGCACCGACGACGCGGTCAGCCAGCTATGCACGCAAAGCAGCCAGCCGAGCACGAGGACCGGGTAGATCGCGTCGGTCATCGCGAACTCGCTGTAGAACAACGCCGCGGGCAGCAGCGCTGCCACCGTGGCCACCAAGTACGCCGCGGGGCGGTCCAGCCGGAGCCGCCGCCCGGCCAGGTAGGCCAGCGGCATCACGGCCGCGCTGACCGCCGCGTTGATTCCCAGCGCGGCCCGGTACACGGTGACCGGGTTGTGCGTGAACCAGTACGCCGGCGCGATCAGCAGCGGGTAGCCGGCCGGGTAGAGCGTCGAGTAGGAGAAGTTGGCCGGGACGCCGCCCGCGAGCACCCGCGCCGCGATCAGGTACGCCTCCTCGTCGGGCGTGGACAGCGGCACGGTCTGCATCCGGCTGAGCCAGGCGCGCAACCCGGCCTGGGCCAGCCAGCCGAACACCA
>JBOHCK010000536.1:0-2922 GCA_050698755.1 Streptosporangiaceae bacterium | reverse complement strand
ACGGTGAGGTCTTGGGCACGACGCCGCCAGCGGAATTCTTGCGGGCGTATCACGCACCCGCCACGGCTGCTGGTCCCCGCATCTTGAGCCGGCGCCCGGTGTCCCGGCGAATTCCTCCCAGGTGCACACGAGCTCGGCCGCGCCGACCTTTGTCTGAGGCCGTTCCGCAACCTTGGATCTGGAACGGGCTTCCCGGCGCGTCCGGCCGGGCTCTTGAACCACCCGCAGGCCGTCCCGGAAGTCGTTCCGCACCATGCGTTCCATAAGTACCGTACGGCCCGACGTCCTGCCCTTGGCGGGCGCGAGGCCCTGGCGCCTCCGCTGAGAGTCAGGCCCGGGGCACAGTCCGCGACCCGCTCCCGCAGCCTGGCGGAATCTTGCAGCGGCGGGTCTTTGCGGTCGCCGGGTCAGAGGGAAACTTCACGACGCAGTGGCGGCAGCGGACGACCGCCCGTCTTGGAAGGCGACGACAAGGACGACGTCGTCTGGCTCCTCGTAGCTGTAGATGATCAGCATCCACCGCCACGGCCCGAGGATGAACCGCAACGGCCTCCAGCGTCCTTCCAACTGCCGGCCGATCAGGGGAAACTGCTCAAGGACGCGCAGTGAGCGCCTGACGCGGTCCCTGGTATCGGGCGGAAGGCTGTGCGTGAGGATCATGCGGTCGAGATCTTGGACCGCGGCGGTACTGAGCCTGACCTCGGCCAACGTCTAGAGCTCGTCGAGCGGGATCGTCTCGCCCGCGCGGGCGCGCTCCAGGTTCTGCATGGCGTGCTCGTAGGCGCCCGGGATGCCGTCGAGTACCGCGACGATGCTGCGCGCGTCGGGATCGGTCTCCTCGATCGCCATGGAGAGCAGCGACCGTGCGAGGGTGCCTTCCTGGACGTGGGTGCGTTCGGCAAGCTGCGCCAGCCGCGCGGCGTGCTCCGGGTCGAGCGTGACGTTCAGCCGGTGGCCAGATCGCTCCATGAGGGCAAGAATACTACACGATTTGGCACGGAACGTGCATATCCTTCGTCGACTCAGCTGGCAGGATGCTGCCAGGAGGCTCCTGGGGCGGCTGGGATGAGCGACCGAGCCGCACGCCTCAGCCTGCGTCGCCGCCTGCCGTAGATCATCTTCGTACTCCTCAATCAGCCTCCCGGAGCCGCCGGGCTACCTTCGCGCCCGCCGCGCGGACGACACCTGCCCTCCGGAGGAGCCCGTTGGTTCACAGAACGGCACCCGACCTGAGGCCCAGCGGGGGCACTGAAATCCTTGAGAACGGCCTGGCGCAGGGCGGCCGACCGCGGGTTTGCCCGAGTTGGCGGATGCGCCGGGTCGGTCCTGGTGCCTGCTACTCAGCCGTGAGCAGCAGGAGCGTGTCTGGGCGCACGCCGTCGTGCTGCATGGCCGCCGCCGTGCTGTCGGATTGCATGAACTTCTGGAAGGCCTCGAGGTCGGGGATCTCGGCGATCAGGCCGACCTTGTTGGAGCCCGCGGGGTCGCGGAACGTCCGGGTGGTGATGCCGATGGGCCCGAAGACCTCTTCGCGCTTGGGCGAGTTCCACCAGCGATCGACGTCCTCGACTTCGTGTGTGATCAGGTACGTGGCCATGGTGCTAGTCCTTTCAGCTGGGGTGTTGCAATGTGCGGGTTGGGCTCGCCGGGTGTCTTAGTGCGCTAGGGACGCGGCTGCGAGCGCTTCCCGGCGCGCCGGCGGGAGCTGGCGTGAGTCGTAGACGGAAGTGATTTTGGTGACGAGCTGGCCGGCGTCGAGTTCGACGGCGGTGATGCCGGCCAGGCTGTCGTGGCCGGGTCCGGCGGTCCACTCGAACCCGCCGCCTGCGGTGCCGCCGACGACGTGGCGCAGCGAGCTTGACTGGCCGTAGGGCACGTCCGCGAGGACGCGGGCGAGGTAGCGGGCGGTCTCGATCCGGCCGATGAGCTGCGCTCGCAGCGACATGTCGGTGAGGACGACATCGGTGTGCAGCAGGTCGGCTGCCGCCGGGGCGTCGCCGGCGGCGAAAGCGGCCTGCAAGGCAGTGGCGGCCGTGACGAGCTCGGGCGCGGCCTGGGTCGGGACCTGGGCGTCCTTGAGGTCGCGGGGGAACTGCGGGGCGGGGGTGCGGAACTGCGCGTACAGCTGCTCGTCGTAGGGGCCGGCGTCCCAGTAGTCGACCCAGCGGATGATCTTGCCGTCGCGGAAGTCGACCGCCGCGAGGATGCGCAGCTCGCCGCCGAACAGCTCCGGCGTGTCGACCATGTGGACCAGCGCGCTCACCTCGTTCGACCATATCCCAGTGGCGTAGCGGCGAGCAGCCGGCGAAGCCGGTCACGATCGCCTTCGTGCTCTACCCGGGGTTCACCGCACTGGACATCATCGGGCCGTTCCAGGTGCTCGCCAGCGTCCCCTGCTCGGCGGTGCGGGCCGGCACCTGCGCCTTCAGCGCCGCGGCCTGCTCCAGGACCTGCGGGTCGCTCCGCGGGGTCACCTGCCGCGGCGACGGGGTCAGCGCCGCCAGCCCGCCGGGCCGGCAGGCGCGCAGCCACCGCTCCACCGTCGGCCGGGAGACCCGCCGCGGGTTCCCGGAGCCGTCCGCGGCCGTCTCGGCGACGATCCGGCGCACCACCGCGCCGCGCTGGCGCCCGGTCAGGGCCGGGCCGGCCGCGTCCTGGATCGTCAGGTACCGCCAGATGCCCTCCTGCCGGGCGCGCTCGCGGCGCCGGCGGGCCCCGGGGTCGATGTCGTTCACGCTGCCGCCTCCTGGTGACCGGCTGGATCTGATGGCACCGATCCCGGGGCAGCTACAAGATCATCTGAAAGGACGGGCTCGTGCTGGCCGCCGCCGCCAGCCGCGGCGGGGCGATCAGCAGCCCCCCGCTGGCGGCCACCGCCACCTTCCACCGCGGCGCCGTGACCATCCCGGCCCGGCCCAGCGC
>JBOHCK010000535.1:0-2923 GCA_050698755.1 Streptosporangiaceae bacterium | reverse complement strand
TGGTCGACGAGTACGACCCGGCGATCGACTTCTTCGTGCGCGTGCTGGGCTTCGACCTGATCGAGGATTCCCCGGCCCTAACGACGAACGAGGGGCGCCCCAAGCGCTGGGTCGTGGTCAGGCCGCCCGGCGCGACGACCGGGCTGCTGCTGGCCCGGGCGGACGGCCGGACCAGGCCGCCGTGGTCGGGAGGCAGGCGGCGGGCCGGGTCGGGTTCTTCCTGCAGGTGGATGACTTCGGCGCCGCGTACGAGCGGATGACCGCAGCGGGCGTGGAGTTCGAGACGCCGCCGCGCTCGGAGCCCTACGGGCGGGTCGCGGTGTTCCGCGACATCGCCTGCAACCGGTGGGACCTGCTCGGCCCCTGAGCAGGTGTCATCCGGCGGGGTCGTGAAGGGTCGCGGCCGACGCTCGCCCGAACACGGCGATGGCGGCCCGCTTGGGCGCCAAGCGCTCCAGGGCGATCGTGCTGACCCGGTTGAGCGGGCCGGGTACCACGCGGAAGCCGTGTCCGAGCGCGTTCAGCGCCACCGTGGCGACGTGCTCGGGGGTGGTGGCCCCGGGGGCGGCACGGCGGGCGGCCTGCTGGTAGCCCGGGGTCGTGACCGCGCCCGCGCAGCAGGCGATCACGTCGACGGCCGGTCCCGCGGCGCCCGCGGGAGCCAGCGAGGCGAAGGATCTGGTGAAGGGGTGCGCGCGTGACATCCGGGCGATCGTGGCCGCCGGCAGGGCCAGCCACGGCAGGTTGAGCAGGAGCACCATGGCGAAGTACGGGCTGCGGTAGATCCCCGAGTGCTCCTCCGCCAGGATGATCAGCACGACTGCGCTCATGGAGCCGGACCAGACCAGCGCGGGCACCCGGATCCACTCCCGGCCGCGGACGATGGCGTAGATCGCCACGACGTAGAACGGGCCGTTCCAGAGCACGTCGATCCAGATGGTCATCTTCCAGAACGCGGGCCGGGCCAGCAGCAGCGGGTCGTAGTGCCGCCCGTAGCTGTGCACCAGGTCGACGATCGCGTGCGGCGGCCACGCCGGGTACTGGAAGTGGAACGCGTTGGGGACGGTGAGCTGCTCAATGTCGATGAAGTAGGTGATGAAGCACAGGTTCACCGCGAAGAAGGCCAGCAGCACCCAGTCCAAACGCCGCTGCCGGAGCGGAACCGTGCGCCGCGGGAGGTTTCCTGACGGATCAGTCACGCCATGATCGTAGAAGGCCCGTAAAGCGCGGTATAGGGCGTTACCCGCAGCAGACGCCGGCGCTGTCCTGGCCCCAGAAGGTCGGGCTGTCGGCCAGGACGGTGTAGATCTCCCACCGCTCGCCACCGGGGGCGCCCTTGACCCAGAACTTGTCCTGCCGGGCGTAGCAGCAGGTGGTGTCCCGTTCGTCGACGGCCGCCAGGCCCGCGTCGGCGAGCCGGGCCTGCTCGGCCTCGACGGCGGCGCTGTCCTCGACCTCAACGCCGAGGTGATTCAGGGTGCCGCCCTGACCGGGGTTTTCCAGCAGGACCAGCTTGAGCGGCGGCTCGGCGATGGCGAAGTTGGCGTAGCCGGGCCTGCGCTTCGCGGGCTCGGTACCGAACAGAGCGGTGTAGAAGCTGACGGCCTCGTCGATGTCGTTGACGTTCAGTGCGAGCTGGACCCGGGACATGGACACCTCCATCGGACATTGATTCCTGTCTATGTCTTGCGTCATGAGCTTGCCACAAGGCATCGACATCTGTCAATATAGACGCGTGTCTATTTCTCTCCCGTTGGCCAGCGCGGCGGACACGGCCGCGTGCTGCGCGCCGCTGACCGCCGAGCCGCTGACCATGGAGCAGGCGGGGCAGGTCGCGCCGCTGCTGAAGGCGCTGGCCGACCCGGTGCGGCTGCGGCTGCTGTCCCTGGTCGCCTCCCGTGACGGGGGCGAGGCGTGCATCTGCGACCTGAACGCGGCGTTCGACCTGACCCAGCCGACGATCAGCCACCACATGCGGGTGCTGCACGAGGCCGGGCTGGTGGACCGGGACAAGCGCGGCGTGTGGGTGTACTACCGGGTGCGCCCCCAGGCGCTGGCCAGCCTGGGCGCCCTGATCGGCTGCTCACCCCGGTAACCGGGCCATTGCTCGGCCCTTCCAATCTTCCAGTTCATCGTCTATCGTCGATTAACGATGAATGAGATCCTGCCGCTGGACCGCCAGACCGCTGAGGAGTACGCGGCGTGGTTCAAGGCGCTGGCTGACGGGACCCGGGTGCAGGTCGTCTCGCTGCTGGCCCGCAGCGGCAGGCCGATGACGGTCAAGGAGATCGTGGCGGCCGTGCCGGTGGGCCAGTCGACCGTATCGGAGCACCTGCGCCAGCTCGCCGCGGTCGGGTTCGTCCTGGCCGAGGAGCGCGGGACGTCCCGGCTGTACCGGATCAACGGCAACTGCGTGACGTGCTTCCCGACCGCCGCCGACCTGGTGATGGGCA
This sequence comes from Streptosporangiaceae bacterium, assembly GCA_050698755.1. GTDB lineage: Bacteria > Actinomycetota > Actinomycetes > Streptosporangiales > Streptosporangiaceae > Palsa-504. The sequence goes on along the minus strand of JBOHCK010000535.1, from coordinate 470 downwards.
AACCCTCACCCATCCCGCCCGCCACCCCTGCTACTCCGGGAGATGCCCATGCCGCCCGCCCCGCCGGATGACCCAGCCCAGATCCGCGCGGCGGTCGCCGCCCGCTACGCCGGCCTGGCCCGGGCCGCCCGGGCGGGCCAGACGGTCTCCGACTGCGACCCGGGTGAATTCGCGGCCGGCGGGTTCGGCCCGGCCGGGTACCCGGATGTGGCTGGCCTGCCCGAGGGCGCGATCCGGGTGAGCCTGGGCTGCGGCAACCCGGTCGCGGTGGCTGACCTGCACCCCGGCGAGACGGTGCTGGACCTGGGCTGCGGTGGTGGCATCGACGTGCTGCTGTCGGCCCGGCGCGTCGGCCCGGCCGGGAAGGTCTACGGGCTGGACATGACCGAGGAGATGCTGGATTTGGCCGGCGCCCACGCACGGCAGGCCGGCGCGGGCAACGTCGAGTTCCTCCTGGGCCACATCGAGGC
>JBOHCK010000534.1:0-2933 GCA_050698755.1 Streptosporangiaceae bacterium | reverse complement strand
CGCCTTCCTGTCTGCTCAGCCGGGGTCCCGGCCGGCCTCGCGGAGCCGGGTCAGGTGTTCCCGCAGGACCCCCTCCATCCGGTCGTAAAAATCCACGATCAGCCGCAGCTCGTCATCGCTGTAACGGGCCGCCATCTGCTGCCAGTCGCGCATCATCGGCAAGAACACCGAAGCCACATCGCGCAGGGCGGCTTCCAGCATCAGGCGGATAACGACCCGGCGCCGGTCACGCGGATCGCGCCCGCGCCGGACAAAGCCGGCTTCCTCCAGCCGGTCCACCACCCCGGTGATCGACGCGGTGGTCAGGCCGGTCGCCCGGGCCAGTTCCCCCGCCGTCATCTGGCCGCTGAAGCTCAGGATGTTCAGGCAGTTCAGGTCAGTCGCGTTGATACCGATCCGGTCGGCCGCGGCCTGATTCATGAGCTGCATCAGGGAGCCGGTCTTCCGGATGGCCGCGCCGAAGGAGGCGGCCAGCTCGGCCCGCTCGGGCTCCCCGGCGGCCCAGGGCTCGGCCCAGGGCACATTCCATTCGCGCCCCCCGGGATCCCCGGCAGGGCCCGGCTGGTCTTCTGACATACTTCAACTCCCCTATTATCTAAGCATCCTAGACAATAGGTAGCCAAGATGCTAATTTGCTTCGGTAGTTGGGGAAGACCTCCAGTCGAGGCGGAGACTGATCATGTCATCAGATGCACAGATCCTGGCACCACCCGCAACGGCCAGCCAGGCCGACCCGCGCCGCTGGCTCACCCTGGTCATCCTGCTGCTAGCCGGGTTCATGAACCTGCTCGACGTCTCCATCGTGAACATCGCCATCCCGTCGATCCAGCGCGACCTGCACGCCAGCTACGCGGACGTGCAGTGGGCCCTGGCCGGATACACGCTGGCCTACGCGCTGGTGCTGATCACCGGCGGGCGGCTGGGCGATACGTTCGGCCGTAAGCGGCTCTTCCTGATCGGCGTGGCCGGCTTCACGATCATGTCCGCGCTGTGCGGCGCCGCCACCGGGCCTGGCATGCTGATCGGCTGCCGCGTCGCCCAGGGTGCCATGGGCGCCATCATGGTGCCCCAGGTGCTGGCGGTCATCCAGGTCATCTTCCCGCCCCGGGAGCGGATCAAGGCGCTGGCGGGCTTCGGCGTGACGGCGGGGCTCGGCACGGTGAGCGGGCCACTGCTCGGCGGGCTGCTCATCCAGCACAACCTGTTCGGGCTCAGCTGGCGGCCCATCTTCCTCATCAACGTCCCGGTAGGGGTGATCGCCTTCGCCGCGTCCGCGGTCCTGGTCCGCGAGTCGAGGGCGGCCAAGCCGCCCCGGCTGGACCCGGTGGGGGTGGGGCTGATCTCGGCGGCCCTGCTGCTCCTGCTGTACCCGCTGGTGGAAGGGCGCCAGCTCGGCTGGCCGCTCTGGACGTACGTGTCGATGGCCCTCTGCCTGCCGCTTCTCGCCGCGTTCGTCTGGTACGAGCGGCTCAAGGGCCGCCGCGACGGCTCGCCGCTGGTGCCGCTTAGCCTGTTCACCGACCGCGCGTTCAGCGCGGGCATGGGCGTGGCCGTCACGTTCTTCCTCGGCATCGCCTCATTCGCCCTGGTGTTCACCCTGTTCCTGCAGCTCGGCCTGGGTTTCAGCCCGCTGCACGCCGGGCTGACGTTCCTGCCCTTCTCCGCCGGGGTGCTGATCTCCTCCGGGGCGGCAGCCCGGCTGGCTCCCCGGTTCGGCCGCGGGGTCACCATGGCCGGGGCGCTCGCCATCGCCGCGGGAATGGCCGGCCTGATCGCCACCCTGCACCACTACGGGGCGGCGGTGACCACCTGGGATCTGGTGCCCTGGCTGGTGGCCGCGGGCCTCGGCCTCGGGGCGGTGATCGCCCCGCTCGCCGACATCGTGCTGGCCAGCGTGCCGCCCCGGGATGCCGGGTCGGCGTCCGGGGTGTTCAACACCGGCCTGCAGGTAGGCAACTCGATCGGCATCGCGGTCATCGGCGTCATCTTCTTCGGCATGCTCGGCAGCCAGTCCGGGCCGGCCGCCACCGCGGTCGCCCCCCAGCTGCGCACCGGGCTGGTGTCGGCCGGCGTGCCCGCCAGCTACGCCGGGCGCATCGTCACCCAGTTCCGGGGCTGCCTGCACGACCGGTTGGTCGCCGCCGACCCCACGGTCACCCCGGCGGCCTGCCGGACCCCCGGCGGCCAGCGGGCGCTGCCCGCCGCCGCGCACCCGGTGCTGGCCCGCGCGGGCAGCGCTGCGGTCAGCGACGACTTCGCCGCCTCGGTGGAGCGCACCCTGTGGTTCCAGGTGGGTGTCTTCGGCCTGAGCTTCCTGCTGATGCTGCTGCTGCCGAGGGGAGCGGGCCGGCATCGCGAGACGTCCGGGGGAACCGTCACCGATTCCCGCGGGGCACCGGCCATCCAGGAAGGAGCCTCGGCATGAACGAGCGACTCGCGGTCCTCGGCGCCACCGGCGGGATCGGCGGCCACCTGCTGAGCTGGCGGTCGACGCCGCTTACCCGGTGCACGTACTGGCGCGCCGCCCGGAAGCCCGTGCCGCGCTGTCCCGGGATCACCGTCACCGCGGGCGACGCGACCGACCCGGCGGCGGTCGCCGATGCAGTGGCCGGCGCGGACGCCGTCCTGTCGGCGCTGGGCCCGCGGGGGACCAGGACACCGGGCCTGCTGGGGGCGGCCGCGTCCGCCGTGACCCAGGCCATGGTGAAGCACGGGGTGCACCGGCTGCTCTGTGTGTCGGCAGCAGGGGCGTTCATCAGGGAAGACCCTGAGGCCAATCCGTTGGTGAAAATAATCTTGCCCCGCATCTTCGCCAGGCCCTTCGCCGACGTCCGGGAGATGGAGCGGGTGGTGCGGGCCAGCGCGCTCGACTGGACGCTGGTACGCCCAACCCGCCTGGTGAACGGGCCCGGCACCGGGAAGTACCGGATCCG
>JBOHCK010000533.1:0-2970 GCA_050698755.1 Streptosporangiaceae bacterium | reverse complement strand
ACGTGGGTCATGCCGTGCACGCTGAGCAGCCGGTTCTCCGCCTCGGCGGACAGGCTCCGCGCCCCCTCGTGATAGAGCACCGAGGACAGATAGCGGTCCACCAGCCAGCCGCCGCTGACCGATGCGGCCAGGGCCAGCGCCGCCGCCGCCACGGTGCCGCGCGGCGCCAGGCGGCGCCAGGCGACCAGCGCGCCCACGGCCACGAAGCCCGCCACGATCACGTCGCCCCTGGAGTGGACCGCGTAGGCGTACCCGGCGAGCAGCGCGCCCCCGGCCGCGGCCGCGTACCGTCCCCGCGAAGACGAGGCGGTCAGCCAGCTGTGGGTGGCCAGCAGCCAGGCCAGCACCAGGACCGGGAAGATCGCGTCCGCCATCGCGTACTCGGTGTAGAAGAACCCGGCCGGGAGCAGGGCGGTAACCGCTGCCACGCCGTAGGCGGCCGGGCGGTCCAGCCCGAGCCGCCGCCCGGCCATGTAGGCCAGCGGCATCAACGTGGCGCTGACCGCGGCGTTGATGACCAGTACCGCGCGGTAAACGGTCACCGGGTTGTGGGCGAACCAGAACACAGGCGTGATCAGCAGCGGATAGCCGCCCTGGTACAACGTCGTCGACGCGGAAAAATAAGTGGCAGGCCCGCCCGCCAGGACCCGCGCCGCGATCAGGTACGCGGTCTCGTCGGGCTCGACCAGCGGGAAGGCCTGCATCCGGCTGAACCATACCCGCAGCCCGGCCTGGCACAGCCAGCCCGCGACGAGCAGCAGCACCCACCGCCGCCTCGTCCGGCGTCCGGCGCTGGCCGCGTGCGCGGGCCGCCCTGCGGTTCTGGCCGCGTGGGCGGGCCGCGCCACGGTCCCGGGCGCGTAGTCGGGCCGCGTCACGGTCCTGGCCGCGTAGGCGGGCCGCGCCCCGGTCCGCGCGTGGGCACCCCGCGTGGCCATGCGTACCAAGGAAGCTGCCTCCGGGATCCAAAGCGGTACCCGGCCGTAGGCCCCGGGCGTCGCGTTGCTTTCCGCTACGACGTACATGCGGGATAGGCGCCATGGATGTGCGCAACCAACGTGACCGTAGTGTACGAGAAGTGGTTCGACGGTGTACGTGGTTACGCTGAGATCTCCCTAATGAGGGGGCCGTCCGAAGCCGTCCAGTTTAGAGTCTCAGTAGCGTTCGACCAGATGAGCGCGGCTGGCAAGCGCGCCGAACGCCTCCCAGTCCCGGGCCTCGGCCGCGGCCCAGTAGGCTGCGACCACTTCACGCGCGTTGGTCATGGCAGGCGAGCTACCAGGAGCCTCGTCCGCGGAGGCCCCACCGTATGGAGCCTAGTGAGCCGCCACCGCGACGGTGCCCAAGGCCGATTGCGCGGGCCCGGCCCCGAGCCCGCTGTACTTGCTGCCCTTCTGGAACCCGCCGAACGCCAGCGCGAGCACGATGAGGATGACGATCAGCAGCGCGACCCACAGGAGGCAGCCGACGGCCCGCGATCTCGGCCGCCACCGGCGGCCGTCGAACCTCTCGCGCCGCCGCCCGAACCCGTACCTGTACATGCACGTGTAGCTTCCCAGGCCACGCGCAATATGCGGCCCGGCCCGAATTATCTGGACCGGCCCGGGTAGTTGACGTCCGCCCCGAATCGACGCGGAGGACAGGCCATGGCGCACAGGCCAAGGGTTGGGTCGCTGGCCGGTCTGGCGGCCGTCATCGCCGCCGTGCTCGTGGCGATCCTGGTGCTGTCCGCGGTTCACCTGCTCCCGCGGCTGCGGAACCCGTTCGCGGAAACGACCACGGTGACTAGCCAGCCGGTCCTGCTCAAGTCCATTACCGCGCTGAGCCGCTACGAGGCGGCCAGCGGCTCGTTCGAGGTCGTGGTGGACCTCACCAAGCGGGTGTCGCTGATCCCGTCGTTCCTTGCGGGCAGCGAGACCTTGTTCATCGGCCAGGGCACCGACATCGCCTTCGTCGATTTCTCGCAGCTGAAGGGCAACGCCATCACGGTCAGCCCGGACCGGACCGCGGTCACGATCGAACTGCCCAGGGCCCAGCTTGAACCGGCCGTGCTGAACGTGTCCCAGTCGTACGTGTACGCCGAACAACAAGGCCTGTTCAACCGCATCGGCAACTTCTTCTCCGGCAACCCGAACAGTCAGCAGCAGGTCTACGTCCTGGCGGAGCAAAAGATCGAGACCGCCGCCCGGCAGAGCCCGCTCATCGCGCAGGCGCAGAAGAACACTGAGGGGATGCTCACCGGCATGCTCACGTCGCTCGGGTTCAAGCAGATCACCGTGACCTTCGGCGAGCCAAGTACCGCCGGGACGTGAGGCTGCCTACCGCGCCACCGTCGCGATCCGCCCGTCGACCGGGCTGTGCCAGCGGTGATAGCTGAGCGAGCTGAGGTAGGCCTGGTAGACGGTTCCGCCTGCGAACGCCTCGGCCCAGGGGTCGTCAGCGAGCATGTGCGCCACGGAGTAGGGCTGCCCCTTGACCTAGAAGTGGTCGTGTCGGCGCACGCCGGACTTCAGCCGGTATGGCGCCGACTCGCAGGCGTTAACGATGACGTCGGGGTCGCCGGGGGAGGCCACCGGCCGGGCTTCCGGGCGGAACCGGCGGGTGAAGAAGTCGTCCCACGAGGTGAAGCCGTAGTGCGGTGCGCCCGGGTCGCACACGTAGTCCTCGGCGAAGTTCGGCATCTTGGCCAGCGCATCCCGCCCGAGCCAGCCTGCGGAGGTCTCGTTGAGCACGCTGGCCGAATCGGCGGACCACAGGAAGATCCCTCACTCGTTCAGTACCTTCTTGAGCTGCTCGCCGACCTGCCGCCGGACCAGGCGGCGGACGATTCCGAATTCCTGGCCCGCCTCGGCCAGTTTTCACTGATCAATTCAGCCGAACGAGCGATGGTGCTCGCCATGCGAACCCGCGCGGTGCACGAATTGCTGGCGCACACCGAAACGATGCGTGACCTGGCTGTCGCTTCAGGCG
>JBOHCK010000532.1:0-2971 GCA_050698755.1 Streptosporangiaceae bacterium | reverse complement strand
CGCCGGGGCTGACGAGGAACGACAGCTGGCGGCCGCCGATGTCCACGCGCAGCCGGTACCAGCCCCCCGGACCGGGGCCGGCGGCGGCGCTGATCGAAACGCCGGAAGCGGTGGGAGCGATCAGGGTAAGGATCGCGGCGCTCGAACCGGAACGGCTCATGGTGACCACGGGCGCGCGGGTCCGCTGCAGCATGCCGTGCGACACCCAGCCCTGGTAGGGGTTGACCTGCCCCTCGACCACGCGCGTCGAGCCGGCCGGGATCACCTGGCCAGGCAGGGGAATCTGGCGGATCTCCAGCTGGGTACCCGAAGCGTTGGCGATCGCGTACGAGCGGGTCACTGTGGTGACCGACAGGCCCGGGTCCAGGTGCCACAACTGCTCGTAGCTCGAAGCGCCGGAGGCCCGGTCGAAGACCAGCACCAGGTCCGGGTCCTGGTCGACGTAGACGCTGCGGTAGCGTGGCCGCCCGCCGAACGCCGTGTCGTAGAACTCGAAGAACTGGCCCTGCGCGCCGATGGACTGGTGGATCAGGGAGGTCGGGGCGGAGGAATCGAAGGGGACGCCGGGCATGACCAGGTCGCTGGCCGCCTCCGGCGACAACAGGTAGGAGCGGTACGCGTCCTGCTCGTACCCGGTGTGGCCGGCGTCGACGATCAGGTTGCGCCCGTCCGCGTAGTAGGTCAGGCCCATATGATCGGCGTGACCGTGGATCTCGGTGCCTGGCCCGAAGCGCAGCGAGTAAAACGACTGGTCCCCGAAGGTCGCGGCCGTCCCCCACGAGGACCGCCCGAACACGTAACCCGCGGAATACACCGCGATCCGCTGCGCGGGCGGCGTGCCGGACGTCCCCCTGCTGACGGCGTACTGCAGCGGGGTCCCGGCCCGGTAGCGCGCGCTGACCACGTACGTGTCACCGATCTGGGCCAGCTTGCCGTCCGGCTGGGTCGCCTGGGCCAGGAACGCCGGCATCAGCGCGATCCGGGACTCGATCCAGCCCGGCAGCGAGGAGCCGCAGGCGGCCAGGTCCGATTCGGCCGTCGTCCAAAGCCCGTAATCGAAGTTGGCGTAGCCGGTCGACTGCTCGTTGGTCACTCCCTGGGCGTCGATCGCGGGCCCCAGCGCGTTGGGCTCGAACGAGTCGATCATCTGCTCCCGGGCGGTCTCCCGCCACGACTGCGCCGCGCCGCCGAAGGCACCCGGCGGGTACGCGCACCCGGCGCCGAGCAGTTGCAGGCTCTGCTTCAGGCCGTGGTTGAAGGCGCCGTCCCAGTGCGAGGCGTAGTAGCGGAGCAGGCCGGGGATCTGGTTATCGATCCAGCTCTGGCCGGGGAACGCCTCGGCGGAGCAGATCAGGGTGTCCGGGGTCCTGTTGTCGGCGGGCACCTGGCTCAGCCAGCCGAGCAGCAGGGTCTTCGCGCGGTCGCGGTAGGCGTCCGCGTTCGGCCCCCCGGCCAGGTAGGCCTTGATGAGCGCCTCGATCCACTGGGCGTTCTGGAAATCCACCAGCCAGGTCGGATTGCCGAACGGGTCCTGCGCCCAGTTGATGCGGCCGTCGCGCTTCGGGTCGAACGTCACCGCGGCGAAGCCCGAGATCGTGAGCCTCCCGGCCATGATCTGGTCCGCCGTTCCCGCTGGGAACGAGGGCAGCGGCCCGCACGCCTTGGCGTCCTCGGCCGCGGTGATCGCGGTGCCGGCGGCCGACGCCGTGCCCGGCTGCGCCTTCGCCACGCCGCTAAAGCCGGCCAAGCCGACCAAGACGGTCAGAGCCACCGCCCCAGTGACCCAGGCGGTCCTCTTCACCGTCGAGACGATACCCGGCATCAGCCGGCCTCGCGGTCGTTCCGCAATCGTCACAAAGAACTCACAAAGACCGCCGCAAACTCGGCGGCAAGCAGCCCGGCGATAAGCCGGGAACCTACCCCGGCGTCCCCGCCAGGTGGCGCATGTTGCGCAGGGCCACGGCCATGATCGTGTTCGTCGGGTTGACCGCGCCCGACGTCACGAAGCTGGCCCCGTCGGCGACGTAGACGTTGTCCAGGCCGTGCACCCGGCCGTACGTGTCGGTCACGCTGGTGGCCGGGTCGGCGCCCATCATCATGCCGCCCAGGATGTGAGCCCCGGTGGGCACCCCGCCGCTGTTGTCGGTGTCCGGCACCGCCAGCGCCACGCCGGCCCCGGCCGAGGTCATCATCTTCTTGAGCTTCGGTGCGTAGAACGACTGGGCCACCTGCTCGTAGTGCCCCCGGCTCCAGGTGACCCGGGGCACGGGCAGGCCGAACACGTCCCTGACCACGGGGTCCAGGGTCACCGTGTGGTCGAGGTAGGGCATGTCGTGCGCGATCATCTGGCTGCCTGCCAGCCGGTCGCGCAGGATCGAGGCCCGCATGAGCTGCTTGAACTCGGTGCCGAACGGCCGAGACGAGCGCACGAAGGCGAGCAGGGTCTGGTAGGACTGGCCCTCGCTTATCGGGTCCTGGCCGCCGCCGAGCTCCCATATCCCGCCGCGGATGTACGGCAGCCCGTTCGCCTTGGCGAAGGCGCGTGCGCCGGGGAAATCAGGGTCGCAGGCGTCCTGCACGCACTGGGTCGTCGACCGGCCGCGGTAGGCGTGGACCCGCTCGTCGAGGAAGATCGCGCTGCCGTCAAGGAACGAGTGCAGCATCAGCCGCTGCCCGATCTTGCCGCTCGCGTCGGGGAACGAAGACAGCAGCGCCAGCCGCACCGTCTCGATGGCCGAGGCCGCCAGCACGACCACGTCGGCGCTCTCCCCGCCGGTCACCGGCCCGCTTGAGGTCATCCGCACCCAGCGCACCCCGGTCGCCCGCCCAGCGGCCGACGAGCCCGCGAGCTCGACCTTGGTGACCATCGTGTCCGGCACCAGGCTCACCCGCCCGGTGCGCAAGCCGACCCGCAGCGGCATCAGCGCCGACGGCCTGGCCACCACCGGGCACCCGTAGTTGCCGCAGAACC
>JBOHCK010000531.1:0-2979 GCA_050698755.1 Streptosporangiaceae bacterium | reverse complement strand
ACTCGTCCTCCACCGGGCCGAGGTGGGTGCGCAGCAGGCCGTTGAACATGCGCGGCTCGGTGAAGGCGCCCCGGGTGCCGCAGTTCGGGCAGGCGATCTCGGCCAGGCCGCCGACCGGGGCGTAGCCATGCTTCTCCTCGTAGGCCTCGATCAGGTGGTCGGCGCGGTACCGCTTGTGGCAGGACATGCACTCGGTGAGCGGGTCCACGAACTGGGTGACGTGACCGCTGGCCTCCCATACCTCCCGGGCCAGGATCACGGACGAGTCGAGGCCCACGATGTCATCGCGCTGCGTGACCATGGAGCGCCACCACTGGCGCTTGATGTTGTTCTTCAGCTCCACGCCGAGCGGGCCGTAGTCCCAGGAGGCCCGGAGGCCGCCGTAGATCTCGCTGGACGGGTAGACGAACCCCCGTCGTTTGCTCAGGCTCTGTACGGCGTCGAGGCGGTCACTGCGCAATGGCATCGGAAGTCTCCATCCGGCTGGCGGTCGGCGGGCGCGACGGGCGCGATTCCCGTGGTGATCCCGGCGCGGATGGGGGTGCGGCGCCCTCCGCGGCCGGAGACCCTAGCTTAGGAGCACTGGCCGGCCATCGCGAACTGGATTCACGCGGTACGGACGCGTGACCTCGCGTCATCCGCGTACCACCGCGCTGTCCACCAGGTCGGAGTCGATGTCGAGCGAGAACCCGCCGACGCGAACGATGTGTCCGCCCTGGTACTGCTTGGACCGCTGCGTCTGGGGCCACACCGCCCCGGTCAGGTAGGGCGATCCGGTCAGGTTGAGCGCGTTGTCCCACAGCGCGAACCACATGTCCTGCGGCTCGGCGAGCGCGCGTCCGGCGATCGTGGTGTTGGACTGGAGGTCGATCGCCGCCGAGTCGGCGCTGGAGTAGACCCCCGAGACGTAATCGCCCGCGTCCAGCTGCCGGGTCCAGGCGTCGAGGAAGGTGAGCACGGCCGTCTTACAGCCCGCATTCGTGTGGTCGTAGCCTTCCATGTCGAAGTAGATGGGCGACCCCGTACCGAGCCCGAGCTGCTTCGCGTCCGAGATGGCCAGGGTGGCCGCGGCGCGCCCCTGGGCGGCCGCCTGGCTCGGGTTGATCTCCGCGCTGTAGCTATTGCACGGCGCCTGCAGCCCGACGAAGGTCGGCATCAGCGACCAGCCCATGGCCTCCACCGCCGTGATCCAGCTGGCCGACAGGTTGCCGTAGTCGCAGGCCATCTCCTGGCCGCCGATGTAGATATTGGCGACGGCGTACTTCGCCCGCCAGGCCTTCATGGTCGCCACTGACGGGGCGGTGCAGGTGTCGAACCCGGCCACGGCGTTGCTGAACCCGGCCCCCGGCTGGACCGGTGGCGCGCCCTGGGCCGGCGCCTGTGTGCTGGTCCCCGTCGAGGTGGTGACGGTCGGCTCCGGTGAGGCGGGCGCCTGCGTCGGTGGCGGGGTCGGTGGCGGGTTCGTCACCACCGACACGGGGATCGTCCGGTGCGGCGCGGGCGTGGTCCTGGTGGGTGAGGGGGTCGGCCAGTGCGATGGCGAGGGGTCGTTGTCCGGCGGCGTGTAAACCACCGAGGGGACGATGTGCGGTCTGGTCGTCGGGGTCACCGGGCTCGGGAAGCCCCAGTTCGCGGGGTGCGTCGGCCCCCCGCGCGGCTGCAGGGGACCGGTCCCGTGGCCGGACTGGGAGGTCACGGCGTGCAAGCTGCCGAACACCTTCATGATCAGGCCGGGGTCCGTCCCGTACGTAGCCGTGAACGAGGGGGCGTGGGACGGCATGGACATGGCGAATTCATGCTGCCCGGGATTCTGCATGATCGTGCCTGGCGCGGCCGGCAGGTCCGCGCCCGATCGCAGGTCTCCCGCCTGCGCGCGCCGATTGGCGGCGGACGAAACTATCAGCACCCCCGGAATGGCCGGGCCGCCGACGGTCACCGTGTCGGCCGTGCCGACCAGGTCGGGCGGGCAGTCCTGGTTAGCCCCCGGAGTGCCGAGATAAACCGCGTTGACGTCATAGCGAACGCATTGGCTGGGGTCCTTACTAAGCTGGTAAACCGGCCAGTTGGCCGGCACCTTGAACGTATAGCCGCGGAATTCGACGGTCTTCATGGCAGGTGCCGACCGATTCGCGGGTTTGTTTGCGACCGGAATTCTGACCGGCTGGACGTCGGCCTTAAGACGTATACCCGAGATGACCTGGCCGTGCCCCAATATCGACCCGATTACCGCGAGCGCGCACACGACTATAAGAGCCATAAGGCGACGCATTAATCCCCCCGAATTACCGCGTGGTAAACGAATAAGCTGACCCGTAAGTAGCCGGCAGCCGAAATAAACTCCCCCGAGTTCGGTTCCAGTGGTCCGGCAGCAGTTATCTTCCCCGGTACCCGCGAGGCTACGCACGGTTACGCAGATTGTTGCTGAAAAATCGCGGGCAGTTGTGTGCGAGTCGCGTTGCGGAGAGAACGAGGTCGTGAAACTATTTTCGGCTCGGCGAGGCTGCGCTGGGCTCGGCTGGTCGCTCGCCCAGGCTGGGGCTGGGCTGGGCTGGCTTGGGCTGGGCTGGCTGGCTTGGGCTGGGCTGGCTGGCTTGGCTGGCCGCTCGGCGAGGCTGGGGGTGGGGCTGGGGTTGGGAGCTCCGGAGCTGCATCGGGCGTCCGGGGCCTGGTCGAGGTCCGGGCGGGCCCCGGGCTGACCCGTACTACCTGATGATCGCGGCCTCGCTCGGCGTCATCGCCGCGACGGTGCCGCTGCTGCGCCGGATCACGGGACCCGAGGTGGCCAGGAACGAGTGACCCGCGGGCGGCTAGGTCCCGGTGGCCTCGTTCGGGGCGGGGAGGGGATTCGGCACGGCGCCCCCGTACCGGCGATCGCGGCTGGCGTAGATCTCGCAGGCGTGCCACAAATGGCGCCGGTCGAAATCGGGCCACAGGGTGTCCAGAAAGACCAGCTCGGCGTAGGCGGATTGCCACAGGAGG
>JBOHCK010000530.1:0-2982 GCA_050698755.1 Streptosporangiaceae bacterium | reverse complement strand
AGCAACTAAGGAGTAACTCAAACACCCCACGTTGCCGGGACGTGAATGTTTGCATTCGAGCAGCTGGCGTCTGTGCGCGGGGAAGGCGATGAATGGGACTTCAAAGCCACGCTGGGCAACCTCGCGAGTACTTCCGCCCGGGTCAACCTCGCGAAAGATGCGCTTGCCTTCTGCAACCTGCCGGCTGGCGGAACGATCATCACCGGCGTCACGGATGACTACGAGCACGTCGGCCTGGATGCCGCGGAGAAGATCGACACCACGGTCATCCGCAGGGCGATCGAGAAGTACATAGACGGCGACTTCATCGTGGTGGCGGCCGAGCACACCCTGGTCCAGCCCGGCACGAACGAGGAGAAGCGGTGCGGGATAATCCACTTCCGGCGTCGCTTCGCCCAGCCCGTGCTAGCAGCGCTGGATGGCCAGATCACGAACGACAAGCCGCCGCTCTTCCGCTCAGGTGACATCCTCATTCGCCGGGGCGCCGCCAGCATCAGGGCGAACTCCGGCGACGTCAGGCGCCTGTTCACGAACAGCATCGTCCACGAGGAACGCGTCAGGGCAGTGAACGAACTGTGGAGCTGCCTGGTAGAGCAGCGGCGCCTGAGTGGAGGCGTCGAGTACCTGTATGACATCCTGGCTGACTCCGAGTATCCGGAAGTCATCACCCGGCCTGACTTCCGCGCCTCGCTCGGACAGCTGACGGAGGGACAGCATGCCGCGAGCCTCGACCGCCTCCGGCTACGTGTGAGCCTGGTCAGGCCGCATATCCCGGAACAGCTGTATCAGCAGTACAGGGCCTGCGCCGCCTTCGTGGGAAGGCTGCAGATGAAAGCGATACGGCAACGCGACGCTGGCGTCTTCGTGTCCTGGACCGAGCTGGACGACGGGTCGCCTGATCTGCTGCTGCGCCATTTGGCGTTGGAGCTCATGCCGCAGGACGAACTCGATGGCTATTGGACGGGCCGGGCCACTGGCTTCGGCACGCACCGCCCGGTCCGGCCGGTCATCGACGCTGCTGAACGTGGCGTGCTTAGCGCCATCAACCTCGTGCTGAGCGGCCTGGGATAGCGCGCAACACGCCAGCCCGGCTCGGCGATTCGACGTCGCCGCCTGGCCCATCCCACGGTTTCTCCCGGTCTCCTGTATGTCAGCACTCACACCGTCAAGAGCCACATCAACCGGATCTTCGCCAAGACCGGATCAGCCGACCGCGGCACCGCCATCCGCTACGCCCGCGACCATGAACTCGGATAGCGTCTCACCAGGTAACCGGATCATCCTCAACCCGCCGGACGGCGCGGAGGGAACCCTGCGTGCCGATGACAAAGAAATGTCACAATCGCGACACGGGCTTACCGGAGCCGTAGGCATATTGCTATGTGATGCCAGGATATCGACGCCTGTGTTCCCGCTCATTGCCACGTGTGGTGTCAGAGCATGCTTGTGGTGTCACAGGGTCCAGAGAGCTCGCGTGGGTGACAGGCGGGCGGCGCGGATGGCGGGCAGCAGCCCGGCGAGGGCGCCGATGAGGAGGGCGGCACCGATGCCGCCGGCCCATGCTTCGGGGGGGATGACTACCGGCCACCCCTTGGCGTTGGCGTAGATGGCGGTGGCGGCGCCGCCGAGGATGTCCCCGGCGACTCCGCCGGCCAGGGCCAGCAGGATCGCCTCGGCCAGGAACTGGATGCGGATCTGGCCTTTCGTGGCGCCCAGCGCGCGGCGCAGCCCGATTTCCTGGCGGCGTTCGAGCACTGAGATGATCATGATGTTGGCTACTCCGACCGCGCCGACCAGCAGGGCGACAGCGCCCAGGCCGAGGAACAGGGTATCGAAGGCGCCGGCGGCGTCGGCCTGCGCGGTCAGGGTGTTCGAGGGCTGAGAGACGCCGACCGCGCTGGGGTCTTCCGGGTTGGCCTGGGCGCCGAGCAGGCCATCGACACGGTTCGTCGCGGCCTGGGTGTTGACGGTACGGACGTAAACCTCTGAAGGCTGCCCGTCGAAGCCGAGATACTGCCCGGCGGCGGGGAAGCCGACCAGGACCGAGGTGTCGAGCTGCGGGACCAGGGTGACGGGACGGAGGACGCCCACGAGGTAGAACCACCTGCCGCCGACCCAGATCCGCTCCCCGGGCCAGATCCGGTCGATGCCCATCAGCTGGGCGGCCCCGTAGCCGAGGACGGCGACCGGCTCGCGAGCGGTGGCGGCGTTCAGATAGGTACCCTGGGCCATCGAGGTGCCGACCGCGGCGGGCAGGCCCAGGCTGGCTGCGTCCACGCTCAGCGCGTTGGTGTCGATGGACGGGATCAGCGGGCTGCGGTACGCATCAATGCCGTTGACCGCTCCGGTGTACTGGACGGCAGTGACGCCGGGCAGCTGGCCGATCATCCCTGGCGCCGCTGCTGGCAGCTCCTCGGGCTGGCCGGCGTAGTTCTGCCCGTTGGTGACGGTCAGCAAGTTGGTGCCCAGGTGGCTGATCTCAGCGAGCAGCTGGTCCTGGGAGGAGCGGGCCAGGCCCAGGACGGCCACCAGCGCCGCGATCCCGATCGCGATCCCCAGCGCCGACAGCGCGGCGCGGAGCTTGCGAGTCCGCAGCCCCACGATAGCCAGCCCGGCGAGGTCGCGCGGGCGCAGCCGGGCCGGGGCTGGGGTGGTCCGGGCTGGGGTGGTCCGGGCTGGGGTGGTCCGGCCTGACGTGATGGTCATGAACGTCCTTCCCGCAGCAGTCCGGCACCGGCCGCAGCCGGGGCTGGACCGGTATCGCCGATGATGTGGCCGTCGAGTACCTCGATGCGACGGGGGATCGAGGCGGCGACCGAGTGGTTATGGGTGATCACGATGATCGTGGTGCCGGCGGCGTTGAGCTCTTCCAGCAACGCAAGGATCGACGCGCCGGTGCCGGAGTCCAGGTTGCCGGTCGGCTCATCGGCCAGCACGATCGGCGGGCTGCCGGCGATCGCCCGGGCGATCGCCACCCGCTGC
>JBOHCK010000529.1:0-3000 GCA_050698755.1 Streptosporangiaceae bacterium | reverse complement strand
CGGCGCGGGCGGCACGCTCACCGTGGACGTCGGCGTGGAGACCTTGACCGACTTCTCCGATCGCGGCGAAGTCCTTCACGTGCCTACGCCATCGGGCGAGGTGGCCATGACCGCGCACTTCGGCGAGTACGCGGACATGGGGCTCGCGTACTCGGCGCTTGAGCGTTGGTGTGCGGACCACTCGCGCTCCCCGGCCGGGGTGAACTGGGAGGTCTACGGCGACTGGGAAGAAGACCCAGCCAAGCGCCGAACGGACGTCCATTTCCTGCTCGAGCCGCCCGCGGGCCCGGATGGATGACGAACTCGTCGCCGAGCTGCTGGCCCAGCACGCCGACCGGGATCCCGGACTGCAGCAGGCGTTCCTCGACGCGCTGCGTTCGGCGGTCGCCGCGGGCGAGGCGTCACCGGCGCACCTGGCCTACCTGGAGGATCGGGTACGGGTCCACGCCGGGCAGCCCCAGCTGTACGGGACGCAGTTCACCTCTGAGGGCGGCGAGCTGGCGCCGTACCCGATCGAGGATCCGGAACACCTGGACGAGCGCCGCGCGGAGGTCGGGCTAGAGCCGTTCGCCGCTTACGAAGGGCGGATGCGGGACCGGGCGTAGGCCTGGGGTTCCGCGTTTTCTGCGTCCGCCGCCGCCGCGCCCCCCGGGCGGGCTGGCTCAGGCCGGAGTTAGGGCCTGGCTCACGCCGCAGCCAGGGCCGGGATCACGCGAGCTGCACCACCCGATGATCTGCTCACTGTCGCTCATCGCTGGATGGTGTCCCGGAACGGCGCCGGAGAGGATCTGGTTGACCTTGGGCACCTCCTGCTGGTTGATGCCGGGCCAGTTCAGGCCCGGGTGAGCTGCTGGTGCGGCCGTCGGCACCTTCTCTTTGTGACTCCTTAAAGACTTTGACCAGTCTTGTAATGACTAGTAAACTTAATTTGTTGGTCACTGTCGAGGGGCCATCGGAGGTGAAGGTCATGGTGATCCTGCTCGGACTGGCCGCGGCCGCGCTCTACGGCGGCGGCGACTTCATCGGGGGCATGGCCACCCGCCGGGTGCACGTGCTGACTGTCCTCATGCTGGCCGAGACCGCGGGAGCGATTGTCGCCCTCGCCGTGGCGGCGTTGACGGCGCCGGGCGCCGCGACGCTGACCGGGCTGGCCTGGGGATTCAGCGCTGGCGTGGTCGGCGGGCTGGGCCTGATCATCTTCTACATCGGCCTGGCCACCGGGCCGATGAGCGTGGTCGCGCCGGTATCCGGGCTGCTCTCTACGGTCCTGCCGGTCGCGGTGGCATTGGCCTGGGGCGAGCGGCCTGGAGCCGGGATCTACGCGGGCGCGCTGCTGTGCCTGGTCGCCATCGTGCTGGCCAGTTCGGCGGGCGACACTGGTACCACGCGGGGCCCGGGCCGCCCGGGCCGGGCGATTGCCTACGGGATGGCGTCGGGAACGGCGTTCGGCCTGTTCTTCCTCCTCATTCGCAATGCGGGGCAGTCCGGCGCGGTGTGGCCGGTCGCGGCCGGCCGGATCGGCGAGCTGGTGGCGGTCCTGGCCACCGCTTTGGTGCTCCGGCGCGGCCTGCAGACGCGCGGCGCTGACGGCAGGCTCCTGCTGGCGGCCGCGTTCGCGGGCGTGATCGACGTCGTCGCGAACATCTGCTACGTGGCGGCCACCAGGACCGGGATGTTCGGCCTGGCGGTCGTGATGGCTTCGCTCTACCCCGGGGTGACTGTGCTGCTGGCCCGGGTCGTGCTCGGTGAGCGGCTGCGCTGGATCCAGCGCGCCGGGCTAGCCATCGCCGCGCTCGGCATCTTGCTCATCGCGATCTGATGATTGGCCTTCGGCTACGCAGAGTTTTCACGGTCACGGCGGCCGTAAACCCGCGTGGCGGCGGTGGCCGCCCGGCTGGGGACGACCGGGGCGCTGGCCGCGATCGGCGCGGCCCTGGGCCGGCACGGCCCGGGCCAGCCCGGCTCAGCGGAGGGTTTCCCCGGCGAGTACCCGGGGCCGGCCGGGGCGTTTGCCACCGGGATGGTCCTGGATGCCGCGCCTGGCGGGGTGGATCTGGCCCTGTTCGCCGCCGACGCGGCCGGAGCGGATGACCGGTATGAGGGGGCCAGCGACGACGAGCTCGTCGGGGCGATCTGCGCGTGGGACCGGGCCGAGGCCCACATGGCCGCCCGCAAGCACGCCGCGATCGCCGAATTCATCCGGCGCCGCCCCGCGGCGGACTGCCCGCTGCAGGGCCCGGCCCGGATGCCCGCGGCCTGGGATGAGTTCACTGCGGACGAGCTGTCCCTGGCCCTGGCCTCGGATCTGGAGGTCAAGCTGCCCGGGACCCGGGCCGCGTTCCGGGACGGGACCCTGCGGGTAAGCAAGGCCCGGATCATCGCCGACGCCGCCCGGACGCTGGACCCCGGCCAGGCCCGCGCCGCCGAGGCGCTCGTGCTGGCCCGGGCCGGGAAGCTGACCCCGGGCGGGCTGCGGGCGGCGATCGCGCGGGCCGTCATGCAGGTCGCCCCGGAGGCGGCCCGCAAACGCCGCGAGGAAGCCGCCAAGGACGCCCGGGTCGAACGGTGGGCCGAGGACTCCGGCAACGCCGCCCTCGTCGGGCGGGAACTGCCACCCGCTGAGGTGCTCGCCGCCGACCAGCGGATCAACTGGTGGGCGCGGCAGCTCAAGAAGGCCGGCCTAGCCGGTGATATGGACGAACTCAGGGCCCGGCCCACCTGGACCTCCTGCTCGACAAGGACTCCCGCCCCCGCCCGGCCGCCGGGACCGGCCACGACGGCCCAGGCGACGATGGATCAGGACCGCCGGGGCCGGCCGGGCCAGACGGCCCGCCGCCGGCGCCAGGCTCTCGGGCCGGCGGGCTACCGGCCGGGTTCGCCGGCCGGGTCAACCTCACAACCCCGCTGGCCACCCTGCTCGACCTGGCCGGCCGGCCCGGCGAGATCCCCGGCATCGGCCCCATCGACCCGAATCCCGGAGCAAATACATGAGATCGTCAC
>JBOHCK010000528.1:0-3008 GCA_050698755.1 Streptosporangiaceae bacterium | reverse complement strand
TGAAGACCGCGTAGACGGCGAAGGCGATCGTCACCGCGAACACCGGCGCGGCCGGGTACACCCCGAGGAACAGCAGCCCGGCGGCCGAGATCGCGAACCCCCAGATCAGCAGCGGGCGGCGGCCGAGCCGGTCCACCACGGCGAGGGCGACGATGTTGCCGGCCAGGAAGAACACGTTGATCAGCCCGTACCCGAGGTTGGACTCGTTGCCGCTGCCGAGGTGCAGCAACTGCAGGATCTGGGGACCGAAGGCGTAGATCGCGAACAGGGTCACGATGGTGCATGTCCAGAACACGGTGACGAACACGGTCCGGCCCAGGTAGCCGGCCTGCACCACCCGGCGGAACGTCGTCTTCTGCTCCGGCTCGGGCAGGTCATCCAGGGTGGCCTGCGGGCCGAGCAGGCCGCGCAGCACCGCCAGCGCCTCAGCCCGCCGCCCCTTGCTGGCCAGCCAGCGGGGCGACTCGGGCATGTTTACCCGGCCGATGATGATGACCGCGGCGGGGACTGCCGAGGACAGCAGCATCCAGCGCCACCCGCCGTCGACGTTGAGCAGGGCATAGCCGACGAATGACGCCACCGTCGCACCGACGAACCACATGGCGTTGAGCCCGCCGACCAGCTTCGCCCGCCAGCGGTGCGGCACGAACTCGGTCACCAGCGCGGTCGCGATCGGGTAGTCGGCGCCGATGGCGATCCCGATCAGCAGCCGCAGGACGAACAGCTGTACCACGTCGGTGACGAAGAACTGCGCGACCGAGCAGGCGACGATGACCGTCAGGTCGATCATGTACATCAGCCGGCGGCCGATGCGGTCGGTGAGGTAGCCGAACACCACCCCGCCGATGAACACGCCGATCAGGGCGGAGGCGCCGAGCAGCCCGAACCACAAGGTGCTGATGTGCCACTGGCGGGTCAGCGGCACCAGGGCGATGCCGCTGATGCCCAGGATGTAACCATCCAGGAACGGCCCCCCGGAGGAGAACAACGTCAGCCGCTTGTGGAAACGCGACAGCGGCGCGTTTTCGATCGTCACCGGGGAGCCCGTCGGCACAGCGCTCACAGCGCCTCCAGCCAGATCCAGGAACGAGATGCTCCCGTTCGCTTGCCTGAACGCTACGGCGGCGACTAAGCAATGTGAAATACTTAATAATGCATAATCGATATCTCTAGCCTATGGATGGCACTGGGATGGACCTGCGGCTCCTGGGATACTTCGTCGCCGTCGCCGAGGAGGGCCACTTCGGCCGGGCCGCGACCCGGCTGCACATCGCCCAGCCGGCGCTCAGCCAGCAGATCCGGGTGCTTGAGCGCGACGTCGGCGTACGGCTGTTCGACCGCACCACCCGGCGCGTCGACCTCACCGAACCCGGGCGGATGCTGCTCGACGACGCCCGGCGGCTCCTGCGGCAGGCCGACGAGGTCGCCGGGCGGATGCGCCGGGTCGCCGCCGGCGAGACCGGGCTGCTGCGGGCCGGGTTCGTGAACTCGGCCGCGTTCGGGATCCTCCCGCGAATACTCCGCCCGTTCCGCGCCAGCCGCCCGCACGTCGGGCTTGAACTGCACGAGATGACCACAGCCGTTCAGCTGCAGGCGCTCCGCGAAGGACACCTCGACGTCGGCATCGGACGCGACGCCCCGCCAGCCGACATCCACGCGGCCGGCGCCACCGCGGTCGAGCTACTGCACGAACCCCTCGTGGTGGCCCTGCCCGCGCAGCATCCGCTCGCCTCCCGCGGCCCTCTCACAGCCGCCGACCTCGCCGGCGAAGCGTTCATCGTGCTGCCGCAGTCCCGCGTGCCCGGCCTCTACGGTGCCATCGCCGCACTATGCGAAGCGGCCGGCTTCGACCTGCGGCCGGCGCTGACCGCGCTGCAGTTCACCACCGCCCTCGGCCTCGCCGCGGCCGGCATGGGCATCGCCGTCGTACCCGAATCCACCCAGGCCTTCCGCCCCGCCGGCCTCACCTACCGGCCTCTCACCGACCCCGCCGCCACCAGCACCCTCCAGCTGATCATCCGATCGGCCGCCCGATCCCCCGCGCTCGACCACTTCACCGAACTCGCCGGACGACATGCGCGCGACGCGACGGACAAGGCCGGCAGCCAAAGCCCGCACGCCGGCACGAAACCCTGACGAGACAAGCCCGGCACTCTATTGCCGTGCGAGATCGCGGGCGAGCTGAAGCTGGCGACCGCTGGCCCGCGCCAGGACATCACGGTTAGGTTGCCGGAGGAGCCGGAGGCTGAAATCTGGCGTCTATAAACCCCTCATTTATGAGACGGGGTCCGCGGGCACCTGATCATGGCAGTTTTCTGTCTCAAAACCCGGCTAAAAACTCACTCAGAACACCAGAAGTTATGAGACGGTTCTGAGACACTAAAGATATGACACAGACTGCAGCCACCGCCCCCGCTTACACCGTCGAGGACCTCCGGGGCGGGGAGCGGAATCTCATCGGCCTCGCCCGCGTCAGCACGGACGGCCAGGACGCCCAGCTCCAGCGCGACGCCCTGGAGGCCGCCGGAGCCGGCCGGATCTACGAAGAGAAGATCAGCACCCGCAAGGCCGTCCGCGAACGCCCCGGTGTTGCGCGGCGTTGATCTTGAGGATGTCCGCGACGCTGATCTTGGGGATGTCCTGACTGTGGAAAACCCCGCCGGATGGGTTCCGGCGGGGCTGGGTGGTGCCCGGGGTGTCGCGGCTGGTGCTCAGGGTGTCGCGGTGACCTCGGTGATGGCGGTGCGGGCGGCGGCCTGGTCGGCGATGGCGTGCCCTGCGGCGCAGGCGGCGATCAGTGAGGCGACGCAGAGGTTGCTGGCGGTCCGGGGCAGGCCGCGGCTGGTGTCGTGGATCAGGGTGATCGCGTCGTCGGTTATCTGGGGTAACGAAGATCAACGACGGTGTTCTCGCAGGTCGCGCTCTCACGTGCGCGTCCGCGACGGGAAGGTCAAAAGCGGCATCGAAGAGAGATCGTAGCAAGACCGGCTCTTCACTCGGCTGTCCCC
>JBOHCK010000527.1:0-3015 GCA_050698755.1 Streptosporangiaceae bacterium | reverse complement strand
GCTAGAAGAGGGATTGTCTAAGATCTGCTCTTCTTCGCAAGGAGCCTCTGTGCCTTCCTACCCTGCTTCCGGTGGTCCTGTCTGCGTTTTCGCTGATGAGGGAGATCTTCCGGCCGGGGTGACGGTCCCGGTGGTGTCAGCCGTGCTCGGGCACGCCTCAAGCGACACGACCCAGGCCTACTACCTGCGCTTTGACACTGAGCGGCTGCGATCGGCTGGGACGCCTTCATCCCGGCCGCGGCGCCCCGGGCCCGGATCCGTCACCAGCCCCCGTACGTGTTCACCGACGACGAGGTGCGCCGCCTGTTCACCGCGATCGACTCCCAGCCCATGTCCGCCTTCTCGAACAAGGCCATGGTCGACCCGGTCCTGTTCCGGGTGCGCTACGGCGCCGGCATTCGTGCCAGAGCCAGATCCAAATCAGGTTGACAAGCCAGGGCCGACATTCCACAGCCGTTCACGCAGGGCAGGCATTGTCCAGCGGCAGCTGGAATATGCCTGGTGACCGCCCGCACCGTGCAGGGCATGGCTTCGTACACTGGCCAGGCTCGCTGCCTGGCACGCAGGCGGCCCGCTGATCCAGGACAGATACTCAAGGCATGGACCGCTGCGCACGCCCGTTCACCGGCCAGCTCCGGGACCTGGCCCGGGCTGCGCTGGACCAGCAAGGCATAGCGGTCAAGCGGCTGCGCTGGATGGGACAGCACGACAACCACTTGTTCCGCTGCGACACCGCCGACGGTGAGCGCCTGGTCGTCCGGGTCTGCCCGCCCGGCGGCCGCAGCGACGCCGAGCTCGACGCCGAGCTGGCCTGGCTGGCCGCGCTGGCCTGCGACACCAGCCTGACCGTCCCGCTGGCCCGGTTCAGCACCCGGACGGCCACGTCCGGACTTCCAGACGGAGCACGCTGCATCGCGTTCACCTGGGTCCAGGGCCGGCCCTGCGGCTCCCGGCCGTCCCGGCGGCTGGTCGCGGACCTCGGCCGGGTGATCGCCACGCTCCACCAGCACGCCCGGGGATTCCGCACGCCGCCCGGGTTCACACGACCGGTCCTGGATATCGGGTACCTGACCTGGGCGGGAACCTGGCACGCCGCCCAGCTGGCCCGGCGGCCCGCTGACCCGGCGGCGCGGAGCCTCCTGGCCGAGACAGCCGGGCGAGTCGACGCCGTGCTCGCCCTCCTGGGCCAGGACCCGGCAGGGTACGGGCTGGTCCACGCCGACCTGTGCCTGGACAATGTCCTGGACCACCACGGACAGGCCCGGCCGATCGACTTCGATGGCGCCTCGTGGGGTCACTTCGCCCTCGACCTGGCGATCGTGGCCGTCGACATTCCCGAGGACCTGCACCAGGTCCTGCTCGACGGCTACCAGACGGTGCGCCCGCTGCCCCCCGGCTACGAAGAGCACCAGGCCGCGCTGCTGGCCGCCCGCCGTCTGTTCCTGGCCATCTGGCACCTGGCCAACGGGCTGCCCGACGAAGGCCACCTCGGCCAGCTCAGAGCCTTCACCGGCAGCTGACCCACTCGAAGGCCACACCCGGCAGGCAAGTTCGGCGAACCCGCCGCCGCACCGCGACCTGACCACCTTCAGAAATCGCGAACTCTCGGGCTTCCGCTGCTAATGCCACGCTAATGGCACGAAGATCATGGCTTGGCGTCATTGGAGTCAAGCGAGGACAGCGCGGCTTGCGCTATGGCGGTGTGTCCCAGCTCTACTTCGGGCGGGTTGACCCGCTTATTGGGTGCTGGCGGCGAGCCGGCAAAGGTGGGCGGTGACGTGGAGCAGTGATGGCCACCATAGCGGCGGCTCGTGTCGCTGCGGGTTGCAGAGCTGGTCCATGATCACCCGGAATATAGCGGCGCGGATGAGGTGCTGAGGGGCGTCGGGGTGGCCGTGGAGGATGCCGAGGACGCGATGATCTGCGCCTTCCCAGACCATCGCATCCACGGCGATAACCGCGGTGGCGAACAGCGCGGGACGCCAGTACGGGGAGAGGTCGATGATCCCAGGTGACAAATGGGGGTGGAACAACACGTTGCCGGAGAGGTCGCCGTGGATCAACTGGCCACGCCCGTGCACGGGCTGGAGTAGCGCGCCGAGCTGGTCGATCACCGGCAACGACCTGAAGGGCGCCAGGGCCTCGGCTTCCCAGGCGGCCCGGTCGGCCCTGGCAAAGGGGTCGGTTCGCCGCTGATGCCATGGCGGCGGCGGGATGTGAGCGCTTGCCCGATGGAAGCGCTCACCAACCGCGGCGATGTCAGCCCAGCGACCCGGAAGGTGCTGCCCGGCGAGGCGCTGCCATGCGCTCCAGCCAGTTACGACGAGCTTGCCAGCGCGGGTCCGTATCGGTCGCGCCAGGCGGAACCCCTCCTCGGTGATGTCGCTGAGGACCGCTTCCTGCCACACCAGGGCGTCCAGCGTCATGTCGAGCGGCTTGAGGACCAGTTCCCCAGCACTCCATGCCATCCCCTGACCACTGTGCAGAGGCCGAAGCAGCGCCGCGTCGACATCGAAAGCGGCAAGAACCGAGGCTGGAGGTCTTGTCGTCACCTTGGCTATCATCGCGGACCCGCAGGCAAGTCGTGGCGGCTCCTACGCCTCCCCGTCTTCCTGATAGCCGCCCAGACTAGGTGAGTGGACGCCGGGTCAAGGGTCTGCGCGAAGCGACGGCCCGCAGGGCCGCCCTTGACGCGGTGGCCGCGAGCTGGACAATGACCGGCCGAGGAAGACGGCTTTGCGCCGTGCAGCCGTGAGTGCTGTGTGAGCGGTCTTGATCTGTAGACCTGCCTGGCATGGCCCGGCGTGCGCCGCGCGGGCCGCCAAGGCAGAGCGGCGGCGCTGACGCCGGGCCAGCGGCGCCGCAGGCGCCGCCTTGATTAACTAATAAGGGGAACTCGGCAATTCAGCATCTATCTGTGTCGTCGGCGTGCGTGCCTGCGCATTGCGTCGATCTTCGCGGCGAACGCGGTCGGCTCGATGATCGGTGTTCCGCGCCACGGCGACATTGACAGCA
>JBOHCK010000526.1:0-3029 GCA_050698755.1 Streptosporangiaceae bacterium | reverse complement strand
GTGCTGGCCGTCGAGGACACGTCGACGACCGGGGCCTCCTCGCTGACCGCCGTCGGTGCCCTGCGCGAGGCGGGCGCGGAGGTGGTCGGGGTGGCCGTGGTGGTGGACCGGGGGGCCAGGGAGCGGGTGACCGAGCGCGGCCTGGCGTTCCGCGCCGCGTTTACCCTGTCAGACCTGGGTGTCTGACCGGTGCGCCCGGTGCGCCCCGGGCCGTGACGGCGGCTGGCCGGGGGTACCCGCGGCCCGGTTCGCGGCGTCTTCGCGGCGGAACTGGCGCAGGCGGTACACGACGAAGGCGACGACGGCGATGACCACGATGGCGAAGATCGCGTACCCGGCGACGGTCAGGCCGTGGCTGATGCGCTGCCAGGCGCTGCCCAGCCCGTACCCGATGGAGGAGAGCACCGCCGCGTAGATGACCGTGCCGATCAGGCTGAGCACCCCGAAGCGGCCCGCGGGGATCCGGATCAGGCCGGCCACGATGGAGGTGAAGGCGCGGACGAAGGGGAGCATCCGGGCGACGGGGACGGCCCAGGCGCCGCGGCCGGCCAGGAAGCGCTCGGCGCGGTCGACGTCGGACTGGGTGACCAGGACGTAGCGGCCGATCCTGTCCACGAGCGGCCTGCCGCCCAGCCGGCCCACCCAGTACGAGGCGTAGGACCCGCCGAGTTCGGCGAGCGAGCCGATGATGATGACCAGGGCCAGGTTGAGATGGCCCTGGTAAGCGAGCACCCCGGCGAACCCGAACGTGATCTCCGAGGAGATCGGGATGCAGGCCGCCTCGAGGAAGCCGAATATGATAAGCGCGGCGTACCCCGCCGAGGTGAGAAAGCTCTCCATAGGGTTCCTGTTGTACCGCATGCCCGGCCATGCCTGGTGCATCTTAATCCGTGCTTCATGTCTAGAGTTGGGCCCAAGGCCCCTCGTCACAAGGCTCAAAGGGAGTCAGCGTCATGCCTATCGCGACCGCCGAGGTCTACGCCCAGATGCTTGATGCGGCCAAGCAGCGGGGCTTCGCCTACCCCTCGATCAACGTCACATCGAGCCAGACCCTGAACGCCGCGCTAAAGGGGTTCGCGGACGCCGGCAGCGACGGGATCGTGCAGGTCTCGACCGGCGGCGCCGAGTACCTGTCGGGCTCGGTCAAGGACATGGTGGTCGGCGCCAGCGCGCTGGCCGAGTTCGCGCACGTCGTGGCGGCCAGGTACCCCATCCATATCGCCCTGCACACGGACCACTGCCCGAAGGACAAGCTCGACGGGTACATGCGCCCGCTGGTGGCGATCTCCCGCGGGCGCGTAGAGCGCGGGGAGGAGCCGCTGTTCCAGTCGCACATGTGGGACGGCTCGGCGGTCCCGCTGGCCGAGAACCTCCAGATCGCCGCCGATCTGGAGGAGGAGTGCTCGGCCGCGCACACCATCATGGAAATGGAGATCGGCGTGGTCGGCGGCGAGGAGGACGGGGTCGTCGGCGAGATCAACGAGAAGCTGTACAGCACGCCGCAAGACGCCCTGGCCACCGCCGAGGCGCTCGGGCTCGGCGAGCGGGGCCGGTACATCCTGGCCGCGACGTTCGGGAACGTGCACGGCGTCTACGCCCCCGGGCACGTGAAGCTGCGCCCGTCCATCCTCAAGGACATCCAGGACGCCGTGGGGCAGAAGTACGGCCAGGACAAGCCGTTCGACCTGGTCTTCCACGGCGGGTCGGGGTCGGCGCTTGAGGAGATCAGGGAGGCCATCTCCTACGGCGTGGTCAAGATGAACATCGATACCGACACCCAGTACGCGTTCACCAGGCCCATCGCGGGCCACATGTTCGCGCACTACGACGGGGTGCTCAAGGTGGACGGCGACGTCGGCAGCAAGAAGGACTACGACCCGCGCAGCTACGGCAAGGCCGGCGAGGCCGGCATGGCAGCCCGGGTGACCCACGCCTGCGAGGACCTCATGTCCGCCGGGCATCACCTGTCGTAGGGACGGCGATGGAACGAGAGAACCTGCTCGGCGGGCCCGCGCCCGTGTACCTGCCGGAGGACGAGGACGCGGCGGTGGCCCTGCGGGAGGCCCACGATTCGCCCGCCGAGGTGGCGGCGCGATTCCCGGCATACCCGGCGGCCTGGGCCGCCCTGGCGGTCCAGGCGCTCTGGCGCGACGACGCGGTCGCCGCGTACGCGTACGCGCGGACGGGCTACCACCGCGGCCTGGACCAGTTGCGCCGGGCCGGGTGGCACGGGCACGGCCCGATCCCGTGGGCGCACGAGCCGAACCGCGGGTTCCTGCGGTCACTGCACGCGCTGGGCGCGGCGGCCGGCGCCATCGGCGAGGACGACGAGGCGCGGCGCTGCCACGACTTCCTGCGCGACAGCAGCGCCACCGCCGCCGGGGAACTCGACGCCGAGCTCGCGGCCCGCCCGCCGGCCTAGCGGTGCTCGCGTGTCGCTGTTCGCGAGCACGCCGGTTTTGCGGGTAATCTCGGATCGCAAGAGCCCCTGCCGCGCTTGCGCCTGAGCAGGGGCTTCATCATGCAGGTGCTTCAACATGCAGGGCCCGCACCGGCAGAAGGGACGCGCCGATGCCCGCGATCGTTCTGGTCGGCGCCCAGTGGGGCGACGAGGGCAAGGGCAAGGCCACCGACCTGCTCGGCGACCGCGTCGACTACGTGGTGCGCTACCAGGGCGGCAACAACGCCGGCCACACGGTCGTCATCGGCGAGGAGAGCTACGCGCTGCACATGCTCCCGTCCGGCGTGCTGTCCCCCGAGGTCGTCCCGGTGATCGGCAACGGCGTGGTGATCGACCCGCAGGTACTGATCGACGAGATCGACGCGCTGAGCGCGCGGGGGGTGGACTGCGGGAAGCTGCTGGTCTCCGCGAGCGCGCACCTGATCATGCCCTACCACCGGGCCCTGGACCGGGTGACCGAGCGTTACCTGGGCAGCGCGCGGATCGGGACCACGGGCCGCGGCATCGGCCCGGCCTACGGCGACAAGATGGCCCGGGTCGGGATCCGCGTCCAGGACCTGTTCGACCC